>CAZGDY010000001.1:0-8929 GCA_964524965.1 uncultured Clostridia bacterium
GTTTAATTTATTAATAAATTTATTTTAATTTTTTGGAGTTTAATTAGTTCTGTCGACTTTATTGTTTCGGCCTATTTTGTCTAAGTCTTAGGTGTTCATCCCCAAGTAGTAAAGTTTCTCCTGAAAAAAAGAAAAAAATATTTCTGACGTTACCCCAAAATTAAAGAAGGAGGCAGTTATGAACCAGCGAGAAAGATTTTTGTGTGCTCTTAACAGAAAGCAACCTGATAAAGTACCAATCTGTGAATTAGCAATTGACGAACCCATTATCCGAAAATTAGTTAAACTATTAGGGGTTGAAACAAACGCTGATGATAAAGATGAAAATTTATCAAGGGAAGTTTTATCAGAGGCGCGCAAAGGTGAAAAGTATATGGAACTCTACTGTAATGTGTTAGAAAAATTAAATCTGGACGCAATTTCTTATCATTTTTCAATAGGGTTTAAGAAAATTTCTCGGAATAAAGTCAGGGATAAATATGGTAGAATCCATAATGCAAGTCCTCACGGAGAACCTATGCCTGCTGAACCTTACATTAGGAGTCTTTCTGAGGCAAAGAAATTTAACATGGCTTCTAAACTTGAACTTGAGGATTTTTCTGATTTACAATTAGTAATAAAAAGATTTGGCAGGAACAGAGCCCATTTGATGCCACTTACCGACCCTTTCAAGGTAAGTTGGCGTTCGATAGGAGGGATGGGAAATCTTTTATTAAATTTCCGGGAAAACCCTAAACTTGTGCATCAGCTACTCCAGGTAGCCACAGATTTTATTTTAAAAGCCATTGATATAGCAATTGATATAGGAGTAGATGCCTTTATAATGAATGGTGACTTCGCTCATGAGACAGGTTTGCTATTTTCCTTGGAGGATTACCGGAAGTACCTTAAACCATCTCACGCAAAGATAGTTGAGCATATTCACCAGAAAGGAAAACTAATAGCAAAACATTCCGACGGAGACGTCTGGCCACTTCTAGATGAGTGGCTAGAGATAGGATTTGACGGAATACATCCAATTCAACCGCAATGCATGGATATCAAACAAGTTAAACAATATGTAAGCGGGAAAATGGCTGTGATGGGGAATATTGACTGTCGCACTTTACTGGTACTTGGCAGCGAAGAAGAGGTTAAAAAAAATGTTAAAGAAACTATTGAAAAAGCAGCCCCTGGAGGGGGATATATCATAAGCTCTTCCAATTCCATTCATCCTGGTTGTAAAGCAGAGAATTATCTAGCGATGATTAGAGCAGCCCATCAATATGGCTCATATTAAAATAATTTAAGTAATTGAAGTGTGATTATAACCTTCGAAAACTATTACAATAGTAAGATATACATAATCGTTAAATTTTCTTAAAAAAGAGTTATTGAAATACCCCTCAGGGAAGAAAAACATTACAAATAAGTTATTGTAGGGTACAAATAAATAATACAAAAAAAGTGAGGATGTGGATATAGAAACTTCCATATTAAACTGGTCAAGGGATAAGTTGATAGAAAGAGCTTATAAGCTTGCTTATAGGTATGAACAACAAGCAGCTTATTGTCCCCAGGCCACATTAGCTGCACTGCAGGATGTTTTTCAGATAAGGGATGACAACATTTTTAAAGTATCCTTCGGATTTCACGGAGGAGCCGGTGACAGTGGACTTGGTATGTGCGGGGCTTTATGTGGTGGAATTATCGCCATCAACTATTTCTTTGGCCGTACTCGTACCGAGTTTAACATACCAATTGCCAGTATGCACGCCACAAGATTAGTTAAAAAATTGGTTGATCTTTTCCAAAAAGAATGGAGAGGGGTTAGCTGTTTTGATGTGCGAAGAAAGTTGTTTGGGCGTGAGCTTGATATGTTGAAAAAGGAAGACCGTGAGTTTTTCTTTAAATTGAAGGGGCATCAGGAAAAATGTCCTCAGGCTACGGGTAGTGGTGCTGCTTTGACGGCAGGGATCATATGGGATGAGCTTCACAGTCAAGAAGGAGCCGAGGAGCCAATTTAGATTGAACAAATGGTCCCAAAGAAAAAACAGGAAATGTTCTAAATTTAAAAGTAAAGTTAAGTACTGTGAGGCCATCTTCTGTAGGATGCTCAGAAATCCCTCTAGAAAAGCTCAACTATTACGAATATATTGGCATTTAATATTTACCTGAAATTACAGATATCAAGTCCTAAAAATTAATCGATTTTTTCACTATATCTTTCGAAAAAATATAACTTTCCCTAAAGGGAAAAGAAGGAGAAATTAATGGGTTCGCATATAGTAGATTCAAGATTTTTTCGGGACCAATTTGGTACTAATGAAATGCGAAGGATTTTTTCCGATGAGAACCTTATCCAAAAATGGCTTGATGTGGAAGCCGCCATTGCTGAGGCAGAAGCAAAACTCAACATTATCCCTAAAGAGGCCGCCGAAGAGATTTGCCGAAAAGCTCGCTTTTCATTTATGGATGCAGAATATATTAAAGAACAAATTGATCTTACTTCTCATCCTATAGTCCCCTTAGTAAGAGCCCTGGAAAAAGCCTGCGAGAAAGATGCGGGCGAGTACGTTCACTGGGGAGCAACCACCCAGGATATCATGGATACCGGAGCTGTACTGCAGCTTAAAGAAGCATTTATAGTGGTGCTTAATGATGCCCGAGAAATTGAACAGATCTTACTAAATCTTGCTGAAAGTCATAAACACACCATTATGATGGGTAGAACCCATGGTCAACATGCCCTCCCCATCACCTTTGGATGGAAGGTAGCCGTGTGGGTAAGTGAGATGCGACGTGACATTGAAAGACTTAAAGAATCTAAAAAACGGTTGTTTGTGGGTCAACTCACGGGAGCCGTAGGCACTCTTGCTTCTCTGGGTAAGATCGGCCCTGAAGTACAAAAACTCACCATGCAAAAATTAGAGCTAAAAGTACCGGATATTGCCTGGCACTGTTCCCGCGATAGGTTTGCTGAATTCATAGCGGTTCTGGCACTTCTTGATGCCACCTGTGCTAAAATTGCCAATGAAATTTCTAGTCTGCAAAAAACAGAATTTGGTGAACTCGAAGAACCATTCACCAAAGGAAAAGTAGGAAGCAGCACCATAGCCCATAAACGCAATCCTATGATTTCGGAGGGAATTGTGGCTCTTACTAAAATCGTCCATGCCAACCTTCCCTTAGCCTTCCAAGGAATGATTCAGGAACACGAGCGAGATATGCGAACCTGGCAAACTGAATGGGAATACATTCCGGAGATTTGTATAATGACAGGTGCTATCCTGCACCAATTGAAACGAGTGCTATCTGGCTTAGTGGTAAGAGCTGAGCGCATGAAGAAAAATTTTACTCTCTCACAGGGATTAATCGCCTCAGAAGCAGTTATGTTGGAGCTTGCTCATAAAATAGGTCGTCAAACTGCCCACGAATTAATTTATGAGCTTTCCATGAAATCCTTTGAGGAAAATATCTCTTTTAAAACCTGCCTTATGGGAAACTCTGAGGTAACCAAATATCTTAGTCAAAAAAAAATCGATGAACTCCTCGACCCTGCTAACTATCTTGGACTTTCCTTGTTATCAACGAACAAGGTAATTAAATCAGTAAAATCCGCCCGTCAAAAAGAGGAAAAAAAGCATGAATAACGATAATCTCTTAAATAATAAAATTACTGAAAAATTAGTTGATCACCTGATGATAACAGATTATTCTCAGTTTACCCCATCGGTTATAGCAAAAGCCAAACAGTGTTTTCTTGATTGGTTAGGATCGGCTTTTGCCGGCTCCAAAGAAATACCAACTCAGATACTGGTAGAACTCATCGATGAAGAAGGAGGGGTTGAAGAATCCACCGTGATCAATCACCACCAAAAAAACTCCTGTTTAAATGCTGCTTTGGTTAATGCTGCTATGTCTCATGTCTTGGAACTGGATGATGTGCATCGGGCCGCAAGTTATCACCCTGCAGCAGTAGTTATTCCCGCCGCCTTAGCAGTTGCCGAGAAAGAAAAGATAGACGGAAAAACCTTTCTAACAGCTATAATCTTAGGGTACGAAGCATCTATTAGAATTGGAGAGGCAGTTGGTCTCAGCCACTATAAACTGTGGCACACAACCGCAACCTGTGGTAATTTTGGCTCCTGCGTTGCAGCCGGGAAAATCCTTCACCTGCAAAAAGATGAAATGATAAACGCGATGGGTAACGCAGGAACTCAAGCTGCAGGATTATGGGAATTTCTCATTGACGGAGCTATGAGTAAACAACTTCACCCGGCCAAAGCAGCGCAAAATGGACTATTAGCAGCACTTTTAGCTAAGAAAGGATTTACCGGAGCTAAAAGAATACTGGAGGGAGAAAAGGGATTTTGCAAGGCCACCAGTATAAACTGTGACTTTGCAAAAATAACAGAAGGATTAGATGAAGAATGTAAAATGATAGGAGTTTCTTTTAAGCCGTATGCCTCTTGTCGCCACACGCACTCAGCTATAGATGCAGTAAAAAAACTGATGACCAAGTATAATCTTGACTATCACAATATTGCAAAAGTTACTCTTGAAACCTACGCTTTTGCTTTAGATATAGCCGGGGGAACAAAGAGCTTTACTCCTCAAACTCCATATCAAGCTAAATTCAGTATTCCTTATTGCATTGCTCTGATGCTAAGGTATGGAAAAGTAGGCTTAGATGAATTTAGTAAAGAGAATTTAAAAGACACAGAGATACAAGCTCTTATGAAAAACGTTCAATTAAAGCTAAATGAGACATTGGACACCCAGTATCCACAAAAATGGACCTGTATTATGCAAGTAACGACAAAAGATGGGAAAAAATATAAGAACAAGGTAGAATTTCCCAAAGGAGATCCGGAAAATCCTCTATCTCAAGAAGAACTGGAGGATAAATTTAAAGAATTAATTAAGAAAATTTTGCCCTCTAGTAAGGTGACAGATCTTATATCAAAAGTCAACAATCTAGAGCATCTACAAGATATGTCAATGTTTTTTAAATAAAACCCTTATCAAATTATAAAGTTATTCGTAATGTTATAGTTGATTTTAGTAATAAAATTAAAATGAACTAACAAAAAGAGGGTGTAAAATGAAGATTATAGAGCTTTCTTATCCTTTAAGTGAAAATAATGCTGTGCTACCTTCTGGGCGTCCAAAACCAGAAATTATCCCTTCTACTAGAATGCCCAAAGATGGAAACAACACCAGCATTGTCCGTATATTTACTCATACCAGCACTCACCTGGATGTTTCTTTTCATTTTAATCCTCAAGGGTACACTGTGGAACAGCTTAGTATAAATCATTTTATTTTTCTCCAACCCTTACTAATCAAATGTATAAAAAATGAAGGAGAAAATGTGGAGCAAAAAGACCTCAGCATCTATCAAGAGCAACTAACCCAATGTGACCTTTTGATGATTTATACTGGTTTTAGTAAGTACCGGAGTAAAAATCAGGAAAAATATCTTTATCAGGCTCCTGGTTTATCTTTAGATGCAGCTAAATATCTTAGAAATAACTTTTCTTTAAAAGGATTAGCCCTGGATCTTTTTTCAGTAGAAAATATGCAGGAGGCTAAAAAAAAGGGGTTTCCTGTACACAAAACTTTATTAGGATCACCAGTCCCTAAGAAATTTGTTATTGTAGAAGATGTAAATTTGTCTAAGATAATGGAAGAAAAAATAAATCGTGTCTATGCTATTCCCTTAAGATTAAAAGGATTAGATGGCTCACCAGCTACGGTATGGGCAGAAATAAAGTAAAAAAATACTCGTACCTTTTAATAGCATTATTTCTAAAGATAAAGTTAAAAAATTTTACGGATTATCTATAATTTGTTATAATAACTTTTCATAATTAATAAACAGTAATATTGAGCAAGGAGAAAGGTATGGTAAGTATGTATGAGCAACTATATGAGTTGGTGAAAGATATATGTTGTGGAGTTTCTGAAGATTGTTGGGAACTGTTAAAACAAGCCAAGAATCGAGAAAAAAACAAAAGTGCCAAAGGGATGTTAGAAACAATGCTAATCAATGTCCAACTGGCAAAAGAGCAGCAAAAACCAGTTTGCCAATCTCCCGGTTTTCCTACCTGCTATATAACATTTGGTGATAAAAGCAACTTATCAGAAATTAAAAATAACCTGCCCAAAGCGATCCAAAAAGCAACAGTTGATGGATATTTAAGACCAAGTATAGTTCATCCTTTAACCCGGAAAAATAGCGGCGATAATTCAGGAATAGGTGTCCCTAACGTAGAATACCAGTATGTTCCAAAACAAAATTATGTAGATGTTATCATTAGCTTTAAGGGGTGTGGCGCTGAGTTGGGTAATGCTATAAAAATTTTTACCACAGCCCAACTGGGAAAAAATTATAACGGCCTGAAAGAATTTATCCTAAAAACTGTCATTGACGCCGGAGGTAAACCCTGCCCACCCATTGCTCTGGGAATAGGAATTGGTGGACAGATGGATGTTGCAGCTAAATTAAGTAGAAAAGCGGTAAGCACAAGAGACTGGCGAGACAAACATCCTGACCCCCAGATGAGTAAACTTGAATCTTATTTGTTAAATGCCATAAATAAATTGGGAATAGGACCGGCTGGAATAGGGGGTGATACAACCGCCTTAGCTATTAAGATTGAATTAGCTTATACCCATACTGCTATTGCCCCGGTGGCAGTTAATTTTCACTGTTGGGTTGCTAGAAAAGGTGGAATCAGAATATTTTCAGATGGCAAAAGGCAAAGAATATTTTAAGTTACTAATGAGATAGAAAAATAAAGTAGCGAGGTACGAAATATGGGAAAAATAGAGCTAATCACACCACTACTAAACCCCTTAACTAATTTGAAAATAGGGGATGCCGTTTATATTAGTGGTACAATAATGACAGCAAGAGACATGGCTCATCTGCGAATAAAGAAATATTTATCTGAAAACAAAGAACTTCCATTAGATTTTAAAGGTAGTGTCATTTTTCATGCAGGACCAGTTGTAGAGAAAATAAATGGTAAGTATAAATTGAGGGTAATCGGTCCAACTACCAGTATCAGGATGGAACCACATACAGAAATGTTAGGTGATTTGGGAGTAAAAATCATAATAGGTAAAGGAGGGATGGGAGAAGACACTTCCTCGACCCTGCAAAAAATTGGGGGGTTATATTTGCAAGCTCCACCGGGTTGCGCAGTAAAGCTTGCTGAAGGAGTTAAAAATATTAAACAGGTACATTGGTTAGACTTAGGTGTTCCTGAGGCTATTTGGGTTCTTGAAGTAAAAAATTTTGGTCCCTTAATAGTTGGAATGGACTCACAAGGAAAGAGTATATACCGCGAAGTTAGAGAAAAAGCCCTTGAAAAAATGAGGGAGATAATTACCAGCTGAAAAAAATATTGAGAGCTATGAAAAATCTATTCACTATCCTTTCTCGAGGTGTTTTCCAATAAAAACATTTATTACAAATCAAAGATGATAAAAAAAATGTGATAAGAATAAATCGTGGCAAAGAAAACACAATAAAAAAGGGGAAAAACTATGCGTGAGATACAAATAGAAAAAATTAAAGGTAAAGTAAAAGAGCTTTTTTTGCAAGCGAACTACCATATTTCCCAGGATATTTTAACAGCTCTGCAAAAAGCAAGAGAAAAAGAGACCTCGGAAGTTGGCCGTTCAGTACTTGATATGCTACTTAAAAACTACGAAATAGCATCAAAAGAAGAAATTGCTATCTGCCAGGACACCGGTTTAGCTATTTTATTTATAGAATTGGGCCAGGATGTTCATATTACAGGAGGAAAATTTAAAGAAGCTATAAATGAGGGCGTGAAAGAAGCATATATTGAGGGATACTTAAGAAAGTCTGCTGTGGATGATCCAGTATTTGCCCGCAAAAATACCATGACCAACACTCCAGCTATCATCTACACCGATATTGTTCCTGGAGATAAGATAAAATTTTTAGTTACTCCTAAGGGATTTGGCAGTGAAAATATGAGTGCTTTAGCTATGCTCAAACCGGCTGATGGAGAGGAAGGTATCAAAAATTTCGTAGTTAAGACTGTAAAAAAAGCTGGACCTAATCCTTGTCCACCCACCATAGTAGGTGTTGGCATTGGAGGAACAACAGATAAAGCATTTGTTATCGCTAAAAAAGCAACTCTTCGTAAAGTTGGAGAACACCATCCAGATGAGCAATTTGCCAAAATGGAAAAAGAAATTTTAAAACGGGTGAACAATCTCGGGATTGGACCAGGAGGTTTAGGTGGAAATACAACAACATTAGCGGTGAATGTAGAACATTTTCCTACTCACATTGCTGGTATGCCGGTAGCAGTAAATATATGTTGCCATGCTGCTCGACATGCTGAAGACATCTTATAAAAAAGATAAGGAGATTGCCCAATGATAAAAAAAATTATTACTCCCTTAACCGACGAGCTAGTGTCTAATTTAAGAGCCGGAGACACGGTAAGTATTACCGGAGACATTTACACCGGCAGAGATGCAGCCCATAAAAGGCTATATAACCTTTTGAAAGAAGGTAAAGAACTACCAATCGAAGTGAAAAACCAAATCATATACTATGTCGGACCAGCTCCGGCTAAACCTGGCTATGCCTGCGGTGCGGCTGGTCCAACAACCAGTTATCGCATGGACCCTTATACACCAGCCTTATTGAATAAAGGGCTCAAAGGTATGATTGGGAAAGGACTTCGCTCTAAAGAAGTAATTGAAAGTATGAAAAAAAATAAGGCAGTTTATTTCCATGCTGTAGGTGGAGCAGCAGCTTTAATCGCCAAGAGCATAAAGAAATCAGAGGTGGTAACTTACGAGGATCTAGGTCCAGAAGCTATCCATCGCTATCATGTGGAGGATTTTCCAGTGATTGTGGCATACGATTGCTATGGGGTTAGTGTATATGAGT
>CAZGDY010000001.1:8939-26812 GCA_964524965.1 uncultured Clostridia bacterium
GGTAAGCTTTTATCGATTAACCTGTCTAAAGACCCTGCTGTATCTTTTGAAGTCTTGGAAGAAACAGTAGCTAGAGCCTATTTAGGTGGAAGTGGCTTAGCAGCGAAAATTTTAAAAGAAATGGATTGGAATATTGACCCTCTTGCTCCAGAAAATATCCTGGTTTTCACGGTTGGTCCATTAAACGGAACGTCAACACCCTCTTCCAGTAGATATGTTGTCTCTGCCAAATCTCCTCAAACCGGTATTTGGGGGGAGGCTCACGCTGCAGGGTACTGGGGAACTGAATTGAAATTATCGGGATATGATGGAATAATTATAAAGGGAAAAGCGGATAATCCCGTTTATCTTTTAATCCAGGACGATAAAGTAGAAATCAGAGACGCCAAACATCTATGGGGTAAAGATACCATTGAGACTCAAGACATTCTTACAGAAGAGTATGGCGACAAGAGATTAAGAATTGCCTGTATTGGACCGGCCGGAGAAAAACTTTCTCGAATAGCCAGTATAGCAAACGATTATAACAGATTTGCAGCACGATGCGGATTAGGAGCGGTAATGGGTTCAAAAAATTTAAAAGCAATAGCTATTCGTGGAACAGGAAAGTTGCAACTTGCTCAAAAGGAAAAATTCCGTGAATTGACAAAACAGCTCCATCAAACTATCCGCAAGAGTCCTGGAAGAGAGCGCATGAATGCCTTTGGTACTAACGGTTTAATGGGTGTCTTGCATGATTTTGGCGATGTTCCCATTAAAAATTTTAAACAAGGTTCCTGGCCAAATAGCATCGATAAGGTAACCAGCCAGGCTATGAACGAAACCATCTTAACTAAAACCGCAGCCTGCCGCGGATGTCCCATAGGATGCGAAAGAATAGTCGAGGTAAAAAACGGTCCTTATGCAATGATAGAAGGCAAAGGCCCCGAATACGAAACTATGGCTAGCTTTGGTCCCCTTCTTTTAAATGATAACCTGGAAGCAATCGCTAAGGCGAATGAGCTTTGTACGCGGTATGGAATGGACACTATCTCAACTGGTGTCAGCATTGCTCTTGCTATGGAGTGCTACGAAAAAGGATTGCTCACTAAAAATGATCTCGATGGTTTGGAATTAACCTGGGGAAACCATGAAGCTATAGTGAAAATGATTGATAAAATGGGAAAAAGAGAAGGAATTGGGGATTTACTTGCCGAAGGAGGCAGAATAGCTGCGAAAAAAATTGGCAAAGGAGCAGAGCAGTTTATACAGCATGTAAAAGGATTAGAGATTCCTATGCATGATTCTCGAGCTTTTAACAGCTGGGCTTTGGTCTATGCTACCTGCAATCGGGGAGCCTGCCATATCTCTACTCCAGCTTATTGGATAGAAAGAGGCCTGACATACCCGGGAATTGGTATAGATAAACCCATAGATAGATTCGCCACCGAAGGAAAAGCACAAGTAATAAAAGTTTTTCAGGATTTCAATGAAGTGATGGAGTCTTTAGTTATGTGCAAATTTACCCTTTGTACCGGTGTTAAACCCCCTCATATCCTGGAGATTATAAACCTGGCTACTGGTTGGAATATGGATATGGATGAGTTAGTAAAAACTGGTGAAAGGGGCTTTAATTTAAAAAGACTAATTAATACCAACTTAGGAATTTCCCGCAAAGATGATGTACTTCCAGAAAGAATGTCCATTGCTCACACCGAGGGCGGAGCAAAAGGATACGTTGTGAATTTAGCTAAAATGTTAAAAGAATATTACACACTACGAGGATGGGACGAAGAAGGAGTACCAACTAAGGAAAAGCTTCAAGAATTATCAATAATTTAATAAGGTGATAAGTCCCTGAAAAGATTTATTTGAGATAAAAGAAATTGTCTTACCGCTGCTGTGAGTGTAAGTTTTCGCTCTTACCTCCAGCAGCGATGTAGTTTATTCTTTCATTTGAACCTGTAAAATCATAAACCTTACCTATCCGCTATAAAGTAACTTCAATTAGCTATCAATAAAGGAAAACTTTTGCAAAAACTAAGGATTAAGTTAAAATGTAAATAATAATGATATATATAGTTTAGTTCTTTTTAAGTCTGGTAATCAGGAGTAACCAAATAGCTAACCTTAAGAAAAAGAGAATAAAAATCTATTATGGGTGGTGGGCAGTCGTAGCCATATCGGTATGTTTCTTTTTAGATTATGGAGTACGGTACTCGTTTGGTGTATTCTTTAAACCTCTGATGGAAGAATTCTGTTGGACTCGGGCTCAAACCTCCCTTATTTTTTCCCTGCATATGGGTGTTTATGCTTTTTCAGCTCTTTTTTGGGGTTGGATGAGTGATCGACTGGCTGCAAGAACAATCCTCTCTTTAGGATGTGTTATAGCAGGCACATCTGTAGCTCTTATGTATTTTTGCCAATCTTTGAACCAGGCTTTTCTCTTTTTCAGCATCCTCACAGCCTTAGGCATGGGAGCCATATATGTACCTGGAGTATCAACAATAGGGAAATTATTTACAAAAAAAAGAGGATTAGCTCTGGGAATAGTATCAACAGCAATAGGCCTTTCCTATATCTGGTCTCCTATAGCAGAAAGGCTAATTCATTTTTTTGGCTGGCGAGGAGGATACTTTGTTTCCGGAATTTTATTATTGGGTGTAGGGACAGCTTTCTCCTGGGGACTGGTCCGGTCCGCTCCCAAAAAACTAAAAACCCCTCCCCTTAAGGAGAAACCAAAAACAACAAAAAAAAAGACCCTTGCTAATAAGAGTTTTTCATCCTTGGAAAAAACACCCTTGCTATTGGGTGGAACAAAACTAACATTACCCATGTGGTATCTTAATTTTATGTATATTTTAGCTATTTTAGGATTATATATTGCCACTGCACATCTGGTCCCTTATCTTACAGACATGGGCATAAACCCTACAAAAGCTGCCAGCGCATTAGCCTTTGTCGGTATTTCCAGTGTAATTGGACGGTTAGGTATCGGTGCTATATCTGACAAGATAGGAAAAGCAGGAATGTTTTTTTTATCTTTCACTTTCCAGGGGATAGGAATAGCGCTCTTTTTTCTTGTCCAGGGAGAACATATGTTATTTTTCTACCTGGGAACTATCATTTTGGGAATTGGATATGGAGGTTGGGTACCACAATTTCCAGCAATTATAGCAGATATCTATGGTCCAGCTAACATCGGAAAACTTATAGGAATAAATACCTTCTTTGGGACTCTTTTGGGGGCTACCCTGGGTCCCTGGTTGGGGGGATATATTTACGATATTACGGGCACTTATGTTTTTGCCTTTTTGGTGGCCATAGGAGCTTCCTTTACAACCTTAGCTCTCTCTATTTTTCTATTTAAATACCTGAACTCCTTAAATAAAGAAAATCTACAACTGGGAGAAAACCAAATAGATAAATTTGACAAAAAATAGCATTTTATAGTATACTATAAAATAGAAAGCTAAACTGTATAGTGAATGAACATTCCAAAAAGTTTCCTGGATAACCAAAAAAATATTTAATTAACTAAAACATTAAAATACAACCAGAAGGGGGTGAGAAAATAGGTAGGTTATTAGTAAAAGAAGCTTTTCTTTAAGGAAAGTTATGGATAATTTTTTCTCTTGGGAAAATTTCGTAAAAAACTAATTATGTTAGAAAGGAGATAATTACTATGAAATACCGTAAAAGTAAATTTTTTGTTACTGTTGGTTTGTTTCTTGTGATACTCCTGACACTGTCTTTTTCCTGTATGGGAGCAGAATTTGAGCATCCCATGGAAACTACTGGGTTCACTTTTCCCACTACTCCAATCAAACCACCTCCTTATAAAGTGGGTGTAAGTAATTTTTCGGTTCTCAACTCATGGCGGGTACAGATGATTGCAGAAATTGAAGCCGAAGCATTGCGCCAGGGAGATGTAATCGAAGAAATATTCTTCACTAATTCAAACGAAAGTCTCTCTAAACAAATTGCTGACTTTGAAGATTTGATTGCTAGAGGATGCGATATAATCATTATTGACCCTTTATCTTCAACAGCCTTAGTCCCAGTTGTCGAAAGAGCTTATAAACTCGGCATCGTGGTGGTTGACTTTGATTCTAATATTAACACCCATGAAATTGCTGGCCATATCTTAGTTGACCAGGTAGAATTTGGGAGAGTAGGTGGTGAGTGGTTAGTAAAAGAACTTAATGGAAAAGGAAAAATTATTATCCTCAATGGCGTAAAAGGTACCTTAGTTGATAAACAACGGGAAGACGGGGCTATGTCTGCCTTTAATCAATACCCCGGAATTGAGATATTGGGAAGAGCATGGGCTCACTGGGATTATGCCCAAGGAAAAAGAGCAACCGAAGATTTTCTCGCCGCACATCCACAAATCGACGGTGTATGGTCTCAAGGTGGCGCAATGACCCAGGGTGCTATTGAAGCTTTCGTTGCTGCTGGTCGACCTCTGGTTCCTATGGCTGGTGAGGACAACAACGGATACCTTCGATTATGGAAAAAATATCAACCTGAGGGATTTAAGGGAATTTCAGCCAGCATGCCCACTTATACTGGAGCTGCAGCTTTGGGAGTTGCTCTTACCATCATTCAGGGAAGACCTTACTTCAAGTACACCAAAATACCTATTCCCACGATAACTGATGCAGATATAGATACCTATTTTAAGTCTGATCTTCCTGACAGTTTCTGGTGTAATACACGCCTTCCAGATGAAGCAATGAAGGAACTCTTTGCCCGATAGTGGATAAGTAAAAGATAATAAAAAAGAGGGAGATTGTGTATATTCTCCCTCTTTCTCCGTTACATTCTACCTACTAAATTAAACAGGTTCAATGAGAAATAGCAATAACTATATATTAAAGATGGAGTCTATAACCAAGACCTTTCCCGGAGTTCAAGCTTTGAATTCTGTTGATTTTGATTGTAAACAAGGTGAGATTCACTCTTTAGCTGGGGAAAATGGAGCAGGAAAAAGCACCTTAATGAAAATCTTAGTAGGGATATATTCTCCCAATGAAGGAGAAATACTACTAAGAGGAAAAAAGGTTAATATACGAAATATCCTGGATGCTGAAAAACTGGGTATCAGCATAGTATTCCAAGAACTCTCTCTCATCCCACACCTATCTGCAATGGAAAATATGTTTATAGGAGAGCACCCAAAAAATAAGTTAGGTATGGTTGATTGGGATGAAATGGAAGAAAAAAGTACAAAGGTATTAGGTGAGCTTGGTTTTTCAATAGATCCCAATCGCATCGTGGTGGACCTTTCCGTTGCCGAGCAAAAAATAATTGAAATTTGTAGAGCTCTCACCCAAAATCCTGATATTATTATATTAGATGAACCCACTGCTGCACTCTCAAGGCAAGAAGTGGAAAAATTCTTTGGAATCATCAATAAACTCAAAAAGCAGGGACACACTATTATTTTTATTTCCCACCGTATTAAGGAGATTATGCAAATAGCTGACCGAGTTACCATATTAAAAGATGGCAACAAGGTCAACACCTACCCTATTCAAGAACTTAATGAGGACAAAATCGTCCTAATGATGGTCGGAAGGGAGCTAAAAGATATCTTTCCCCCTCATGTGAAAGAAAAGCAAAAGGAAAAAGAAATCTTTACGGTAAAAAACTTATCAGTGGAAAAAAAAGTTTTCGATGTGAGTTTCTCAGTATATGGTGGGAAAATTTTAGGGATAGGTGGCTTAGAAGGACAGGGACAGCGAACACTATTGCGCGCTTTATTTGGACTGGAATCTAAAGAAACAGGTGACATTTATATCCATGAGAAACGGGTTGCTGTAAATAGCCCTCAACAAGCAAAAAGGGCAAACATTATATTAATTCCTGACGATAGACAAACAGAGGGACTCTTTATGCTTCGCCCTGTTAGGGAAAACATTTCTATTGCCACGCTGGAACAAAGACAACACTTAGGAATTATTGCCAAGAAAGAAGAAGAAAAAACCCTACAAGGAATTGTTAGCCAACTTGCCATTAAAATAACCAGTCTCAAGCAAAATTTACCATCACTCAGCGGAGGAAATCTTCAAAAAGTAGTATTAGCTAAATGGCTCATTGCTCACCCTAAGGTAATATTGTTATTAGAACCTACAAAAGGGGTAGATGTAGCTACAAAAAGTCAAATATACTATCTTTTAAGAGACTTAGCCCAACAAAATGTTGCAATCATTATGTATGCCACCGACATGCTGGAGTTAATTGGTCTTTGTGACCAAGTCATAATTATGTATGAGGGAAAAGTTACTAAAAAATTAGAGGGTAAAGAAATAACAGAAGAGGCCATTATGCAAGCTGCTGTGGGGAAAACAACGATTGAGTCCTAAAATAAATCAAAAAAGTTCGGGGATAAAAAGAAAAAATCACTGGTTCGAGAATCGTTCCACCAAAAAAATTTTAGTTGTATATATTGTTTTTATGAGTTTGTATGGAGTAGGTGCCTTTTTGTCACCTTCATTCCGAACGCTTATGAATATGCATCATCTTTTATCTCAGGTTACACCTTTAGTCATAGTTGGTATTGCTCAATCATTAGTGTTGTTAACAGGTGGTTTCGACCTCTCATTAGGATCGATAATTACTTTAGCTAATGTTGCTGCGGCAAGCATTCCTTTACAAGATAGTCCCCTGGGAATACTTATATGGCTGCTCGTTCCTCTCTCCATAGGTCTGGGAGCGGGAGCACTCAATGGGGTATTAATTGGCAAAGGAAATTTTCCTCCTATTATCGTTACTCTTGCTACATCATCTGTTTTTATGGGGATAGCGCTCTTTTGGATGCCAATTCCAGGAGGTTTTGTATCCCCAGCAATTGCAACCGCCCTTACCGGTAACATTGGCCCAATTCCGGTCCCTCTTATTCTTTTTCTGGGGGTAACTATGCTTGTCTGGTTTTTCCTCCGTTATACAACACTGGGAAGAACTATTTATATAATAGGCGGAAGCGAGCAAGTTGCATCACGGGTTGGCATAAATGTGGGCAGAACAAAAATTTTTACTTATGCAATAGCCGGTTTAATAGCCAGTTTTGCTGGTATCTTCCTTGCTGCACGAATGTATTCAGGTGATACTGCTATTGGCGCACCTTATGTATTAGATTCAATTGCTGTTGGTGTAATTGGTGGAACACGTCTGGGAGGTGGAGAGGGAGGAGTTATCGGAGTCATTGCCGGTGCCTTTATCTTGAACCTTTTAAATAATATACTGAACATGTTGGGTATATCTACATTCTATCAGTACATAATGAAGGGAATTATTTTAATTGTTTCGGTGGCAATTACTTCCGTGGAAGGAGAGTTTTCACTGAAACTGCTAAAAAGAAAAATTACCCACAAAGGGAAAAAATTGATAGGGGAAACGTAATTTTGTAGTAAATATCAATATCACCTACAAAAGATAGACATTAGACATGATTACATCGAGAATAAGAAAAATGCAATTATTGATATTTTCTAAGCTTTCTAAAAATACTAAAGTGTACCTGTTCCTACTTATTTTTCTTATTGGATTATTGTTATTGGGAGAGGGACTGGTTCCTGGTTTTTCAAATCCTGTACACCTTGGCGTAATTTTACGCCAGGCTTCTTTCTTAGGAACAGTAAGTATCGGCCAAACACTTGTTATTCTCACCGGTGGTATAGACCTATCAGTGGGACCCATAGTTAGTTTAGGAAATATTTTTATGTGTGAATTGTTAGGACGTTATGGGAATCTCACTTTGCCTATTCTTTTTCTCGTTTTAGCCGTGGGGTTCGGTATTGGTGCATGTAATGGACTCGGAATAATTTACCTGCGAATTCCACCCTTAATAATGACCATGGCAGTAGGTGCCATCGTGGAAGGTACAACACTTCTTTACTGCCGAGGCTCAGCAGCAGGATTCGCTACACCATTACTCCAATATTTAGGAAGTGCTATGGTATTAGAGGTGTTCCCCATTAACTTCCTACTGTGGATAATTATTACGGGTATAGCAATCTTTTTTCTCCAGGGAACAACCTATGGCCGCAAAATATTTGCTATCGGAACCAATGAACTGGCAGCTCACGCCTCTGGATTAAATGTAAGCAGTACGAAAATCTTAACCTACGGAATTAGTGGCTTAACTGCTGCTTTTGCCGGTGCAATATTAGCCGGATATACTCAGACTGGATATTTGGGTATAGGGAACGAATATATTCTTTCTTCCATTGCAACTGTAGTAATCGGTGGTACATCAATCATGGGAGGAGAAGGTGGACTTATAGGCACTTTTATAGGAGCTATCATTTTAATGGTAATTAAGAGTCTGCTTACTGTTCTTAAAATGCCGGAGGCAGGTAGAAAGATCGTTGAGGGAGTGGTTATTTTAATCCTAATTATAGTATACGTGAAAAAACAAGTACGTACTTAAAACAAAATAATTAACAAAATCAAAGAGAGGACAATATGAATCATAAAATGAGGTACTTATTTTCGCCTTTTAAGATAGGCAACTTACTGCTTGATAATAGAATAATAGGAGCTGCTACAGTAACTAATCTTGGCCGATTTGACGGGAATATAAACGACCGAATGATTGCTCTTTATGACAGACGCGCTGCTGGAGGAGCTGCCCTTATCACTGTAGAAATGACTGCAGTGCACCCTACCGGGAAAGGAATGTATTATCTGTTAGGCAGTTGGGATGATCGATTCATTCCCGGCTACAGAAAACTAACAGATGTCATACATGCCCACAACACTAAATGCTCTCTTCAATTAGGTCATTGCGGTCGTCAGACAACCAGAGCAATTGTCGGAACCAGACCAGTAGCTCCTTCAAGTTTGTCACAATTTCCTCTCGGTCATCCCCAATATGTACTACCCCGGGCTCTTTCCGAAAGTGAAATTGAAGAAATCATAAAATATACTTCTGATGCTGCCTATAGAGCAATGCAAACTGGATTCGACGCTGTTGAGCTGCACGGCGCTCATGGTTATCTTTTCCACCAATTTCTTTCTCCAGTCGGAAACATTAGAAATGATAAGTATGGTGGAAATACCATAAATCGATGTAGAATTCTCACAGATATAGTTGACCAAATTAAGAAAAAATGCGGTCCTGATTTTTGTATTATATGCAAAATTGATGGAAATGAACATCTTGAGGGTGGTATAAATCTGGAAGAGGCAACAAAAATAGCCAAATTACTGGAAAATGCCGGTGTGAATACTTTACTTATCTCTGCAGGATGCGCAGCAAAGGTAGAGTATATAATTCCACCCGCATATATAAAATCAGCTCCTTATGCTGATGAGGCGGGCGAGATTAAAAAAGCTGTAAAAATACCGGTAGGAGTAGTTGGCAAAATAGATGATCTCGCTTTAGCTGATCGTCTCATTGGTAATCACGATGTAGATTATATTGCTCTGGCACGACCTTTACTTTGTGACCCAGAACTACCTGCAAAGGCAAAACAGGGTAAGTGGGACCAGATACGTCGCTGCATATATTGTAATGAAAAATGCAACAGAGTTGATGACCAATATGCAGTAGGGTGTGTTCTCAATCCTGTTTTAGGTCACGAATCTGAAAGTGATTATCAAGTAAGATTAACGACTGATAAAAAAAAGATTGTGATAATAGGGGGCGGACCTGCCGGCTTAGAAGCTGCCAGAGTTGCAGCAACACGGGGACACGATGTACATCTTTTGGAAAAAAACACCAAACTTGGAGGACAGATAAATCTCACCGCAAAAATCCCGGGTAAAGAAACCCGCTCTTCTATCATCCCTTATTATGAACAAAAATTAGCTCAACTGGGAGTGAATGTTGAGTGCGGTAAGAGTTCCAATATCCATACACTACGTACTCTCAATCCAGAGGTAGTAATCATAGCTACCGGTGCTGCTCCCCGCTTAAAAGAAATTACCACATCAAAAGATGCACGAGTAATTACGGCCTTTGAAGCACTATCTAATCAGCAAAATTTAGAAAAACAAGTCATTATTATTGGAGGACAAAGACTGGGTGTAGACACAGCTTTGTACTTAGCCTCTAAAAATAAAGAAGTAACCCTTTTAGTTCGAGGCGAAAACGAATCCTATATTACTCAAAATATTACCCGGACTCTCCGCACCCACATTAGCCAAAGTCTTCAAAGACACAATATCAAAATTATATACAGGGTATCGATTGACCGAGTCACTAAAGATAACATAGCGCTTAACATTGATGGGACCCACCGAGAACTGCCATACAAAAGAGCAATAATAGCCATGTCTTTGAAACCGGTTTTACCTTCTTTCTCCAAGGAAATAGAGCTTATCGGCTGCCCGGTCTATAAAATAGGCGATTGTGTTTTCCCACGTGGGCTTGGTAGCGCTATTTCAGAAGGCTTTGAAATTGGACAAGTACTGTAACAAAAACTTAACCAATACTCTTTTTCCTATTGGAAGAGGTGTGATGGTAAATTCTCAATTTCTAATTTCTGCATAAGAGATAAGTTTTTTTAAAAAATAAAAACATACCAGTACAGGAGAAAATTATGGCAAAGATGAAAATGTATATTCAAAACCATGGGCATTTTGAGAATGATGTTGAGTTAAATCTCTCTTTTGCACACATCGCAACCGTTGATAACAAACATCCTTCAATTGAATGGGAAACAAATGTACCTTCTTTAACCGTGTTAATAGAACACCCCGATGTTGGATGGATACTCTATGACACTACCAGCCACCCGAACAATTTAAAGGGTCACTGGCCTGAACGTTTACGCAAGTTGTGCCCTCATTACTTAAAACCGGAAGATACCTTAGAAGCTAAACTAAAAGAACATCACCTTTCCCCTCAAGATATTGATATACTGGTCCTATCACATCTTCACATTGACCATGCAGGAAACCTTTTTTTGTTCAGTAACACCAAAGCCGGTAAAAATGTATATGTTCACACCACAGAGCTTCGTGAGGCATTATTTATGACCCACGTGGGGCTGGAAAGAAATGTTGGGCCTTACGTAGCCGATGATTTTGACATTCCTGGTATTATTTTTAATCCAGTTGATGAAAATTTCCAATTAGCAGAAGGAATAGAGATTATTACTCTGGAAGGTGATGCACCTGGAATTTTAGGAATGATCGTACATCTGGAAAACAGTGGAGTATTTATTTTTCCCTCGGATGCCCTAAAGGCAAAAAAAAACTATGGCCCTCCCCCCCGTCTGCCAGGAATGGTCTATGACTCTCTGGGATTTTACCGTTCGGTTAAAAAAATAACCAATTTACAAAAAAAATACAATGCAAAAATTGTATTTGGCCATGATGGGGAACAGTTAAAGCAGTTTAAATTATCCCCTAAATTTTATGATTAAATTTCCATGGGCTCTTAACTCTTTAATCTTTATTATTGGGAAAGATATTTTGTAACAGGTGAGTTTTCCTAAAAAAGGCTATTGGAAGGCTCCTTGAAAAAGAAAAACATTACCTGAACAAAACTTTCCAATGAGCCGTAAGAGGGTGCTGAAATCCTACTCGCTGCCTTTTCCTGCGGTATTTCGGGCACCAATGGCTTAATTCTACTTAAATCTTGGAGACCTCACTTGGTAGAATTGGTGCTTTCTCAGGACTTCGTGATACATGGAGTCCTGAAGCACTACCTGAAGATTAGAACTGGCAGACCCTTTAATCGAGTTGCCCCATGGAAAACACACTCAGTAAACAGCTAAGCTTACTAAAAAATATCTTCAGAGGTCTTCTTAAAAAAAATTGACAGAAAAATTTTACTATGCTATACTATAGAGTGAAAAGTGATTTCGTACAGTGAAAAAATGAAACAAAACAACCAAAGTAAATTAATGATTCGCTCTGTTCAAAGAGCGCTAAATATTCTTGAAGCGTTAAAAAACAAAATACCAGAAAAAAGCATTAAGGAACTAAGCCATGAATTAGCGCTAAGTCCAAGTACAATTTATCGGCTTTTAACCACATTAAAAAATCGCGGTTACATCGAGAAAAATACAGAAACATCTAAATACCGGTTGGGGCTAAAAGTTTTCGAGGTAGGAAGTGCTGTGCTAAAGAGAATGAGCTTAAGAGAAGAAGCTAAACCTGTCTTGATGGATCTCGCAAAAAAAACAGGAGACTCGGCTCACCTGATTGTTCAATACGAAGATGAAGCTCTTTGTCTGGAGAGAATAAATGGTGACAATTATTTAAAAGCTCTTTTTTTGGTAGTTGGTGGACGTATGCCCATGCATATTGGTGCTAGCCCCCGAGTACTTCTTGCTTATTTGCCGGAGCCTGAAATCGATAAAATTATTACCACCAAGAAACTTACTCCCTGGACTAAAAAATCAATTACCCGTTCTGACATCTTGAAACAAAACCTCCGACAAATTAAAGAACAAGGTTATGCACTGAGTTTTGAGGATGCAACTGAAGGTGTTGCAGCTATCGGTGCTCCTGTGAGAAACCATACCGAAAAAGTTATAGCGGCAATAAGCGTTGGAGGCCCCTGTATTCATTTCAAATCCCCGCATCTTAATGAATTAATTGAGTTAGTTAAAAGAGCGGCAAAAAAGCTCTCCAAAAACCTCGGATATGTAGATGATAAAATTATAGACGCCATTATTTAGGAACTTAATAATATGTTCTTTCTCAAAATGGGTCAATAATAAAATATGACAGTGAAAAATATTACTAAGCCGTGAATTGTGACATCGCTACTCTAATTAACTTAATCTCTCAATTAGGATAGAGTTAGTATCGCAACATCCATTTCTAAGACAAGTTACTGCTCTTTTTACTCTTCTCTTTCTTCTGCTTACTCTAATTTGAGGCAGAGCAAAGTTATGAATTACCTAATTCAAACGACATTTACCTCCTGTAATTTTCTTTAATTCATCTTATTCCAGAAAATCCTCCACAAAAAAACACCCCCATAAAACCCTAACTATCTTGTTGCTTAAGGAGAAAAACATTTAATATCCTCAACAGTGTTAAGTTTTAAAAATCCTCAGCAGATCCAAAAATATCGCAGCTCAGGAATATGGGAACGATTATAAACTTCAATAGACTTTTTCACCAAATTACCTCGGAGACTTGCCAGATTCCCTTAATATTTCCCTCAGATCATTTTCTCTTTCAGAAAAAAACCTGATTTGCAAAGATAAAAGATTTATTCTGAAAATGCAGCTGTTTTAAATGAGCAAATTTCTCCTTTTAGCAAGTTGGAACCTAAAAAATAATTTCTTCCTCATAGGGCTAGATTCGCTAAGAAATTCCATTGAAACTTTCCCAAGACTTGATGTATTCAACATTAAAATTCACCATTCTACTCAAAATAATGTTCAGATACAATTCCTTTTATACAAAGTGTACACCTGAAAAGAACTGGATTTTAGAAGAAAATAAAAAATCCTCAGCTACTCAGTAAGAGTATGTGATGTCTGGGAAAAAATAGTAGATAATTTTAACAGGGATAACACAGTTTACCTGCTATCTAATTATACCCATAACAATACAAGAGGAGGAAAGTAAAAATGAAGGGAAAAATAAAAATCTTGATGGTGTTAGGCCTATGCGTAAGCTTATTAAGCTTTGTTATGGCTTCTCCTGGCATAGGTGCCGAGAAAAAGGGCTTAATTGTTTATTCAGTTTGCTGGACTGAAGATCCATTTTGGGTGGCTTCGGTAGATGCTGCCGGGGAAATGGTTGAGTCCCTTGGTTATGATTTTAAAGCCCTCAATGCAGCTAATCAAAATCTAAGACAACTTGAACAATTACATGACATTATCGCCTTGGACCCTGATGCACTTATTATCAGCGCAGTTGATTCACGAGGAATTGTTGGTGCAGTTAAAAAGGTGAAAGAGGCAGGAATCCCGGTAGTTGTTATTGTACGAACTCTTAAGGAGGCAGGAGAGATAGATTTCACTGCTAAAGCCGATATGTTTGGAATCGGACAAAAAAGCGCCATAAACCTACTCTATCTGCTTCGCACCAGATATGGAGATTATAAGGGAACAGTATTAGAAGTAATGGGAGAATTGGCTGATGAAGCTTCAGTCGAGTTTCATGCAGGGTTTATGTCCCTGATGAGTAAGTTCCCGGAAGTTAAGTTAACGTCAAAAGAAGCTGAAGCCTGGTCTTTTGAAAAAGCAGCCGATATTACAGAGGATTGGTTAACTGCCTATCCAGATACCGATGGGATATACTCTCATAGCGATTGGCTAACTCAGGCACTTCCACCAGTTTTAAAAAGATTAGACTACAAACCGGCTGGAGAAGAACCTCATATTTTTATGGTCTCCTCAGGTGCCATGCCTTTTGGACTGCCCTATGTAAAAGAGGGATACATAGATATGACCACTGAAATTCCGATCTTGAAAACCTCTAAAATAGGAGCATATTGGGCTGTACAACTTGCTGAAGGTAAGAAAATTCCAGGGAAAATTCAATTAGTTGAACCAGGGATGAGTGTTGAATTCATAGATGCTGAGATAGAAGTAATACGTGAAAAGTGGGGACTAACAGCAGAGACTCCTAGCAAAGTTGTAGGTAAAATTAATGCTGATGATCCAGCTATTTGGGGAAACATATATCAGTAAAATGGGATAGAACAGAAAAAAATATTGTAACTACGGGTTTCTTGGCTAATTATTCCGGGAAGCCCGTAGGGTTAATTAATTATCGATAAGGCGATAGAGGATGAGTACTATTACAACTAAATTTTCCAAGTCAGTTTGGAATGAGCGAATACGTAACGTGCTTTTGAACCAAACCATTTGGATTATATTGGTTTTACTTTTTGTTATTTTTAGTATTTTCATACCCAGATTTTTTACTACACGGGTTTTCTCTAATATATTGACACATGCTGTATTTATAGGAGTACTGGTTATCGGTGAGGGACTTTGTTTGTTCAGTGGAAATTTTGATATGTCCATTGTCTCAACTATGGCTTTTACAGCAATGATCGGTGCTTGCTTGTCAGGTGCTGGAGGCTCCGCCATGGGGTTAGCATTAAATCCTGTATTAGCATTACTAATTATGCTTGCTCTTGGCGCTATGGTTGGAAGTGCCAATGGATACCTGGTGGTAAAACTTAATATCAATCCTTTTATTGCTACCTTTGCGATGATGATTATGTTGAAAGGAATAACTATACTTTTTACAAAAGGTCAGGCGGTCACTATCTTGCCTTATTTTTTTAAAGCAGTCGGTAGTATAAACATAGGCCGCTTACCTTTGATGGTTTGGATATTTTTAGCTTTATATGCTCTTTTTTATTTCATAACTTCCAAAACCCGAATGGGGCGGCATCTATTCGCTGTGGGAGGTAATCCTGATGCAGCATATAAGTTTGGAATCAATTCCGGAAGAGTAATAACAGGGGCATTTATAATAGGCGGGTGTATGGCAGCCGTTGCTGGTTGGTTGCTTACAGCCCGAATGGAAACTGCTACCCCTCTCATGGGAGGAGGAATGCTTTTTGAAGTTATAGCGGCTGCAGTTATCGGCGGAATAAGTTTATCAGGAGGTAGAGGAAATATTATCGGAGCCCTAGGCGGAGTGTTGCTCCTTAGCACTATTAAGACAGCTCTGAATCTTTTAGCTGTTTCGGTCTTTTATGTAGAGGTCATTAGAGGACTTCTTATTCTTGCAGCAGTGATTATCGATTCACTAAAAATTAAATACATGTCTAAATAATCTAATAAAGTGGTATAAGTAAAATAAGTTAAACGAAAAAGGAGGCAAATTTATGAGTCCTGACCTTCTTTTAGAGGTGAGAGGAATATCAAAGCGGTTTGGTAGTGTTCAAGCGTTAGAAAATGTTAATTTCAATGTTGGAAAAAAAGAAATAGTTGGCTTAGTGGGTGATAACGGAGCAGGAAAATCTACACTTATGAAAATTATTGCTGGTAATTATTTACCTGATGAGGGTGAAATAAGATTTGAAGGTAAAAAGGCAATTCTTAGAACCCCGCAGGTGGCAAAAAAATTGGGAATAGAAACTGTATATCAAGACTTAGCTCTCTGTGAAAATCTCGATGTAACAGCTAATTATTTCCTCGGTCGGGAATTAATAACACGATTTAATGCTCTACAAAAGTCAAAAATGAGAAAAAAAGCTGAGGAAATTTTAAAAAATCTGAGCATTGAGATTAGCTCTGTCCGTAAAATAGTTCAGTTTCTTTCTGGTGGTCAACGACAGGCAATAGCTGTAGGAAGAGCTGCCTCCTGGGGAGCAAAACTTCTTTTATTGGACGAGCCTACTTCTGC
The DNA here is from genome assembly GCA_964524965.1 of uncultured Clostridia bacterium. Classification (GTDB taxonomy): domain Bacteria; phylum Aerophobota; class Aerophobia; order Aerophobales; family B3-G15; genus Kmv34. Next base: position 25,212 of record CAZGDY010000001.1, read on the forward strand.
TCTTGGTATAAGAGAATCTCATAAAGTCCTAAACTTAATTAAAAAGTTAAGAGAAGAGAGGGAACTTGGAGTTGTTGTAATCAGCCACAACTTACAACATGTCCTACCCATAGCAGATCGTGTTGTAATTCTACGCCATGGCCAACAAGTTGGTAGTTATCGTCCAACTGACACAACCTACGATGAATTCGTTAAATTAATTAGCGGGGAAGAGGCTATTCACTTAAAGGAATAATTGAGATAACTGTATCAGGTAAATAAATAAATAAAAAGTTATACCTGAGAAAATTGCAGAAAATGAAGTTGAAGATATTAAAATTTATTTTCTATAAGAAAAATGAGAGAGGTTTTAAATAATTTAGGAGGTATACGCAATGAAAACAAAAGTGGCTGAGTTGGTCGGTCCCAGAAAGTTTGAGATTGTTGAGGAAGAGTTGAGAAGTTTAGAAGATAATGAGGTATTAATAAAAATTAAAGCTGCTGGCATCTGTCATTCTGAAATGCCTCAATTTCAGGGTCACACTACTTGGGTTGATAAAGATGGAGAACATATTGGGATAACCGATGAGATAAATTATCCACTCGTATTGGGACATGAGCCTTCTGGGACAATCACAGATATAGGCTCCGGGGTAAAAAAATTTAAAGTAGGAGATAAAGTAGCCGGTCTTATTAGAAGATCATTTGCCTCTTACGCTATTGCTACCACCCAAAAAATTACCAAAGTTCCCGATGGAGTTCCTTTAGAGTGTGCATTAGGAGAACCTTTAATGTGCGTCTCTAATATTGTACGAGCAGCTACTCCCGAGTTAGGAGATTACGTTGGTGTTATCGGGTGTGGTGCCATGGGGCTTTTGACGTTAGCTGGACTGGCTAAAAGTGCAGCTCGAGAAGTAATTGCCATTGATTTAATCCCCTCAAGGCTAAAAATTGCTAAAGAATTAGGAGCAACCATTGTTTTAAACCCGAAAGAGGTAAATGTAGAAAATGAGGTAAAAAAAATAACTAAAGAAAAAGGATTGGATGTCATTGTAGAAATAACCGGGAAAACAGCTGGTTTTGCTTTAGCAAATAAACTTATAAGAACATTTAGAGGGAAGATTCTTATTCCTTCTTATTACGCAGGACAACAAACTCTTGATTTAACTGTAGGGTTTTATTTAATGATAAAATCTCCCATAATTCACTCTACTCACCCCTGGTACTCCGCAAATTATGCAGATGATTTAGAAAAAGGGATGTGGGCTTTTGAAAAAGGTATTTTCCCTATGGATAAATTAATAACTCATAAATTCAAATTGGAAGATATTGAAAAGGGAATGAAGATAGCTGAAGTTGGCACAGAAGGTTATATTAAGGGAATAGTAATGCCTGAATTATAATTTAAACAATAATTCAGTTTTCCCAAAGAATTTCTTTGCCAGAAAAACTTATTTGTTATTATTCCCCTATAGAATTGTTAGAAGAAAGACTAATAAAAAAACCATAATAAATTTTTAACTTTTTATTACTTTCTTTTAAATTTTTTCTTGGCAATCCTTATCCCATTTTAATTCATTAAAAAACCCCCATTTATAAAAACATTTTCACCTGTAATATGC
>CAZGDY010000001.1:26822-47979 GCA_964524965.1 uncultured Clostridia bacterium
CATTGGAACAATCAAATTATACTAGTGATGAATATTTAGGTAATAGTTTAATTTTCCTGAAGAACTTTTTTTACGAAAAACTTATCTGTTATTATTTCCCTTTACACCTTTTCTTATTAACCCTTGCTTATTTTAATTCATTAAAAATCCCCCATTTATAAAAACATTTTCACCTGTGATATGCTGAGCCAAATCGGAGGCTAAAAAAACAATCATAGCTGCAACATCCCTGGGTTGGCCAAGTCTTCCCAAAGGAGTTTGGCTAATAAGAGTTTCTTTAGCTGAAATCGGCCAGTTTTTTGTCATATTACTATCAATGGGACCCGGCGAAACGGCGTTAACATTTATTCCATATCTGGCTCCATATTTAGCAAAAGATTTGGTAAGGCATACAACACCCGCTTTAGATACCGCATAACTAACAGAGGATACTGTTCCACCAACTTGCGCGGCAAGAGAGGCAACATTAATAATTTTTCCATAATTTTTTTTCTTCATAAACTTAATAGCTGATTGGCAGCAATTGAACGTTCCTTTAAGATTGATATTTAATAAATAGTCCCATTCCTTTTCATCAACTTGTTCAATGGGAGTAAGCAAGCACACTCCGGCACTATTTACCAGAATATCTATTTTTTCAAATTTTTTAACAGCCTTGTTCATTAATATATCTACCTGATCTCTTTTGGAAACATCCATTGGAAAAGCTACCACTTCTGCCCTTTTTTCCTTTATTTTCTCGGCAACTTTAACTCCTCTATCCATGTCAAACTCACCAATTACTATCTTTGCTCCCTCTTGAGCCAAAATCATAGCAACAGATTCCCCTATACCACTTCCTGCTCCTGTTATCACAACTACTTTATCCTTCAATTTCAAATCCATGCTCTTTTCTCCTCCTGACCCCTGGTTAATCTGAAACTAAAGCCACTTAATTTAAAATTCACCCTTAATGGCTTGGCGAAAAAGTTCCTCTAAATCCTTAACCGATATCAAGCGAGGGTTACCTACTAAAATGCGCTGTATTTTTAGGGTTTCCTTAGCAAGACGAGGAGCGTCTTCTTGTTTGCAACCAAATTCTTTAAGACTTTTTGGTATTCCGATATCTAAAGCAAGCTCTCTTATAGCTGAAGCAGATTTCGTTGCTGCCTCTCTTAAAGAAAGTCCCTTAACGTTCTCACCCATAATCTCGGCAATATGAGCAAATCTTGAAGCATCACCAGCAGCGTTAAATCGCATCACATAAGGCAAAAGTAACGCATTGGTAACCCCATGGGCGGTATGAAATTCCCCCCCGATAGGATAGGCCATAGCGTGAACTGCTGTTGTCCCGGCATTAGTAAAAGCAATGCCAGCTAAAAGGGAAGCTAAGCTCATTCCTTTCCTCGCCTCTATATCATATCCATTGTTTACTGCTCTGCGTAAAAATTTACTAATAAGTTTAACAGCTTCTGCAGCTAATATATCAGTGAGAGGATTAGCTCCATTATATACAGCTCTTTCTAAGGGAGTGGGAGGTTTTGGTTTTCGGTCATATCTTCTTGCGACATAACATTCAGCAGCATGAGCTAAGGCATCCATTCCTGTGGCAGCGGTTACCTGAGGGGGCATATCAACCGTAAGAAGAGGATCCACAATTGCTACCTCTGGCCTCTGATAATTATTAGAGATCCCTACTTTTAGTTTTTTATCCGGTAAGGATACTACAGCTGCGGGAGATACCTCTGATCCAGTACCAGAAGTAGTAGGAATAGCCACACAAGGAATACCCGGACCAGGATATTTTTTCCCTTTCCCCGTAGGAGGAGCAACATAATCAAGAAGATCGCCTCCATGTTTCAAAAACATACTCATCACCTTACCAACATCCATAGAACTTCCCCCACCCAAACCAATTACTACTTCAAATCCTTTATCTTTAACATCGCTATAACACTTCCTGTATGCATCAATAGGTGGCTCAGGTTCAACTTCAGCCCATACTTCAACTTCTATTTGGGATTTTTTAAGCAGTTCTTCTACTTTGTTACATATACCTGCCTTTACAATTCCAGGGTCGGTAACTAAAAGGACTTTTTTACCTTTTAACCTTTTCACCTCGTCGCCAATTTCCTCAACCACTCCTTCGCCAAACTTAATTCTTGGAGATACACAAAAAGACCAAACTTTTTCGTTATCCAATCTTCTCCTCCCTTTTTAAATTTATTTTTTCGCAAAAATTAAAAGAAATCTTAACTAATTTTTTTATAGTCTCGAGCAAACTCATACATAGCAACAATATTTTCCACAGGTACATCAGGTTGAATGTTGTGTACTGCCGAAAGAATGTAACCTCCTCCGCGAGAAAGATCATCAATTCTTTTCTTAACTTCTTTTTTTACATCTTCTGTAGTTCCCAAAGGAAGTACCCTTTGAGTGTCGATTGCTCCCCAAAAACTTAGACGATTACCCCAATGTTGTTTGAGTTTCTTGGTATCCATTTTTGCTGAAGAAACCTGGACTGGGTGTAAGATATCAACTCCTATTTCTATCAAATCATCCAGTAAATCCCAGACAGACCCGCAGGTATGAAAAGCTAGCTTTGCCGGGGTATTATCATGAATAAATTGAAAGTACTTTTTATGTCTGGGTTTAAATAGACGCCGATAGATATTGGGGGAAACAATAGGTCCATTTTGCATCCCTAAATCATCAGGACAGAAAACAATATCTATTATATCTCCAACTTCTTTGAGAGCTTTAGCGCATATTGCCAGGTTAACATCAAGTATAGCATCGCAAAGCATTCCGAGAAGAGAGGGGTTAGCAACGCAATCTACAAACCAATCTTCAAATCCTCTTAAAAATTGGCTTGTATGAATAAAAGCAGCTGGCACTGTAAGAACAATAGCATAGTCGGTCTCATTTTTTAACCATTCCGCTTTTTTTCTTAAACCTCTGATTCTTCCTGGGTCATGAGGGTCCGGCCACTTATAATTAACAATATCTGAAGGAGTAAGGGAACCGGCTAAGGGAAAATCTACTTGATCATAATAAAAACTATTGGGAGGCTTTACTCTAATTACTCCCCATTCATCCTTATAACGATTCTTTCCTAATTCTACATCCCCTCTTTTGTCAGGAATGCCTAAACTAACTCCTCGCAAATCAACATCAAAATATTCTTGTACTTTTTCATCTACCCGTACTGTTTGCAGCATACGATAGGCCAAATTTATCTTTTCATTATTTTTTATCCCTAAATATTCCTTTAAGTGAAGATATCCCTCCTTAACAATAGTACTATCGCGTGTACTGCCAAAATCCATGGGCACCCTATCAGTTTTTTGATGATTTAATGCAGCTAACACTCTTTCGCGATGAGTCACATCTCACCTCCTCAAATAGTTTTCTATTCCTAAAAATTCTCTTTGGTAAAGATAACTTAACTTTCACAAAAAAAAAATTAGTTATTTAGCATTCTTCGCTTTCCTGAGAAGTTTTTTCTCTTTAAATTAACGACCTACCCTCTTTTGCTTTCCAGCTGACTTTATTTTATTTTTTCTTTAAAATACCAAATTTTTATTTAAATGACAAGCATCAATGCTAATTTGAATTTGCTTTTATTTAATTTAAATCCGTTCTTCGGCTCCTTCTTGACTATGAAACTCATCCCAAATAATCCCTGCCGTCAAAGCAGCACCACTACCTGTAGCCTGAGGGCATTTTTCCTGATGTCCGTTCATTTTAAAAAAATATTCATAATCTTCCTTTTTTCGGGTATCAATATGACGTCCAAATAATTTCCTCCGCACATCAAAACAACTCACCCCTCCCCATTCTTTTTGGAAAAGATCGACCAATTTCTCTACTAACCTCATAGTTTGCCAGCTTATAAGTGGTATGTTAAACTCGGAACGGGTACGCCCAAAGAAGTAACTAATCACGATGATACCACCAACCAAACCACCACAAAAACCAAGTCCAGTATTGCCACCTCCTCCGGCAAAACCGTAGGATACTTTAAAAATATTATCATCCTTTATTTGGAAAACATCCTGTAGTGCCGCCAAAGTAGCCTGGGGACACATAGCTGCTTGTTGTTCATACCTATACCCAAGCTTATAAGCCCTTTCCACTAACTCATCTTTTGACCAGTTTAATATGGAAGTTTCTATCTCCATTTCCCACTCCTTTTTTAGTATATTTTTTTAAGATTTTTTTATATTGTCTGGCTACCTTGTAAACAATTAAATTAAAGCTTAGAAATATCTTGAAAGTTACTTTTCAAGAGGGAGTATAATGTTTGGTAAACCTTAAAAAATTGCTCATATTTGTCTTTTTGGTCTTTATCGGGAACAAGGCGATTCTCGACTCGCACTAATTGGTCACAAGTTTCTGGAGTGAACCCTTAAAATTAGACAATTTAGATTATGATAGTTAAGATATCTGACAGAGTCAATCAAATCCCAAAAGGGGATTGAAGGAACCTCTGCCAATGGGAAAATTAAGAAGATTTACCACGGAGTTTAAACAAGGGGTTATTGGATATCACCTCTCAAGACATATAGATACAAAGCTAACTCTTTCAGCTTTGCAAATGGCTATACAAGATAGAGAACCTGCTCCAGGCTTTATTTCCCATTCTGACCAAGAGGTTCAGGAGTCTTTTCTGATTATGTCAATGAGTCGAAAAAATATGATTTTCAAATCAATATGACTAGAAAAGGTAATCCGTATGATAATGCTGTTTGTGAGAGCTTTATCAAGACCTTAAAAACTGAGGAGGTCTATCTTTGGAAATATAGAACTATAGGAGATGCTAAAAAAAATAATTTCCCATTTTATTAAAGATGTATACAATGAAAAGAGGCTGCACTCATCATTAGGCTACAGACCACCAAATGAATTTGAAAAGCTGATGAGGGAAAAACAAAAAACAACTACACCTTCTCAGAGTGTCCTACCCTGATCTGTCCAACCACAAGGGTGCACCTCAGGAGTTTTTGGAAAAATTCTAAAGTTATAGATATAAATAGCAAAAAATATGTAATATTGGAGGTTTTAAAATGGCACGCACAGCACGACAAATACTTCACCACCACAATAAGGCCGTACTCAGTAAAAACTATAAGGAAATAATAAGTGACTACGCAGAAGATGCGCTGTTAATTACTCCAGACGGTGCGTTTAAAGGTAAAAGAGCAATTAGAGATTTTTTAAAAAATAATTTTTTAAAAAAAATGCCAAATATAAAGTTTATCAAAGCATCAAATAATTTTTTATTGATAGAGGAAGATACCCTCTTGGTTCGTTGGTCTGCCGAATCGGACATAGCTACAATTTCTAACGGTGTAGACACTTTTATATTCAAAGATAGTAAGATATGGCGTCAAACGGGGTGTTTTGATATTGTTTCCAAAAAATAGCGATTTAGATTTTTAAGGCAACAACCCCAAAGATTACTTTATTGATAACCTAATCGATGCCAATAATCCGATCAACTAAAAAAATTAGCCCCTTAGCAAAATAGCTGCTACAAAAAGAGCCCACCCTAAAATAAGTATTATTCCTATAATCTTTTTGGCAGATGAGACAAGTAAAAGAATAAGATATATAGCGGTCAAACTTGCTAAAAAGCTAGCAACATCCCCATAGAAATCAGCTAATTTTGGATTTTCTTTAAATATAGTTTTTCCTAAAAGAAATATAATAGCTTTTTTTATATAATCATAAATAGTATACAAAAAATTCGCTGCCTTCTCAAAAAAACTTGGGCCAGGAATAATTTCCTCTAAAGACTCCTCTATTTGTTGAATGGAAGAGGCTAAACCATTCTCGGATGTATTTGAGAGTGAAGCAGCAAAACAAAGTGCCCCTCCTCCTGCAGTTAAAAAGTTGAATCCCAGAAGAACCGCAAATAAAAATATAAAAAGTCGACGGATAAGACCTCTTTTCATTTTAACTCCTTTTTTATTCCTTCCATTTTTCAGGAAAAACACCACTAAAAAACACACCTTTAGCACAGAATAAAGATTTTGTCAAATAAGATAAGCTCTTAAGCTTTATAATTATTGTCTAAAGTTACATTTATTGCGATTTATTAGTCAAATTTAGACTCAAAAGAATTTTTCCCAAAACTAGCATTGTTCTATAATTGACAAAACGATGTTATCTTTTAGAATTGTCATCAGTATTATTCTTGCACAAAATTAATTTTAACGCTTTCTTGAGAAATCAAAATAATAGTTTTTGTTATTAAGAATTAACACTAAATTTTTCGGGTGGGATAAATGGAGTTGCCAGTCAATTTTTTTGTTGGGTTAATTTTAGGTGCAATTGTTGGCCTTGTAGCTGGTTTTCTGATAGGTATAATTTCTAAACCAACTAACCCAGAGGAAAAAAAGGTAGTCAAAAAAGAAAGTAAAGCACAAAAAATTTTCAATCTGGCAATAAAACAAGAAAACAAAAAAAAGAAAATGAAATTTTTAAGCCAGATTATAAACAAGTACCCTCATAGCGAATGGTCAGATAAAGCCTTAGAAGAAGTAATGAAGATAAAAAAGGAAAAATAAAGATCCAATAGTCCCTAACTTCCAGCGATACAGACAGCTCTCTTTCAACTTTTTTTACTTAAAGGTTGATTTGTTATTGAAACATCTTTTCAATTTCTTCCTTGATTTTTTCCTCGGTAGGTACAACAAAATCCTCAAGAACAGGACTAAAAGGCACTGGTACATCAAGAGCAGCAATTCTTTTGACCGGAGCATCCAGGTAATCGAAGGCACTTTCTGTTATGCGCATTCCAACCTCAGCCCCCACTCCTCCGGTAAGGGAAGCCTGATGAACAATAGCCACCTTACCTGTCTTTTTAACTGAATTTAACACAGTCTCCATATCAAGAGGATAAAGACTTCTTAAATCAATAACTTCCGCTTCTATTCCTTGAATATGAAGTTTCTCTGCGGCAGAAAGACAGCGATGAAGCATCAGTGAGTAACTTATAACTGTTACATCCTTACCCTCTCTTTTCACTTCAGCTTTGCCTATAGGAACAACATACTCACCTTTAGGTAGTTTATCCTTTCTCTGATATAAAAGTATATGTTCTAAAGATATAACAGGATTATTCTCTCTTATCGCTGCCTTAAGAAGACCTTTCACATCACAGGCAGTTGAAGGAACTATAATTTTAAGACCCGGGGTATGAACGAACCAGGCTTCAAGATGCTGAGAATGCTGAGCTGCTGCTCTTCTTAACCCTCCAAAGGGAACCCTTATTAGTAAAGGTACTTTAACCTTACCCCCAAACATATAATGTATCTTTGCCACTTGATTTACAATTTGATCCATTGTCAAACATAAAAGATCAACAAACATTATCTCTACTATAGGACGCATTCCTGTTATAGCTGCTCCCAAAGCATAGCTAATTATAGCTGCCTCAGACATGGGGGTATCTTTAACCCTTTCATCTCCAAAATTCTTCCAGAGTCCTTTTGTTGACCCATAACAACCCCCAAAACGCCCTACATCTTCTCCCATATAAAAAATTCTATCATCCTTTTCCATTTCTTCCTTTATCGCCTCTACCGCAGCCTCACCATAAGTTATTTCTCTCATACCATTTCCTCCTCAAAAAAGAGATCTTCCAGAGCATTCTCTGGAGAAGGATAAGGACTTTCCTCAGCAAATTTTACTGCCTTTTCAATTTCCTCATCAACCTGAAAGTTTATCTTTTTAGCTAAATCCTCGCTTAAAACACCTTCGTTTATAAGAACTATTTTAAGCCTTTGAATCGGGCATTTTTCCTGCCATTTTTTCAGTTCTTCCTGGGGTCTATAACTTAATTCTCGAGAACCTTCCCCAACATAGTGACCTTTAAAGCGATAGGTTTTACACTCAATTAAAGTTGGACCTTTACCACCCCTTGCTCTCGCTACAGCTTGATTAGCACTTTCCCAAATAGCTAAAACATCCATGCCATCAACTATAAATCCAGGTATACCATAACTTTTTGCTCTATCAGCTATGTTAGATATAGCCGTTACCTTTGCTTGAGGGGTAGAGATGGCATACTGGTTATTTTCACAAACAAAAATAGCTGGAAGCTTCCAAACTGAAGCTAAATTAACCCCTTCATGAAACATTCCTTCATTTGCTCCTCCATCTCCAAAAAAGCTAACAGCAACCTGATCTGTCCCTCTAAGTTTTATCGAAAGAGCAGCTCCGCCAACAATAGGTATATTAGCTGCTACTATGCCATTTGCCCCTAGTATTCCTATGTTAATATCAGCAATATGCATAGACCCACCCTTTCCTTTGCAATAACCAGTTTTTTTCCCATAAAGCTCCGCCATCATCATCTTAAGATCCCCACCTTTAGCAATTAAATGACCATGACCTCTGTGAGTGCTTCCTATGTAATCATCTTTCCTGAGACAAGAGGTTACACCTACTGCAACTGCCTCTTCTCCTATATAAAGATGCTTCAACCCCGGTAAGATACTTTGAATATGCAACTCCTCAACTTTAGCTTCAAACTTTCTTATTCTTACCATTTTTCGGTACATAGCTAAAAGTTTCTCGTTTTTTAACTGCACCATTAAATACCCTCCTTATTTTAAAAATTGGTCTCTTTCTCTGGACTCATTTCTTTATCCTAACTCTTTTATCCAGCATCATCATCCAACATATATAAAAACTCATCATTGCTTATCATCTATCTTATCTTTTAGTAAGATGGGCTAAACATTGTAGCTCGTTAAGGCGAGATGTCAAAATTATTCAACTACCCTCCTATCTGGAACATAAATCTCCCCGCATTATTGAAATTGGGAAAGGATGTACTTTTGTTGATTTTATAAAGCTTAGCTAAATTAATTAATTTTTTAATTTGAGAGTAGTCTTTATCTCTTAAAGCTTTTCTTACATTCAATTCATAATCTGATGCCAAACAGGGTTTAAGCTTTCCCTCTGCGCTAAGACGCAAACGAGAACATTTGTGGCAAAAAGACTCGCTTATAGGACTTATAAAACCTAAAATAAAAGAAGTTTCCTTTGTGGTATAATACTCTGCAGGACCATTACCGGAAAAGGATGTTAACTTTAGCTTACCCCAGTTTCTCTCGACTATTTTTTTTACCACCTCATTAGATACGTACCAGTGCTTTAACCCTACATTATTTAAAGGCATGTATTCTATGAAACGAGGTATCAAAGCATTTTTATGAGAAAAATTAATAAAATCTACTATTTCAGTATCATTTATCCCCTTAAGAATAACCATATTGACCTTTACGGGCCCTAAACCAACATCTCGGGCCGTTTTTATTCCTCTCAATACTTCTGGCAACTTATCACATCCGGTAATTTGAACAAATCTTTTCCGATTAAGAGTATCAAGACTTACATTAACTCGGGAAAGGCCTGCATTTTTTAAATCTTTAGCAAATTTTTCCAATAATGCTCCATTGGTGGTTAAAGTGATATCTCTTATCTGATTTATCTTGGTAATCATACTAACCAGGTCAATTGTATTCTTCCTTACCAAAGGCTCGCCTCCGGTTAATCTCACCTTTTCTAACCCCTCGGGAAGCATCAATTTAATAAATTCCATAATCTCTTCAAAACGTAAAATTTTCTCTCTTTGCAAAAGTTGCACTCTTTCTCTGGGACGACAGTAAATACAATTAAAATCACATCTATCGGTTAAAGATATTCTAAGATAATCTAACTTCATTCCAACTCCTCTTTAAATAAACAAGTGTACTGCTGTTGCCTTAAAAGTAAAAAAAGCTTTATCTCCCTTTTTTAAGCCCATATCTTCTAAAGAAGCTTTGGTTATCAGAGCTGTTATTTTTTCACCTATATCTAAAATTATATAAAAAACTTCACCTCTATTTACAATCTTAGTCACTTTTCCCAAAAAACAATTCCTTGCACTTGATAATAAAGGTTTTTCAGAAACAATTATATCTTCTGGCCTAATCATAAAATAAACTTTCTCTGAGTCCAAGGATAAATCCTTGCCAACTTCAATCTTTATCTTACCTGTATCAACTAACCTGCGATGAGCATAATTAATAACAGAACCCTGAAATATATTTTTTACTCCAAGAAAATTGGCCACAAAAGAAGAAGAAGGCCTCTGGAAAATATCGGTAACCTCTCCCGCTTGTTCTATTCTTCCCTGGTTCATCACCGCAGCTTTAGTCGCAAGACACAAAACATCGGTAAAGTCATGACTTACCATAAAAAAGGTAAGCCCAGTAGTCTGGTGGAGCTGTTTCAATATCTCTCTTATTTCTTCTTTAAAATTAGGATCAAGAGCACTCAATGGCTCATCTAAAAGCAAAATAGAAGGATTAACGACCAAAGCTCTGGCCAGGGCAACTCTTTGCATCTCCCCTCCACTAAGATTTATGGGCAAACGATTAAGGAGCAAAGTGAGTTGCAGTTGTTCAATAAGCTGATTTAATCGTCTATCGATCTCGACTTTATCAAGTTGATGAAAGTGCAATCCGTACTTAATATTATCCAGCACTGTTAGATGAGGAAATAATGCACAGTCCTGATAAACAATAGCAACATTCCTTGCTTCTGGAGCTAAATTGGTAGCATCGATTCCTCTAATGCAAATCTTCCCCTTTTTTACTGGTATTAAACCCACAATAGCTTCTAAAAGCACCGTTTTCCCCGCTCCGGTTGGCCCTAAAAGAACAAAAAACTCACCCTTTTTAACCTGTAAATTAATATTGCTCAGATGGAACTCGGAAAGATTTAAATAAAGATTTTCAATTCTTATCATAAGTTTTATCTCACTTCTCCATTTTTTGGCATAGACACAACCCGTAAAATCAAAAATATGATCAAACATACCCCGGTAAGTAAGATGGCTACAGGACGAGAATAAGCTAATCCATATGCTTCAAATCGCTCATAAATTAAAACCGGGGCAACCATAGGATGATAAGCAACAATTACTACTGCTCCAAATTCACTGATAGCTCTGGCGCAACACATAATCATACCTATCAACACACTCCGCCAGGCAAGTGGAAAAGTAATTCGTAAAAAAGTACTGAACGGAGAAGCCCCTAAGCTGCGCGATACATTCTCTAATCGCGGAGAAACATTACTGAAACCATTTTTAGCTGCATTAATATAAAAAGGCACTCCTACAAAAGTGAGAACAACAACAATCCCTAAAACACTTCCCATTACACGAATTCCTACCTTATTTAAAATTTGACCAAACCAATAATCCTTTCCCACTACACTTAAAATAGCAATCCCCACTACAGGATGAGGGATGACCATGGGAAGATCAATAATGCTTTCAACAAGTTTTTTCCCAAAAAAATTACGACGAGCTAAAAGATAAGCAAATGGGGTACCAACCAGGAAAGAAATAAGAGCTGCTAAACCAGCAGTGTAAAGACTCAACCAGATAGAGCGCAATACATTTCGGTCTTTAAGGGTCGCTACAAGAGTTCCCCATGAGGAAGAAGTAAACATTTTTACAAGAGGAGTAAGGATGAAGATCAACAATAGAACCCCGCACAAAACAGTAACGAGGATAAAAACCTCTCTTTTTGAATTTAAATTGTTAATCTTCATCAGTCCTCTTGGTTATTTAATATAGAAAAAACTGTGCCTTTTTGTTGAGAGAGATTAAGGTTGATATGCCCTCTTTTATCTCTCATATACTCATGTCGTGATACCTTATCTTTTCTTATGCCTGATTTAAGCGGTTATGACTTCAAATCTCATTTAAGCAAGATAAAAACAATAAACGCTGATTATTATCCATCAACTGTACTAACTAATTTTTGTAGTTCAATTGGTAATTTATCTTTCATCGCTTCATCAGTAACTAATAAAGGCACAAGAGATGGCTGACCCATCTCATCAAGAATCCTCAATCCTCCTTCAGGACTTAAAAGATACTCCAGAAAAGTAACGGCTATATCTTTTTGAGGAGCATGGTTTAGTAAAGTGACACCATAAACTATGGGCTTTCCTTGGATTTCTGTATATTCACCAGGTTTTTCTCCACTAATTTTCACCCTGGCGTTTCCATAAAAATCAGCCCAGTCTGGTATCCCTAAATTGATTTCATCTGGAAACTTAATGAATTTAAGATTATGCTGAATTGCAACCGATAAATATTCAAAAGCATAATCCATATTTCCGGTTTGTAAAAGAGAGACAAGCCCTACTGATTTAGGTCTGATATTTTCCTTAGGTCGGTTATCAATACACTTTTGATATAACTCTGGATTTTGGTAATACTTCTCAGCAAGCTGCAACACCATTAAGCTCCGATAACCACAGGGATCAAGATTAGGGTCAGCGTGTCCCCATATCACACCTTCCGTACTTAAAATATCGAACCAATTATCCTGACTGACAGTATCGCTAAATTTGCTCATCTCTGTATAGCAAAGAACAAGCTGATTGGTGGCAAATCGAACACTCCAATCTGCATACTCCGGTATGAGAAATCTGTCAATGACCGTAAAATCTGCTGAAGCCATAATATCGCAAGGTTTTTTTAGCTCAGTTATTTTACGAGCACATTTCACACTACCGGCAGGCTCCCGTAAAACATCTACCCTTGGGTATTGAGCTTCAAATTCATTTTCCATCTTCTCAAAAGGAATTGTCAAACTTCCAGCGTGGAAGATAACTAATTTTCCTTTTAATTCCCCAAAGACCTGATTTAAAGGAGATAACAGAAATAATCCCAGCGCACAACCGGCAATCAACCTCCCTACACTTACTTTTTTCATCTTATAACTCCTCCCTTAAATACAATTTAAATGGTACGAACGTATATATAAAAAAAAGTCAATATCGTTTGAAAAGATATTGACTTTTTCTTAAAAAAGTAATCTCCTCTTTCCAAACACGGGAGGCATAATCATTTCTAACTATACCCTACCGGCTATTTACCATAGGCTAATCGCCCGTAGGTAAATAACTCGAAGAAATCACAACAAATAATTTTCCTCAACTTAAAGTAAAAGAACTTTAAATGGACTCTTATTATTCTGGTCCACTTAACTATAAACTAACCTTTATAGAAACTTCTCTTATTTTTTCTTCCTTATTTTTCCTCTTTAAAGGCTCAACAACTCCTATAGCTAAATTCTTAACTACTTGCTGGAGAAAAAAATTAAGAGGTACTTTTTTACCATTAACTAGCACCTCTACGTTTTTTTCTTTATTGTCTTTTTCCATCTCTTTTTCCATCTCTTTTTCCATCTCTTTTTCCATAAAATCCACCATATTAATAATTTCATTCGGCTTAAAAACCGGTTTATCTGTTTTTACAGCAACATCACTAATAACAGCAACCACATTCCTTAAAGAAGGGTCCATCTTGTCGCTAATCTCTTTTCGCAAAAGCTCTATTTTTCTCACCTTTTGAAGACTACTAAACCCTTCCACCAATACTATATCAAAATCGTTAAAAAGTAAAGTAAAAAGTCCTAAGATATTTTCACTATCTTTTTTTTCTCTTTTCCTGGCAATAACGAACTCATCAGGAGAAATTAAAAGGACTCCCCCGCTCCCGCTTTGAGAAAATCTCCAGGAATCTTTTCCTTTTTTATCTATATTAAAACCATGGGGACAGTTTTTAGCTGTTCCCACCTTATAACCCCTTTTCACAAGTTCTGGAATAAGGTTCAAAATAAGAGTAGTTTTACCTGTATCTGATTTACCAACTATCCCTAAAATAAGAGGCGCTTCAGCTAATTCAAAATAACTCATTTTTTTCTTTTTTTACCCTTCCCTCTTTTTATTTAATATAAATTACACTAAGTTTAATTTTTATCTTACTATACAGAACTCCTTTCGTCAAGTATCATACTTCATTTCCAAAAATTTCACGCTTTTAAATAATTCCTAAGAGCGATGAATAAAAAAACCGAAATGAGACTCACTATACTGCCATAAATAAAAGTTGCGCCTGAGGAAATATTTTGCCATAAAAATCCAGCTATTATATTGGCTGGTAGTGCTGTCAAACCTGTAGTAGCATGAAATGTTCCTAAAGCTGTAGCTCGTAGCTTTTTCGAAGATAAATCAGACACAAGAGCTCTTTGATTTCCATCAACTATTGCATAGACAACTCCATAAAGAGCAAATAAAACTATAAAAGATGCAATTGAGTTAAATAAAGCAAAACCAAGAGAAGTTATCGAAAATAATAAGTACCCCAAAAAAATAACTTTTTTCCTGCCTATTTTGTCCGAAAGAATACCAAAAGGAACAGCAAACACCGCATAGAAAATGTTAAATAAGACATATAAAAGTATTGGCACCCCAACGGACAGCTTGCCTATAAAAATCTCTTGTGTCCTAAGAACAAAAAACATATAACTAAAATTAGCTAAATTAAATACACCAGAAATTAAGATAAATAATTTAAGAGAGTTAGGAAGGGTTTTTAACTTTATTTTTAAAGTAATGTTTTGTGGTTCTCTTTTTTCTTCTTTTATAAAGTATAGCGGAATTAAAGAAAAAAATGCAATAATTGCGGCAATCAATATGATTGAGTTAAAATTAAATCCTAAAAACCAAAATAAAAGAAAAACAATAATTGACCCCAAAATTGCTCCAGAAGTATCCAATGCTCTGTGAATTCCAAATCCCTTACCCTTCTCTTCTGGCATAGAATCTGCAATAATAGCATCTCTTGCCGCGGTTCTTAAACCTTTGCCCACTCTTTCCAAACCAATAAAAACCAAAATATATTGCCAGGTTTGAGAAAAAGCCAGAAATAACTTAAAGACTGATGAAGTCAAATATCCCGAAGAAACAAATAGTTTCTTTTTTCCTGTTTTGTCAGACCAATACCCACAAATAATTTTCAGGATGCTTGAAATACTCTCTCTTAATCCCCCTACTAATCCAACAACTAAACCAGTACCACCTAACGCCCCAATAAACATGGGCAATATTGGCATAATCATCTCACTACTTGCATCATTTAAAAAGCTCACAATCCCCAATAAGATTACATTAGCACTAATTGTTTTTAGATATTTATTCATAGCAACTCATATAATTAGAAGTCGGTAAAATAAGTAAAAAATAAATGAAACTTCTGAAAGCGAAGAATATAAAGTAGCTTATTTTCACTTTTAAGGTATTTTAGTAATGATAGTAGCAAAAGTTAGGGATGTGTTAAATCTGTCGCATAAAAAACAGCGCTTTTAAAAAATCCCTAAAATTGACAATATTTTCTGGAAATTGCCTTTCTTGGGATATTGATTTTAAGATAAAAATTGTGCAAACTGAACCAGTCCCTTAACTAATAAAAAAAGGGCCGAATATAAAAAAATAAAATAAGGAGGACTTTTCTAATGAAAAAGGAAATTTATTACTTTGAAAAACCGGGAGCTGAAAACACAGAACAAACTATCGAAATTGCTCACAAAAGAGCTAAAGAGCTAAATATTGATCAAATAGTGGTTGCCTCAAATCATGGGAAAACTGCTCGCAAAATACTGGATGCCTTTCAAGATACTAACAGTAAAATTGTGGTAGTAACTATCTCCCCATCGTTAGGAAAAGATTGGTTGATGGAGAAAGAAGTCCGCAAAGAATTAGAAAAACAAGGTGCTACAGTTTTAACCACTCTCCATGCCCTGGGAGATGATGTAAATGATGCCTTTGCCACAAATCAAGGAACAGTAGCTTTTAACGCAGTCGTACGCCAGACTCTGTATAGATTTTCCCAGGGAATGAAAGTTTGTGTGGAGATTGTCCTGATGGCAGCAGAAAACAACACCATTAATATTAATAAAGAGGTTATAGCTATAGGCGGAACTGCTGGAGGAGCTGATACAGCTGTAGTAATAAAACCTGCTTATGCCCGGAAATTTCTCAACTTGGAAGTCAGAGAAATTCTGGCTAAACCCAGAAAAACTTAAAAGAAATAAACTATCTCAGGTGATAAGCTAAGTTTTAACCTCTAAATTTTCTTAGTTTTCCTGGGTGATTTCCCAAGGAGGAGGAAGACAAATAAGCCAGGAAGTGAGAGCAAATTGAGAACTATTTTTCTCTTTAGCCGTAATAGTAACTCGATTTACGATTCGGGTGAGCTTTTTTTGGTTAGCTGAACGAATCCATCCTGTTTCAGGATTAAAATCAGCTTGCAATCCTCCCAATTCCGAGACAAACATATTTATAACACCAGGACGATACTTTTCTGGATAAACAAGACGAGCAGCAAATTCTTCAGGGTTCACTGATTTGAGGAAACCAGGGAATGGTTGAGGAGAAGATATTATAAGAGGAGGACAGGCTAATCGTTGCTTGAAAAGATTTAAATTCATATTTTCTCCTGCTATGGCCTGACGAGGAAGAGTCACTTGTTGATTTAAGGGAATAGCTACTGAACCAGCGTTTTGAGAAAACATGAGATTGTATCCTAGATTCTCAGCTTCCTCTAAGATAATTTGATTATACTCCCCGTAAGGAAAAGCAATAGAATAGCTTTCTATTCCATGCCTGTGAAGAAAACTCTGGCAGGTACGGATTTCTTCCCTTACCCAGAACCGATATTCCTCTTCACTCATCTCTACCGCTGGTATACCCAGATGAGGGTGGGTGTGAGTATGATTACCAAAGGTAACACCAGCTTGTTTCATCTCCTGAATCATGTCCAGATTCATCATAGCGGGGTAGCGCTTTTCAATTGATTCTGAATATAAAAAAACTGTAAAGGGATAGCCAAAATTTTTCAAAATAGGATAAGCTACTTTATATACAGAACGATAGGCATCATCAATAGTTATTAAAACCGCCTTATCAGGAAAATCTTGCTTTTTTTGATATAATTGGCGTACCTCTTCAAGAGAAAGAACCTGATAATTTTCTTCCTTGAGATACTCCATTTGCTCACAAAAACGTTCCTCAGAGATATTAGTAGTGGGATATTTAATCTCGCCAAAGCGGTGATAGACTAAAATTGTAAGATAGGGCTCCGATGCCAAAGTTAAAGTAACACCGCTAAGAAAGAAAATTAAAAAAAGCGGTAAAACAAGCAGTTTAGTTAAGGGATTCATCACAGGGCTCCTTCAGCGAAACCACAGTCAATGAAGGAGTCTGGGAGGGAACTTCCAGAAGAGGAATAATTCCCAGGGACACATGGTCTAAGTTTTGAAGGTTATTTACTTTGATTATATTTTTTACCTCTTCTACATAAGCTTCTCTACGTATGGAGTACAAAAGAAGTCCTTCGGCCAATTCGAAAGAATTTAAACTCCCCTGATTAAAATACTGTTCGGCTCGTAACTCCCGTAAATCTTCATAAGCCCAACCGGTGTTTAAATTATTGTAATAACTTCTAACTGAATGAGAAAGACTGGCAAAAGAAGCTATTCGATAGGTAGCTTGAGATGGACGAGCAGAAGGGATAATCCCTTCTTGGTCGGGGTTAAAAGTCCACTGACCAAACAAGTTATTGCCTTCTAATAAAAACCGGCTAGTTCCCCATCCTGACTCGATAGCTGCCTGAGCTACAACCAAAGATGGTGGTATAGTACCGACTCTTTTTTCAAGAAGAGAAAAAACCTTTTCTACTGCTCCTTTTTCAGATGGAGTAAATTGATCAGAAAGATCATACTTTTGAATTAATTTACTTAAAGAAAGCATTTTTTCACCACTTACTTTTCCCTCTACTTGATGGACCCTTTTTAAACCCAGGAGTACTTCTTTATCTTTAACTATTTTCTCGTTCTCTAAAAGAACAATGGGAAGAAGTGATTTGATAAAAACTAATTTCCTTTCCTTTGTACTGATATTTTCCAGTCCAGGAGGAAATCTTTTAGGAGCTACTCCTACAAATATATTAGGAAAAGTCAAACTACTGCCGTACACTTGTTCGAAAACACTCTGCAATTCTTCCACATTAGAAGGTTCAAAAAGATGCAAATCTTCCTGTGAAATCCAGACAAGTAGTTCAGAATCTGATGAAGATGAGGATTCGACAAGTTCCGATCGCTCATTTTGAGAAATAGCAGTTAGTTGAACCAACTCCGCTTTATTATTAAGGCTTCCCTCAGAAGAAACAAAATAGTCATTGCTACGGGGAAAAAATAATAGGCGATAGCCGAAAAATGCTCCTATCAGGAGTAAAATAAAAAAAAAGCTGAGATGTTTTTTTCTCCACATGCTAACTTCACCCATTTTTAATTTATTATATCTTATTTTAATTAAAATAAATAAGCTCTGATGCAGAGCCTGTATTACTTAACTGCTTTATTCTTTATTTAAACAATAACCAAAAAGAGATAAAAGTCAAGATTTAGTCTTAAATCTATCAATTAAAAATTAAAATTGAACTATCTTCGAGAGCTTTGAAAATATTTTTTAATAAACTTAACTACCCGCTTGAAAATAAAAGTTTCCTAAGTTTTAGCTCCAATTCTAAAATTTACTTTAAATCGTACTTATTTAATACTTCCTCAACTTCACTGTTTCTATGTACAATATCCTGCAAAGCATGTACCATATCCCCCATAGCAGAATATTGCCAGACATTCCTTCCAAAACAAATCCCCTTTCCACCTGCCATTACTGAATCCTTAGCTGTTTGTAATATGTCCTTAACACTTTTCATTCGGGGCCCACCAAGAATTATAACCGGTACATAAGAATTTTCCACAATTTCAGCGAAACTTTCCTTATCTCCCGTATAAGGAGCCTTTATAATATCTGCTCCTAATTCTAAGGCTATTCTGCAGGCATCCTTTATTACTTTAGGATCTTTCTTCTTATCTTGAGGTATAAATTCCCCAAAAAGTACTGGCTCAATCATTAAGGGCATATCAACTTTGTCACATTGTCTCGCTAACTCACCAATATATTTTATCGCTTCCAGCTGTATGTCAGAGTTTGTACCCCAGGCCAGCAGTACTTTAACTGCATCAAAATGCCATTTTACAGCTTGTTCCACCGTTGAATAAATTGAATTGCCGAATATACCTTCCACAACTCCTGGTACTTTAGACATCAATACATAGTCTGCTGTCAATATTTTCCCTATGGAATTTCTGGAAGCAAATAAGTTTGCGGTTACTTTACCCAATCCAAAACTCATTAATGTTCCATCTACTCCAATTTGTATAAGCTCTGCGACCACACTAACTGGATTTTCTAACCCTTTTATTGCTCCCATATA
The DNA here is from genome assembly GCA_964524965.1 of uncultured Clostridia bacterium. Classification (GTDB taxonomy): domain Bacteria; phylum Aerophobota; class Aerophobia; order Aerophobales; family B3-G15; genus Kmv34. The sequence goes on from CAZGDY010000001.1 coordinate 46,006, forward strand.
AAATCCATGATCCACGGGAATAATCACCGTATTCCCACTTTTTTCGTTGAATAACCTGCGTACTCTTAACTCTTTTGCATCTACCATCTTTTTATCTCCTTATTGATTTTTAATTTTTTAGTAATTTTTATATTGGTCCTTCAAAGACCTTCAATTTTGTTAATTTTAAGGCTAATCACTCAAGTTATGCAGTATTATATAAAATATTAACTTAAAAGGTATCTGTTAAACATCGCTATGTTAGTTGCAGCCTGGTAATATCTTGGTTTATCTTTTTTAGAACAGGGTATATCTTTTTGTATATGGCATATTTGCGTGAGTACAATTTAAACCTGGTAGTATCGGGCTGGTAAACAGTTTCAATTTCTACCTTTTCCTTAGCTGTTTCACCAAGCGAAGAAAACAGCCCTATCCCAAATCCGGCCAGGATAGCAGCTCCCAGACAACCATTTTCCTTGCATTTCAAACATATAATTTTCTTATTGAGAATATCAGCCTTAAGTTGAAGCCATTTTACCGACTTTGAACCACCACTCACTACACAAACTGAATCAATTTTAAATCCAATTTTTTCCAAATTTTCAAGATTTTGTCGCAACTCAAATGTAACTCCTTCTAATAAACCATCAATAATCATTTGTCTGGTTGTAGCAAGATTCAACCCTAAAAATGCTCCCCTCGAAGAAGAATCCCACCAAGGAGTTCCACTGCCTGCAAGATGGGGAAGAAAAAAAACACTTGAAGAGGATGTTTTCTCTCCCACAATAGCATCGTAAGAATTAGTATTTGTTTTTTTTGCTTTCTGGATTTCCTGCAAACAAAAATTATCTCGGAACCACCGTAAAGACCCTCCAGCTGTCCATGATACAGTATGGGTTTGAAATTGATCAGGAATGGCACCTACTGCCCTCAATAATCTCATGCGGAGCAAATCATCATCAGAAACGGACTTTGGTAAAATTGTAGTTGTGCACTCAACCGTACCAGTAGAACACACCATATCACCGTCTTCCACTGTTCCTGTCCCAAGCGCATTGCACATCTGGTCCATAGCACCAATTATTACTGTAACTTTAGTATTTGGCTTGAATCCCAGTTTTGCCTTGACCACTGATTTAAGTTCTCCCAGCTTAGTACCCGAAGAGACAAGAGAAGGAAGCTTAACCTGTGGAATATTTGCCCAGCTTATGATATCATCCGCCCATTTTTCCTTCCAAATATCAAATAACATTGTACCGGAAGTTGAGGAATAATCGGTTACTGCCGGTAAACCTAACTTGATCATAAACCAACTTTGAAAATCCAGCAAGAGATCAGCTCCTTTATAAACCTCAGGCATTTTTTTTTGTAGCCACAAAATCTTTGGAAGTACACCCATAGGATGAGCGTAGCGACCTGTTACAGAAAAAAACTGTTTCTCGCTAAATTCCTTTTTAATGATACTGGCATAGGCCTCACTTCGAGTATCTGAGGAAAGAATAGCTCGGTAAAGAGGAGACCCATCGCTCCTGGCAAGTATCAGTGGTTCTCCTAAAAAGGAAAAACTCATGGCGTATGATATTTCTGAGTTACCAAAATGATTAATGACCGATCTTAAAGATTTAACAAAAGCTCTCCAAACTGTTTCCGGATCTAATTCCACCCAACCTGGATGAGGAGCAACAACGGAATATTCCTCAGATTCCGTTTTGATTAAATTCCCTGCAGAGTTAAATAGTGCCACTTTACAGCCTGATGTTCCAACATCTACTCCCAATAAATACAATTTTTACGCCTCATTTTTTCTGATTTTTTTAGATAATTTGTTATCTCTATTTAATAGAGATAACAAATAGGTACTTTCTTAAAACCCTAGCTCATAAAAGAAAATGACTTACCCTCCCTTAAAGAAGGGATAATAATGTTTTTAGAAAAAAGATACAAAAATACTATAGCACAAAATAAGGTAAAACGTCAATAAGCACATCCCTTAGC
>CAZGDY010000002.1:0-46097 GCA_964524965.1 uncultured Clostridia bacterium
TGCAGATTTACAAGTGTGAGGTGTGCGGCAATATAGTTGAAGTTCTCCATGCAGGAAAAGGTCAACTTGTTTGTTGCGGGCAACCCATGACCCTCATGAAAGAACAAACCCAGGAACAGGGAAAAGAAAAACATCTTCCTATTATGGAAAAGACAGCCTCTGGAATTAAGGTAAAGGTAGGTTCGGTCCCTCACCCCATGGAAGAGAAACACTACATTGAGTGGGTTCAAATTATCACCAATGGGGAAACCTGGCGTAAATTTCTTTCTCCCGGTGATCCCCCAGAAGCAGAGTTTGCGATGAGAAAAAAGGCAAAAGCTGTTCGCGAGTATTGTAATATCCATGGTCTATGGAAGGCATAGCCAAACAGATCCTTAGTTAGAATAAGGATTAAAGAGGCGTTGGATCTTAATTCAAAGAGGATTTTATAGCTCTTAATCAAAATGAAGTGAAAGAAAAAGCTTTTTCCCGAGGATGTATAAGAGGAGTCGTCCGGGAAGAAAATAGTAAAAAATGAAAAGAGCGCCACTCACTAATTATTAAAGACACATGCTCTGGATTTTCTAACGGCTGTATCAAGCAGTTTTCAATTGATAAAGTTTTGTAAGGTGCTTTTTTTCTTCATCTATTAATCTATCTATTGTTTCATGAGTCTCTCCTTTTATCAGATTCTTCATCTCCTGGTAAAACAAAATGGAGTCTTTTTCAAACCCGATTCCCGCCTCAATAGCTTCCCTTTCGTCTTTACTCTTCCGGGCTACTTCCTCTCCCATTTTCTCTTCGGTGAACACATAGTTTTCCGAGAGGGCTTTGAGATAAGCAAAATAATCTTCAGGATAGGACTCGAGAGGCTCATATTTTTCAACCCCGGAAAGGATTTCTTTAAATACTTTTATGTGCTTTTCCTCTTCGCTCTCTAAAAATAGGAATGCTTCTTTTACTTTTTCTGTTTTTGCCAATTTAGTCACCCTAGAATAAAAATCCTTACCGTTTTTCTCTATTTGGATACCCATTTGAACCACTTCACTAACTGAGAAAAATCTTCCCATTCTATCCTCCTTTTTCATAGCAGCTTAGTTTATATAAAAGACTAAATATAGTATGAACACATTGAAGATTCTGTCAACTTTAGCTCTAATCAAAGAAAATTCTTATATTTCCTACTTCTTGTCAAATTCTGCAGCTAATTTTCTCTCAAAAAAAACCTTTTTCTTTCCCTGGTATATTCCCGATAGGATTTTCTAAATATTTTCCATAATTTCTATCGTTACACCTGGAAGATTATTATCCTTACTCTGAAAAGGCCTCTTAGTAAAACTCTCTTGACCTGCAACAAGAATTTACTAAGATTGAATATGAATAAGTTTATGATGTTTTTGGGAGCAGATATGAACAAAAAAACTGTCAGGGTAGTTGACTGTCTAAATGACAATTGTCCCATGCCCCTAGTCAAGACCAGGGATGCCATAATGAAAGCTAAGCAAGGAGATGTGATTAAGGTAGTTGGCACCCATGGACAGTCTTTCGAAGAGGTACCCCTGGCACTGGAAGCGATGGGAAAAAAAATTCTCGAGAGAAGTAAGGATAGCGAAGAGAAATGGTACATCGTTTTTGTGGTCTGAGAGAGCTAGTGAAAGGATTCTATTCAGACTTCTTAACCCTTTTTTCACCTGGTCAGGGAAATAGTTAAGAGACTAAAAGGCAAAAACGCCAGAGCGTATGCTTCCTTATGTGCCGGAAAGATGGTAATAACCCTTACGAGAGGGGTGTTAACGGTATTGGAGGGTTAGACTATGAAGGAGAAAAAAGCAACTATTATTGTACACAGTGGAGATTTTGATAAGGTTATGAGTGCTTTAATAGTTGGCAATGGGTTTCTTTCCATGGGGATATCGGTAAGTATGTTTTTCACCTTCTGGGGGCTGAGAACTCTGAGAAAAAATGGTTTTAAAAAAAGTCCTCTTTCTAAGATGAATCTTTTCGGTCTGGGAAAAATGATGATAAAGACCAAGATGAAAAAATATAACGTTGCTTCTTTGGAAACACTAGCAGAAAGCTTTATAAAACTTGGGGGAAAGATTATCGCCTGTACTATGACTATGGAGCTAATGGGCTTAGAAAAAAAAGACTTGCGGGAAGATTTAGTCACTGAATATGGAACAGTGGGTAAATATTGTTACCTGACTAAGGATGCAACTATTACTCTTTTTATCTGAGGAGAAACCTCATGGAAATCAGAAAAGTTTATCTTGACAATAATGCCACCACCCGGGTAGATGATGCGGTGGTAGATTATATGAACACCTTTCACCTCTGGAATTATGCTGTTGCTTCCTCTCAGTTTTCTCACACTCCCGGAATTATGGCCAAGGAAGCGGTAGAGAAAACCAGAATCATCTTAGCCGAAAAAATTAACGCCACGCCAGATGAAATCATATTTACTTCAGGAGCTACTGAATCAAATAATCTTGCTTTAAAGGGCGTCGCTGCTGCTGCCAAAAAGGGAAAGAGAAATAAAATAATAATTTCCCCAATAGAAGAATTATCAGTTCTTAATACCGCTAAGGCTTTGGCAAAATCTGGGTTCCAAATAGAGTACCTGAATGTAGACGATGAAGGCTTTGTTGATATCGACCATTTACGCTCTCTCCTGGACCATAAGACACTCCTGGTAAGTATTATGTATGCCAACCACGAAGTAGGAACGATTCAGGATATCAAACTCATATCAAATATCGTACATCAGTACGGAGCTTACCTACACACTGATGCTGCTGTGGCATTTTTACAGGTAGATATTGACGTGGCTAAGGAGAACATTGATTTAATGAGTCTCACTGCCCACACGGTTTATGGACCAAAAGGAGTTGGGGCTCTTTTCTGGAAAAAAGGAACCCGAATAAAAAGAATTATGGAAGGTGGATTCCAAGAATTCAATTTGAGACCAGGAACAGAAAATGTTGCCGGTATTGCCGGTTTAGGTAAAGCAATAGAGGTTTTTTCTAAAAAAGATCTTGTGCGAGTAAGAGAGCTTAGAGATTATCTTTGCCATGAACTGAAGGCAAATATTAAAGGAGTCTCGCTTAACGGCGCCTCAGACTTCAAACAAAGAATCCCCAATAATTTGAATCTTTCCTTTCAGTACGTGGAAGGGGAATCAGTTATTTTACACCTTGATATGCGAGGCATCGCTGTAATTACAGGGTCTGCCTGTTTTTCCCGGGCTCTTCAGGCCAGCCATGTCTTACTGGCCATGGGTTTTTCCCATGAAAGAGCTCACGGCTCAATAAGGTTTTCTCTAAGTAAATACCTGAACAAAGAAGATATGGAATACACAGTGGAAAATGTGAAAGAAGTAATTGAGAAACTCAGAGAAATGAGTCCTTTGTCTAAGAACGAATAAGGAGGGGGAATAATGTCCTTACCATATTCAGAGAAAGTTATAGAATATTTCAGGCACCCAAAAAACGTGGGAGAAATAGACAATCCTGATGCCAGTGCCACCGAAGGTTCCCCGGCTTGCGGTGACATGGTGAAATTGTCTTTAAAAATCAACCCTGAAACAAAAATCATAGATGACATTAAATTCAAATCCTACGGGTGTGCCTCCAATATTGCTACTGCTTCCATCCTAACCGAACTTGCCAAAGGAAAAACCATCAATGAGGCTAAAAAGATTACCTGGAAAAAGGCGTCTGAGAATCTTGGTGGTTTACCACCGGTAAAAGTTCATTGTGCGGTTTTAGCAGTTGGTGCTCTGAAAAAGGCTATTGAAAACTACGAACACCAGCAAGGACTGGTAAAAAATAAGGTACCTACTGACGATAAGATAATTCAAAAGCGCCTAAAACATGTCGTCAACCCCCTCACTGGACTGCACGTCTTACGAGCAAATTTTGTCAGGGATTTCGAAATAAAAAATGGCTTAATTAAAATCTATCTCACCCTTCCAAGTGACCATCAATTTGCCCAAAATATGAGAGAAACAATCAAGGAAAGACTGGAGCCTCTGTGGGATATTAAAGAGGTCAAAGTGATCTTCGAGAACCAGGAAGACCAGGCTGATAAGATGTGAGAAGGAATGATGAAACTTATCAACCAAACTCCCAATCCCCCAACTTCACTCGTGTATCTAAGACCGTTCCTCTTTCATCTTCTGATGAAAAACAGCAGGAGAAAGAATTTTGAGTTAATTCTCTATCCCCGTATCCCCGGTGTTAACTTTTTTTTGAATCAATTAATCCCTGTAGTTTCGCAAGATTAAGTTCTTTTTTGTATAAAGGGTTTTCCCCTTCTTGATAAACACCTACATTATCTTTAAAGGGTGATCTATGCGCATTCAAATACAGAACACCTAAGGGAAACTTTCCTTCCTCCGTTGCCCTTCTAAAAGCTTGTTCTCTGTTTGTTGGATCGTAAGATTCTTCAAGATAGTAAGTATTTTTCTTGAACCACTGGTAAGTATTTACTTTATTGTAAGTGACGCAAGGCTGAAGCGTATCTACAAGAGCAAAACCCCTATGTTGGATGGCTCTCTTCATAATTTTGATCGTTTCTTTCTCATCTCCACAATAAGCTCTCGCCACAAAAGACGCATTGAGGGAAATCGCAACTGCCAGAGGGTTAAAAGGCTCAAGAGCTACGCCTTGCACCTGCACAGGGGTTTTAAATTCGCGCTGGCTAGTGGGAGATGCCTGCCCCTTAGTTAGACCATAAACCATGTTGTTATGAACAATCATAGTAATATCTACATTTCTCCGAATTGCATATAAGAAGTGATTTCCTCCCTCCGCATACATGCAACCGTCACCACTTTCAGCTATTACCATAAGTTGAGAATTAGCAAGCTTTATGGCAGTTGCTACCGGCAAAGATCGTCCGTGCAATCCGTTGAACACGTTGGTCTTCAAATACTGAGGAATTTTCGCTGCTTGCCCTATTCCTGATACCAAGACCAGGTTCTCTGGAGGTATATTTAAATCTCCAAGAGTTTGTTTGAGTATTTTAAGAATAAGAAAGTTACCGCACCCAGGACACCAGGCGATATCAGCATCATTCATATCAAAAATTCTTGCATCCATGGGTCATTCCTCCTTTTCCAGTAGCTCTTTTACACCTTTCAATATCTCCTCCACTGAAAACGGAAGACCGTTATATTTCAGAATTCTTTTTCGAATCTCACAACCTGAAAAATGCTCTACCAGATTACCAAATTGTGATGTTGCATTGTTCTCCACAACTATGCAACGCTTTGCCTTACGAAGGTATTCGACGACAGAAGAAGACAGTGGATATACTTGTCTAAAATGAAGAAAGGAAACATCCTCCCTCGCCAAGAGAGACAATGCTTCCTTAATTGCAGCCCGGGTTGAACCCCATCCCAAAATGAGAGTTGTGTAATTATTACCACCTATCAGCTCTGGTGAAATAGTATCTTCTTTGATAAGATTCAACTTACGCAATCTTTTCTCCACCATTTTTATTCTGACATCAGAGTCTTCTGTAATATGTCCTTCTTCATCGTGCTCATCGCTGTCCACCACCACCAGGCCATCACCAAATCCGGGGACACCCCGGGGAGAGATGCCATCTTCAGTGATTCTGTACCTCTTGTAGCCTTTTTCCGTCTTAATAATACGTTTTTCCACTTTCAACCCAGATAAATCAAGTGAAGGGAGCTGATAGGAAGAGTCAAGAAGATACTGGTCAGTGAGAACAAAGACAGGAATTTGGTACTTATCAGCAATGTTAAACGCCTTCTGCGTAAGATAAAAGGTATCCTCTAAGCTTCCAGGCGCAAGAATAATACGCGGAAACTCACCGTGACCTGCCTTTAGCACGAAATCAAGATCCCCCTGCTCCGTCCTGGTGGGAAGTCCCGTGGCTGGTCCCGGCCTCTGACCTATGTGTATGACTATCGGCATTTCCATAGCACCAGCTAAACTCAACCCCTCTACCATTAATGCAAAACCCCCTCCAGAAGTTGAAGCCATTGCCCTTGCCCCTGCATACCATGCGCCGATCGCCATGTTTATGGCGCTGATTTCGTCCTCTGCTTGCTCGACAAGAAGACCAAACTCTTTCCCGTGCTGAGCTAAAAACACGGCAACTGAGGTAGCGGGGGACATAGGATAAAAGGAGACAAAATTGCAACCACCTGCAATGGCACCCAACGCAACCGCTTCTGCACCAGTGAGGATAATTCCATCTTTGGTCTTCTCATCGACTCTTATGTCAATGTCAATTTTTCCCGAAGCAAGAAATTCTTTCCCAATATCATAACCTTTTCTTGCTGCTTCAATATTTTTCTGAACAATATCTTTACTCTTTCTGGCAAAATAATCACGTAGGAAGTTATCCACTATTTCGGGGTTCACCCTGAAAAATCCCGAAAGCAACCCAACCCCAACTATATTGGCATAGATTTTGCTACCGACAACGGATGCAATCTTTGAGAAAGGAACGTCTATCAGAGTCCCCTTTCCTCTTTTCCCTTCTTCTAATAGACTGTCTTTTTCTGTCAAAATAATTGTTTCAGGTGATAATCTATTTTCCAGGCGAGTAATAGCAGTTCTGGTAAAAGGAACGAGTATGTCAATTCTGTCCAGAAAAGAAGCTACAGAGTGCGATGACACACGTATCTCGGTAGAATTAACACCACCCCTAATGCGGGACATAAACTCTTTTGTGGAAAAAACATGGTAACCAGAGCGTTTTAGGACTCGAGTCAAGATATAATCAACAGTTTGAATACCCTGTCCTGCCTCACCTGCCAGAACTATTGACACGTTATCCTTGCCTTTAAATCTAAGTGGGCCCATATCAGTGACTCCTCGCTCATAAAATGGATCGTGCTATGGTTCATCCCCTCATTTTTTAGTTCCAGACATTATTAATTTATCATGATTGGTACAATAATATATCATAGAAAAGGGACGTCAACTACTCGCATTAAACCATGTAAAAAAGATATCTAAAAAACTAATAAGTTTTCGGTTAGTCAAAACGATTTACTTTATTTTGACTTAATTATTAGCCATTTGTAGTGAAAATGGCCCAGAAAACGAGTATTTTTCAATAAATTTCCCCTACTTTTGGAATTGAACCAGAGTTTTTTAGAAGTCTCGGGTTAAATAATTTGACACGGGAATTCAGTTCAACAATATTTGGGTATTCATCAAAGCTTTGAGGTCAAATAAATTCTGGTAAATTAGTAGGGAAAAATGGGGGAGGCTATTTGAACTTTCTTGGGCAAAATCATTAAATTCATTGATGTTTAAGCGATTCGAGTCCCTGGTACCTTCTCTTCGATATTCAATCCGTGTTCTTGACCATAAAAATATGTAGCCGTATAATAAATAGTATATAGATATTTACTACTATAAGCAAAAATATTAATAAAGTAAGGCATATCATTTAAAAGAAAGCATTGTATCGTATTATAGGGATAAGTACATAACCACTCTAAAGGCCTAAATTAAGGAGAACAATATGAGTAGATATAAAGCTGCGGCAATAGTTGAACCGGGAAAAATTGAATTGGTCGAAAAGGAACTACCTGCTCTTGGGGATGGCGAGGTCTTAATAAAGATAAAGGCATGCGGAATATGCACATTGGAGAAACGTCTTTACACCGGAAAAATGAAGATATTTTACCCTATTATCGGAGGACACGAGGCTTCCGGGGAAATAATAGATCCCGGAGATACCCACTTCAAGGAAGGAGACCGCGTAGTGATGGACCTTTTAAATCGTTGTGGTGAATGTCATTTCTGTCGGACCGGACACAGTAATCACTGTATAAATCAGTTTAAGGGACGAGGTGGAATACTTGGTGGATTTTCCGAGTATATCGTCATTCCTTCCAAGGAAGTTTATAAAATAAATAAAGAAGTTCCTTTTGATTATGCCACCTTAACCGAGCCACTTTCCGACTGTATTCACAGTTGTATGCAAACACATCTTTCTCCGGAATACAAAGTAATCATCATCGGGGCCGGAACCATGGGGCTTCTTCACCTATTGATTATGAAGCGATACAGTATCTGGACAATAGTCACAGATATCGATGATAATAAATTAAACGTTGCCCGAAAATGCGGGGCGGATTACGTTATCAATGCCAAAAAGGAAGATGTAGTAAAAAAAGTTAAAGAACTTACAGGAGGGATGGGATGCAACGTAGTTTTTATAACAGCTCCGGGCAAAGATTCCCATTTAATGGCGTTTTTGCTTGTTAGTGTAATGGGCACGATTAATTTTTATGCCGCTAATTATCCGGCCATTGAAATTCCGCTCAATCCTAACCTATTACATTACAAAGAAATCACCCTGACCGGCAGTGAGAGTAAAACTGAAAAAGATTTTTATAAGGCGGTAATGTTCCAAAATTCTATGAATATTAATTTATCTTTACTTATCTCTAAGAAATTCCCTTTTATAAAGATTAAGGACGCCATGGAGGCAGCTCTTAGCCCATCGACTTACCGAATCATTCTGGAAATGGAGGATTCATGAATTTATTAATTGGCATTGATATTGGGACTACGCGGGCTAAAGGAGGAGTCTACAACGAAAACGGTCGTCTCCTTGCTCGGGCTGAAACAAGTTATCCAATGACCACCGAACGCTTTCCCGCCTCCGTTGACGAGGACCCCCTGGACTGGTGGAGTGCAGTGCAAAAAATAGGCAAACAGTTAATGTCTAATTATCAGTCCGAAAATATCAAAGGTATTGCGGTGGGAAGTCAAGGACCTTCTTTAGTGATTTTAGATAAATACGGCCAACCGATTCGAGATTCTTTAATTTGGATGGATCATCGGGCCCTCCAGGAGGCAAAGGAGCTTTCTTCCAACCTGGGCCAAGATATTGATCCGATGATGATTATACCTAAGTTGCTCTGGTTAAAAAAACATGAACCGGATAACTTCAATCGGATAGCCTGGGCTTTTCAGCCACTGGATTACATTAATTACCAGTTAACCGGAGAAATTATAGCCTCTCTTGCCTCTGATGACCTTCGGCTATGGACGGATGATGTTTTAAAGGTGAGCGGAATTCACAAAGAGATTTTTCCTCCTGTTTATAAAATGGGAAAAGTAGTCGGCACGGTTACAAAAAAGGCTTCTCGTGAAACGAGTTTTCCCATTGGTGTTCCCGTTTTCTCCGGGACCGGGGGAGCTGATTTTATTGAAACCCTGATTGGCACAAATACACTCCAGCCAGGTAGAATCTGCGATCGTGGAGGAACATCTCAAGGAGTAGATTTTTGCTGGCCTAAAGCTATTACCGCAGGCGGTTTGTTCTGTATTCCCCACCCAATAATCCAGGGCCAGTATCATATCGGGGGATTAATGACGACAACCGGCAAGGCTCTGCAATGGTATAAAGAATGTTTTTTCCCGAAGGAAATTTCCTATGAAACAATCCTTAAAGAAGCAAAATATTCCCCACCGGGTGCACGAAAACTCATTTTTCTGCCCTATCTAGCAGGAGAACGGACTCCTTGGTGGGACACAGAAGCTCGTGGGGTCTTCTTGGGACTCTCCACGATTCATGAGAGAAAAGATTTATTACGGGCTGTCCTGGAGGGTGTTGCTCTGGGAATTGGTCAAATTATAAATCTCATTCGGGCCGGGGGAGGAAAACCAGTTGAAATTAGAGCATGCGGGGGCCAGGCACAAAGCCCTCTCTGGAACCAAATTAAAGCGGACGTAACGGGAATACCCGTTTTAATCCCCGAGAATACCGAAATTTCAACACTGGGAATGGCCATCATTGCCGGCTGGGGAGCAGGTGTCTACGAAAATCTAGTCCAAGCAGCCAACCATCTGGTCAAAATAACCCGCGTATTTGAGCCTCAAAATGATAATCATAATCTTTATCAAGAACTACTTGAAGTATATGAAACATTGTATCCAGCCTTGAAAGATAGTTTTCATCGCATGGGGCAAATCGATATACCAGGGTAGAAATTAGATAAAAAAAATAAATAAGTAATTCGGATAACTCCGAACAGTACAAAGAGGTGAGCTGATGAATTGTGGAAAACAACTTAGAATGAGAAATATTTTCAGGAAAGATGGTCGAGCCCTAATCGTAGCCATGGACCACGCCGCTATTGCCGGTGCTATGGGGGCGCTTCAGGACCCGGCAAAGATCATCGAAAAAATAGCTTCGGGAGGAGCAGACGCTATTCTTACCACCCGTGGAATGCTGAAAAAAGGATATCCTGCCATCCGGCGGGGAATGGGAACGATCCTGCGAATATCCGGTGGATTTACCTTATTGACCGAACCAGCCCGGTTTTACGATCGAATCATATCATCGGTGGAAACCGCACTACGCTGGGGAGTGGATGCCGTGGGGATTACAATTAAATACGGGCATCCGAGCGAAGGTACTTTTATTGAACAAGCCTCCAGAGTTGCAGATATTTGTAATGAATGGGGAATGCCGCTTATGATTGAGGTTATGACTCAAGGAGAGCAAGTGGGAAAACTGGGATCTAATCTTGCCTCGTCAATTGCCTGTCGTGCTGCTTTTGAAATCGGCGCTGATTTTGTTAAAGTCAGCTATCCGGGTCAAAAGAAAGGATTCCGACAGATGGTAAAGGAGTGTCCGGCACCTCTGGTCATTTTAGGAGGCAAAAAAATAGATTCCCAAGAACAACTGCTGACGATGGTTAAAGAGTCCATAGAAACAGGCGGAAAGGGTGTGGCTATAGGACGCAATATCTGGGGAAATCCAAATCCAACACAGATAATCGAGATTCTTAAATCTATTGTTCACGGTAACAATGTAGATAAATCGTTAAATCCCGAAACAACTGAATGAATATTTCAAGGCATACCTCATTTTACAGGTGGGTTATTCTCGCCTTTATCTACTTCAGTATGCTGGTAGTGACCTTTGTAATCCAGATTATTCCACCCATGCTTCCGCAAATTGAGCAAGCATTACATTTAGACAAGGGCAAGGGGGGTCTTTTAATGGGATTGGTTTCTCTTCCGGGACTTATCCTAAGCATTTTTAGTGGCTCTCTTTCCGACCGATATGGCTTCAAACGGGTGGGGAGTTATTCACTTTGTCTGATTGTGGGAGGCGTTTGGCTTATGTCCGTTAGTGGAAATTTTGGTATCTTATGCGCAGGACGGATTATTTCCGGAATTGGAGTGATGGCTCTGGTTATAGCCTTACCTCATTCTCTTGTTTACTGGTTCCAAAAAGGGAATATCGGCTTAGCCATGGGAATATTTAATACCGCTCTACCCTTAGGTACGATCCTGTCTTATTCATTTGTGGGTGATTTAACTGAGCTCTGGGGTTGGAAAATGATCATTCGACTCGTTGCTATTCTGGCAATAGTAAATTTAGTTCTACTTTTTTTGATATATCGCCCTTTAAAAAAAGAACAGAGCCAGTCGGTGTCCTTCTCCATAAGAAAAATTTTTCGTAATATTTATCTTAATAAACCAGTTTGGTTATTGGCTATAATCTGGATGCTTTACAATGCTGCTTTAATGGGATTTTCAACTTTTGGCGAAGCTTATTTCAGTAATCTGGGATTTTCTTTGGCAAGAGCAGGGTTTCTTACCAGCATTGGTACCTGGGGAGGATTAATTTTCAGTCCGTTTGCCGGGTACATTTTAGACAAAGGGGTGAAAGGCAAATGGTTTTTGTTACCAAGTTGTTTGGGACTGGTTTGCGCATTTTCCCTATTTGCTTTTGGACATTATTCACTTGCTCTCTCACTCGCACTCCTCGGTATCGCTGCGGGTTTAATTCCGGCGCCTGTTTACTATCTATTACCTAAAATTGTGTCTCCAAAAAACATCGGGCTGGGATATGGAGTGGTGATGACCGGTCTTAGTATTGGGGTGTTATGCGGGCCTTGGTTTACGGGTTGGGTGAACAACCACTGGAATACTTTTTCCGCTGGCTTTATTTTGATGGCGATATTCTCTCTCTTAGCTGCTCTTGCTTGTATCTTCTTTAACCCCCAGAAAAAACTAACATAAGAGATTACTTTTAGTTGTTAATCAAAGTTTGAATGGGACACCTTTAAGATTTAGGTGACACCATTAGGAAAAGGGTTGACAAATCATTAATTGATACTATAATAGTATCAATATGCAGTTACTAACAAAACAAACAGATTACGCTATAAGGGTGTTAATTTACCTGGCTTTAAATAAAAATGGCTTTATTGGTGCAAGTAAAATATCGGAAGGAGAAAGAATTCCCTACCAGTTTTTGCGAAGGACACTACAAGTATTGTCTAAGAAAAACCTTGTTGAATCAAAAAAAGGAGTAGGAGGAGGGGTCAAAATAAAAGCCAACCCCAATAATATTCGTATAATCGATATAACCAAGCATTTTCAAGGTGATATTGAGTTATCATCTTGCATGTTCAGAAGAAAATTGTGTGAAAACCGCAATAAATGTGTATTGAGAGCAAGATTAAGAAAAATAGAAGATATCATAACCCAGCAATTTGAAAATATAACCATTGCCAGTTTAATTAATGATATGAACAAAATAAAGAACGAGAAGGAGTCAAAATGAGTATGCATTGTTTTCAATGTCAGGAAACAGCTAAGAATAAAGGATGTACAGTGAGAGGAATTTGCGGAAAGAAGGAAGAGACAGCAAATTTGCAGGACCTTTTAATTTATGTACTAAAAGGTATTTCCATTTATGCCTTAAAAGCAAAAAGATATGGAATCAGTGAGAAAAAAACAGGACTGTTTATCGCCCAAGCTCTCTTTGCTACTATAACAAACACTAATTTTGATGAGAACAAAATCAAAATTCTCATTAAGCAAGGATTAGGTATCCGGGAGGAGTTAAAGGCAAGATTTATAAGTGCTTATAAAAAAAAGAAGGGCAAGGATTTTTCAGAAAAATTACCTGATGCTGCAACCTGGTCCCCTGATGAGAACAATGGGTTTTTGAATAAAGCAAAAAGCGTCGGGGTTCTTTCTACTGAAAATGAAGACTTTAGATCTCTTAGAGAACTTTTGATATATGCTATAAAAGGTATCTCTGCTTATCTAGACCACGCTGCAAGACTGGGATTTGAAAAAGAGGAAATATATGATTTTATAGTTGAAGGATTGGAGTCTACAACCAGAAAGCTTGCTATCGATGATATGGTAGGATTAGTCTTAAAAGCAGGTGAAGTTGCAGTTAATACCATGGCCCTTCTTGATGAAGCAAATACTTCTACTTACGGGAACCCGGAAATAACAAAAATAAACATTGGCACCAGGAATAACCCTGGTATTCTTATTTCAGGACACGATCTCAAGGATATGAAAGAGTTACTTGAACAAACAAAGGGAACAGGTATAGACGTATACACTCATGGCGAAATGCTTCCAGCAAATTGCTATCCAGTTTTCAAGAAATATGAACACTTAGTCGGAAACTACGGAAATAGTTGGTGGAAACAAAATTCGGAATTCAAATCCTTTAACGGCCCCATACTAATGACCACAAATTGCATAATTCCGGTCAAAGATTCTTACAAAGACAGAATATTCACTACCGGAATAGTGGGTTACCCTGAAGTCAAACATATCCCTGATGGATCAAATGGAAAACAGAAGGATTTTTCTGAAATTATCGAACTAGCAAAAAAATGTGCTCCCCCCCTAGAAATCGAAAAAGGATATATTAACGGAGGATTTGCCCACAACCAATTGCTGGCCTTATCCGATAAGGTCGTGGGAGCAGTCAAAGAAGGTGCTATAAAACGCTTTATTGTTATGGCCGGGTGTGATGGTAGGCATAAGGAAAGAAATTATTATACCGAGATTGCCCGCAATCTGCCAGAAGATACTGTGATATTAACTGCAGGCTGCGCCAAATACCGTTACAACAAGCTTAACCTTGGCAATATAGGAGATATTCCCAGAATCCTTGATGCGGGGCAGTGTAACGACTCATATTCACTCGTGGTTGTTGCTCTCAAACTCAAAGAGGTCTTTGGTCTTGACTTAAACGAGCTTCCCATATCTTTTGATATTGCTTGGTACGAACAAAAAGCTGTTACTGTATTAGTTGCATTGCTTTATTTAGGGATAAAAGGGATAAGACTTGGGCCAACTCTACCAGCATTTTTATCTCCCAATGTAGTAAAAGTACTCGTTGAAAAATTCGGGATTAAACCAATTGGACAAGTAAAAGAAGATATCGAACTAATGCTTAGCGGCAGGTAAGCCAGAATTAGGGGAAAAAAGTAAAAAACCCGGTAAAAAAATTACTTTTACTAAGCTAACAGTACAAATAAAGGAGGTATTCTCTAGTGTATAGGTGTCCAGGTAACGATGGGCGTTTTCTAAGAGTGGAGATACGGAAGTGCCTTAATTGTGGTTATGAGGTAGAGATATTTTCCGATGAAATAAAAGTAAAATGCCCAAAATGTAAAAAAGAAGTGTATCGAGAAAATACTCCTTCCTGTATTGACTGGTGCCAATATGCAAGCCAGTGTATCGGAGAAAAACGCTGGCAGGAATTAAAAAAAATTATGAATGAGGAAACAAAAAAAGAAAAATTCAAAGGAGGCTAATTTTTGCAATTTATTTCTTGTAAAGATAGCTAAAAAACCATGGATAAAAAAATTCTTTATAAAATTAGTTACGGAATATACCTGATTAGTTCCAAAAATAAAGATAAATTTAATGGACAAATTGCCAATACAGTAATTCAGGTTACAGCAGAGCCTCCTAAGCTTTCTGTTTGCATTAATACAAAAAACTTAACTCATCAATTCATCGAAAAAAGCAAGGTGTTTAGCGTATCCATTTTAGAGCAGAATACACCAATGAAATTTATTGGACATTTTGGTTTTAAGTCAGGCAGAGAATTCGACAAATTTAATAAAATGAATTATAAATTAGGAAAGACAGGCGTTCCTATTGTTATTCCAAACAGTCTTGGCTATATTGAATGTGAGTTAACAGGAAACATAAATGTGGGCACCCATACTATTTTTGTGGGAAAAATTGTTGATGCCCAGATAATTAAAGAGGGAGACCCGCTTACTTATGCCTATTACCACCAGGTAAAAAATGGCAAATCACCAGAAAATGCTCCCACATATATTAAAGAAGAAAAAATAAAATCAAGGGAGGAAAAGAAAATGGAAAAGTATGAGTGCACTATTTGTGGTTATGTGTATGACCCCAAAAAAGGCGACCCTGATTCTGGAGTTTCACCGGGAACTTCTTTTGAGGATTTACCCGATGACTGGGTCTGTCCTGTTTGTGGGGCGGGAAAAGATGATTTCAAAAAACTGGACTGAGATATGGCATCAAATGAGATCAGAAAAGACATCTACTGGGTTGGTGGTATAGATTGGGATATCAGAAATTTTCATGGTTACCTAACACAGCGAGGTACCAGCTATAACGCCTATCTAATCCTTGATGAAAAAGTTATACTGGTAGATACTGTCAAACATTATCTATTTGATGAAATGCTTAACCGCTTAAAAAAGATAATTGACCCTGCTAAGATTGATTACATATTATCAAATCATGTGGAGATGGACCATTCCGGCTCTATTCCCAAAATGCTTGAGTTAATACCCAATGCCAAAATTATAACATCGATCCAGGGTGAAAAAGGTTTGCGTAGACATTATAAACAGAACTGGAACTTTCATGTAGTTAAATCAGGAGACAATTTAAACATCGGAAAACGAACACTAACTTTTGTCCATACACCAATGGTACACTGGCCCGATTCTATGGTAACTTATCTTTCGGAAGAAAAGCTTTTATTTTCGAACGATGCTTTTGGACAACACATCGCTAGTTCCGAACGATATGACGATGAAATTGGTTGGGATATTTTAAAAGAAGAAGCCACTAAATACTATGGCAACATCGTGATGCCCTTTGGAGATCAGGTAAAAAAAGCGATAAAGGCACTATCTCAGTTAAATATCGATTTGATTTGTCCAAGCCATGGGATAATTTGGAGGTCTTTTATACCAAAAATTCTTGAAGAATACGGTAAATGGTCAAATTACGATACAGAAAATAAAGCACTGGTTGTGTACGATTCTATGTGGGGCTCAACAGAAAAAATGTCCTATAAACTCAGAGAGGGCCTTGAAGAAGTGGGTATCCTTACCACAATGAGAAATCTCAAGACAAATCACATCTCTGATATAATAACCGATCTTCTCACTTCTAAAATGGTGCTCATCGGATCACCCACTCTTAATAATGGGTTACTCCCATCTGTGGGTAGTTTTCTCACTTACATCAAAGGGTTAAGGCCTAAAAAGAGAATCGGGTTCGCCTTTGGTTCCTACGGTTGGGGTGGACAGGCAGTAGCTGCCGTTGAAGATGTTATGAAGAGTCTTAGCTGGAATATTCCTATAGAGGGCATTAAAATTAACTATATACCGGATAGAAAAGAATTATTAAAGATAAAGGAAATTGGAAAGAAATTGGGTAATCACATTAACTACAAACTATAATTTAAAAAAGAGGTAAGATGCGTACAAAGTTCTAGATTAGAATCAAAAACATTCAGATAAGAGGATATTGAATGCTACACTATCCATAATCTTTAGGTTACTTAAGGTTGCAACCAACAAAAAAAGGAGATAATAATTATGAAAAGTTTGCAAGGAACAAAGACGGAAAAAAATATTTTGACAGCGTTTGCCGGCGAGTCTCAGGCAAGAAATCGGTACGTGTTTTTTGCCTCAAAGGCAAAAAAGGAAGGATATGTTCAAATTTCTAGAATTTTTCAGGAAACAGCTGGTAACGAAAAGGAACATGCAGAACGGCTTTTCAAATTCCTAAAAGGTGGTGAAGTACAAATTTCTGCCTCTTTTCCTGCCGGAGTAATTGGAAACACCAGTGAGAATTTAAGAGCAGCGGCAACTGGTGAAAATCATGAACATACATCTATGTATCCAGAATTTGCTAAAATTGCCAAGAAAGAGGGATTTCCCGAAATTGCAAAAGCAATGGAGGCAATTGCAACAGCAGAAAAACAACACGAAAAAATGTATCTTGGCCTTTTGGAAAACATAAAAAAAGATCAAGTTTTTAAAAAAGATATTATTGTGAAATGGAAATGTGGCAATTGTGGTTATATGCATGAGGGAGAAAAAGCTCCTGAGGAATGTCCTGCTTGTGATCATCCACAGGCATATTTTGAGCTTTTAACCGAAAACTGGTAATACAGAGGGATTTTTCTTTCTGGAGATGCTGATTCGGAGACCATATTTTATTAGCTTATTAAAAGATTCCTCTCGGTTTTTCTTGAGATTTATTTGAGTCTGCCAAATACTTTATAACTCTAATTCATTTTGTTCAATTTTAAGAACTCGCTCCAAAAAAAGAAAAAAGGGAGTCAAAACAAACTTGACTCCCTTTTTATGGTTTTCGATAGTAGTACTTTTTTATTACTTAATGAATATCTCATCACCACTCTTATGATCTATGAGAGGATGATGATCAAAACGCACCACACCGATTGGTATTTTGCCTTCTACAGCTTGAGCAACTCGGGCAGTACCAATATTGCCAAAACCAGCGCAAAGCTCGATAACCTTTACTCCCTGTTCAACTAATTCCTTGCTAACTTTTTCTGCTTGCTCGTAATCCTTAACACCAACAACCATCAAGGCACGTTCAGGATTTGTAGATATAATTGCCCGATGTTTTTCCGGGTCAGCCCCCGGCGACACAAACATAAATACCGCTCCTATCTCTGCCATAATTTACCTCCTTTGAGTTTTTGGCAGTACAACTTCCCATTAAATATTGTACAATTCTAAGCAACATCATCCCTATTTAAGAGATTTTAACTTAATTAATACTCTTGATGAAATTTAAACTGCATCTCTTTGATAAGAAGGATAAAGATAGTACTTTTTTCTTAAGATTTTTCAAGCTAAACCATCCAACATTTCATTAAGAGCAGCTCCAGCAGGAACCATAGGATACACATTTTCTTCTCGGTCAATGCGAAAATCCATTACTACTGGTCCTTTAATACTTAAAGCCTTTTTTATAGCTGGTTCTACCTCTTCCATCTTCTCTATCCTGATACCTTCCACCTCATAAGCTTTAGCTACTTTTACAAAATCAGGAATTCCAGAAATATCCACTTGAGAATAACGACGATTGTAAAAAAGCTGCTGCCACTGCCTGACCATCCCCAAGTATCCATTGTTTAAAATAGCTACTTTCACTGGAATTTGATGGCTAAAGACAGTTGCTAATTCTTGAATATTCATTTGAAAACTACCATCCCCTGCTATATCAAAAACAATCTCACCAGGTCTGCCAACCTGAGCTCCAATAGCAGCAGGAAACCCATAACCCATAGTTCCTAATCCTCCAGAAGAAATAAAACTACGAGGCTGAGTATAACAGTAAAATTGGGCCGCCCACATTTGATTTTGTCCCACTTCGGTACAAACTATAGCCTTACCTTTAGTTATTTCATGAATTTTCTCAACCACAAATTGAGGTTTTAATTTCCCATTAGTTTCATATCCTAAAGGATATTTTTTTTTCCATTGAGTAATTTTTCGATGCCAGACGTCCCTTTTCTTCTTGCCTTTAGTGAGAGATGTAAGTTTAGAAAGTATATCTTTGGCATCTCCAACTATCGGAATGTCCGCCTTCACGCTCTTACTTATGGCTGTTGGATCAATATCAATATGAATAATCTTTGCCTTAGGCGCAAATTCAGAAACTTTACCAGTAATACGATCATCAAACCTGGCTCCTACTGCTATAATAAGGTCTGTCTCGCTAATTGCATAATTAGCATAACGAGTACCGTGCATCCCCAACATTCCCAGAGAAAGAGAGTCATTTTCAGGGAAAGTTCCCAATGCCATTAAAGTTGTGGTAACCGGAATGTCATTGCATTTAGCAAATTGGTAAAGCTCTTCAGAAGCTCCAGAAGAAACTATACCTCCTCCCGCATAAATAATGGGTCTTTGGGATTCGTTAATTTCTTTTATTACTAATTTTATCTGCTTAGGGTTTCCTTTGTAGTGAGGTTGGTAACTTTTTATATCAATCTTATCAGGATAAGAACGATTAGTAGTTGAAACCTGCACGTCTTTGGGAAGATCTATTAATACTGGTCCCGGACGACCACTCCGTGCTATATAAAAAGCTTCTCTTAAAATACCGGGAAGCTCATTTACATCTTTAACCAGATAATTGTGCTTAGTAATAGAATAGGTTATACCAGTTATGTTAGCCTCTTGAAAAGCATCATTTCCAATCATAGAGGTGGGAACCTGTCCCGTGAGAGCAACCAGAGGAATAGAATCCATATCGGCAGTAGCAAGTCCGGTGACAAGATTAGTTGCTCCAGGCCCTGAAGTAGCAATGCATACACCAACCCGGCCTGTAGCTCTGGCATATCCATCAGCAGCATGAACGGCTGCCTGCTCATGACGGGTGCTAATATGAC
Source organism: uncultured Clostridia bacterium (assembly GCA_964524965.1). Classification (GTDB taxonomy): domain Bacteria; phylum Aerophobota; class Aerophobia; order Aerophobales; family B3-G15; genus Kmv34. The sequence continues at coordinate 19,474 of CAZGDY010000002.1, forward strand.
GTATCTGAGGAGTATTATACAAAACATCATAAATGGGAATGACTGAACCTCCAGGGTACCCAAATACAGTCTCTACTCCCTCTTTAATTAAAACTTCTGCTATTATTTCAGCTCCACACCTCTTCTTCACTATTTTCCCTCCTTATCTTAACTCTTAGATAAGTACTCTAAAGATTAGGACTGTTAAATTTATTTATTGCCCACAACAGCGTTTATATTTCTTACCACTTCCACAAGGACAAGGATCATTTCGCCCTACTTTAGATTTCAATTTTTCTCTCGATTTTTTCCTTCCCAAGAAAGGTAAATTGCCTTTTCCAGCTCCTGCTAAAACCGGCTGAGAAGAAATCTTCTCTGCATAAGGCTTTTTAGAAATTTGAACTTTAAATACCAACTCGGCAATTTCCTCTTTTATCTCCTTGATTAAACCTTCAAACATATCATAAGCTTCTCTTTTATATTCCACGAGAGGATCTCTTTGTCCGTATCCTCTTAACCCAATTCCTTCCTTAACAGAATCCATAGCGTAAAGATGATCCTTCCAGCGCGAATCAAGAGTGTGCAAGAAAATCATTCTCTCTAATTGCCGTATTAAATCCTCTCCGATATCTTCTTCTTTTTTTCTGTAAGCTTCTCTTACTGAATTAAGAATCTTTTCCCTCACAGCATCTCTATTGTAAAGTCCCTTTAAATCTTCAACATATATATCCGCAGAAAAAGTATTTTTAACTTTCTTAGTCAAATTTAATAAATCCCATTCTTCAGGGCGGATCTTCTCATCAGTGTAAAATAAAACTATAGATTTAACAGCATCGGTTATTACTTCCTGGATCTCTTCTTTCAAACTTTGATTGCCTAATATTTTAGACCTTTCGCTATAAACTATTTTCCGCTGCTGGTTCATCACATCGTCGTACTCTAAAAGCTGTTTCCTTATATCAAAGTTTCTCCTTTCCACTTTCTGCTGAGCTCTTTCTAAAGCCTTTGTTATCCAGGGATGTTCTATAGGTTGATCTTGAGGAATTTTTAACCTTTCCATAATCGCTGCAATTCTTCCTGAACCAAATATGCGCATCAATTCATCTTCAAGACCAACATAAAATTGAGTTGCTCCAGGAGCTCCCTGACGTCCAGTTCTTCCCCTCAGCTGATTATCTATGCGGCGAGATTCATGCCTTTCCGTACCAATTACGTATAATCCTCCCAACTCTACTACCCCTTCTCCTAACTTAATATCTGTACCTCTGCCTGCCATATTGGTAGCGATAGTTACTGCTCTTTTCTGTCCTGCCTGAGATACTATCTGAGCCTCTTTTTCATGATACTTAGCATTAAGAACAGTATGAGGGATTCCCTTTTCTTTAAGCATCCGAGAAAGCTTCTCTGATTTTTCTACCGACCTTGTTCCCACTAGAACGGGACGTTCTTCTTTGCAAAGCTCATCGATTTTTTCTACCACAGCTCTAAATTTAGCCTTTTCAGACTGATAGATTTTATCTTCCAGCTCTTCTCTCATACAAGGCTCATTAGTAGGAATAACTACCACTTCCAAGCCATATATTTTCATAAATTCCTCAGCCTCAGTAGCTGCCGTACCGGTCATTCCAGAGAGTTTATCATACATTTTAAAATAATTTTGAAGAGTGATAGTAGCAAGAGTCTGGTTCTCATTTTTTATCGATACTCTTTCTTTAGCCTCTACCGCTTGATGAAGACCATCACCCCAGCGTCTACCGGACATTAACCTCCCGGTAAACTCATCTATAATCATTACCTCTCCTTCTTTAACCAGATAATCCCTATCTCTATCGTATAACTCGTGAGCTCGTATAGCTTGATTTATATGGTGAACCAGGTGCCATTTTGTATCCTGGTAAATGTTATCCACTCCCATGAGATTTTCTATTTTTTTAACACCCTCTTCGGTTAACGCCACGGTATGGTCTTTCTCATCTATCTCGTAATCCTTACTTTTTCTTAGTCTACGAACGTGTTTATCAACAGTATAGTAAAGTTCGGTGGATTCTTCAGCCATTCCTGAAATAATGAGAGGAGTACGTGCCTCATCAATGAGAATACTATCAATTTCATCAACTATGGTATAATGAAAACCTCGCTGAACCTGGTTTTCCAATTGATGCGCCATATTATCTCTTAAATAATCAAAACCAAACTCATTATTGGTTCCGTAAACAATATCGCACTGATAAACCTTCCTGCGTTCCGAGGGACTCATTCCACTTTGGACTACCCCTGCTGAAAGACCCAAAAATTCATATATTGGTCCCATCCAGTCCCTATCGCGTCGAGCCAGATAGTCATTTACTGTAACTACATGAACCCCTTTCCCTTCCAGACCATTAAGATAAACTGCTAAAGTTGCTGCTAAGGTTTTACCCTCACCATTCGCCATTTCAGCAATGTTACCCCTATGCAGAACCATCCCACCAATTAACTGAGTATCGTGATGGCGAAGACCAATAGTTCTTTTTGCTGTTTCTCTCACCACGGCAAATGCTTCGGAAAGAATATCGTCAAGAATTTCTCCCTTTTTTACCCTACCACGAAACTCATCAGTCTTTGCTTGAAGAGATTTATCTGATAAACTGGAAATTTTTTTTTCCAGGGAATTTATCTTATTCACAAGGGGAGTAATTTTTTTTATATTTCTTTCCTGACTGGTCCCAAAAACTTTGACCATCAGTTTACCAATCATAATAAAAACTCCTTTTTCCCATAATCTTGGGCTAATTATACCATCTTTGATTTAAGAAACAAGAGCAATTTAAATTGAGATTCCTTCAAGCTTTAGCAATTTCTTTTTCAAATCAATTCCGGCGGAAAAACCACCCAATTCTCCATTTGTTCGGATTACTCGGTGACAAGGGATAATGATAGGGAAAGGATTTACGCTTAAACTACGACCTACTGCACGATAAGCCTTAGTTTTAATCTTTTGAGCAAGATACTTGTAACTTTTTACCTGTCCATAGGGTATTTTTCTAACTTCGGCTAAAACTTTCTGGGTAAAAAGGGAAAGATCAATCTGCAGAGGATAAGGAGGAAAATCTATTTTTGCTCCAAAAAGATAATCGATTAAATTCTTCTTAACATCGTTAAGAAGAGGAGGTAAGACACTTATTTTATTTTCTCCTTCTGCATACCCTTTTAAATCTTTCTCATTCCTACCTAATACTATTTTCTTTAACTTTTCATTGTCCCCCACTACTCCGACACATATTTCTTTAGTTTTTATTAGAACCCAACTCATCAATTTTTATCTCCCATATTTGTTTTATAACTTGAGCCTTTTTTTCTCCTATTCCGGGAATATTCATAAGTTCAGTAATGCTTGCTTTCTTAATTTCACTTAAGGATTTAAAATGAGCTAAAAGTAGCTTTTTAGTATACTCTCCTATCCCTGGAACTTTTTCCAATTCAGACCTGGTAATTCCTTTTCTTCTCCTTTTAAGGTGATAAGAATGGGCAAAACGATGAGCTTCATCTCTTACATATTGCAAAAGCATCATAGCAGATGAGTCTAAAGGTATATTTAAAGGATGAGATTGACCAGGAACAAAAATTTCTTCAAATTCTTTAGCAAGACCAATAATAAAAATATGTTCCAAATTAAGCCCTTTTAATGTTTGAAAACAGGCGTTTACTTGACCTTTTCCTCCATCAATTAGAATAAGCTGAGGAAATTCTTCTCCCTCATCGCTTAGTCTTTTATAGCGACGCCTGGTTACCTCCTGTAACATGGCAAAATCATCAATCTTCTGAACAGTTTTAATCTTGAATTTTCGATACTTTGAAGTTTTAGGTTTACCTTCTTCGAAAACTACAACAGATCCTGTGGCTTCAAAGCCAGCGATATTGGAAATATCCAACCCTTCTATTCTAACCGGCAGATAGGAAAGCTTCAGGTATTTTTTTAACTGAGAAAGAGCCTCACTTTTATCAGTATCTCTAGTTTGCTTAAGTAAAAATTTGGCATTTTGTTCTGCTAATTCCAAAAGTCTTATTTTATCTTTTCTTCTGGGAAAAATTATTTCTACTTTCTTTCCGTTTTTCTGAGAAAACCAGGAAGCTATCTCTTTTTTTTCCTTAATCTTTACTGGAATAACTATTTGGCGAGGAATAATTGATGCTTTGGTATAATATTTTTTAATGAATGAAGTTAAAATATCTTCCTGAATATCCTCAAGATTTACATCCAGCGAAAAATGATTCCGATCTACAACTTTACCCTCTCTTATTATGAAAACTACAACACAGGCTTGTTTTTCCTCACGGGAAATAGCGATAAGATCAAAGTCCTTGCCCGAAAAAGAAGTAACAGTTTGTGATTGGCTCATTCGCTCAATGGCATAAATTGTATCTCTCGTCTTTGCCGCTCGTTCAAACTCATTATTCTGCGAGGCTTTATACATCTGCTGTTTAAGATCAGAAACTAAAGCCTGGTAGTGTCCTTGAAGAAAAAGTAAAACACCTTTAACCAAATTATCATAATCCTGCTTATTTATCTCACCCACACAAGGAGCACTGCACTCTCGTATATAAAAATTGAGACAAGGAGAGAGGCGGTTTCTGAATTTATCTTTACATCTTCGTAAAGAAAAAAGACGATGAATTAACCTTAAAACCTTTTTAGCAGCTTTTACATCGGTATAAGGACCAAAGTATTGAGACCCATCTTTTTTGGGATTGCGAGTGAGAAAAATACGCGGAAAAACCTCATTAGTTGATACTTTAAGATAAGGATAAGACTTATCGTCTCTAAATCTAATGTTGTATTTAGGATTATGATATTTTATTAAATTAGATTCTAAAAGAAAAGCTTCCGCTTCAGATTCAGTAATAATCCAATCTACATCTTCAATCTTAGAAACTAAAACACCGATACGAGGAGAAAATTCTCCTTTCTGAAAATAAGATTTAACTCTTTTTTTTAAAGAAACAGCCTTGCCTATGTACAGGAGTCTACCTTTTCCATCTTTAAAAAGGTAGACTCCTGCTTTCTCGGGCAACAGTTTTAATTTTCCCCGGAGATTCAAGATTCATACACCTTTTTATCCAAAAAACTTTTTATCTTCCAAAGCGATTCATCAACTCTTTTAAAATCAAACTCTATTATGTCAAACTTAATTTCTTTCTCCAGCTCGAAAATCCAAAGACCCCTGCCTTCTACTAACTTGTCCTGCCTGTAGACCTGGCTAATCGAACAGCAAGGCGAACGAGCGATACCTACAACTAATAAATCTTTATTCTTGATTACCGGCTGAGTTTTTTCTTTAACTTCGAAGGCAAGACGAGACAAAAATTCATTAAATCCAGCTAAACTTTCCCATACATCTTGAGGTTTTTTAGTTCTTTTCCCCATAAAAAAATACTCGGGACAAGGAAGTTGATAAATATAAACAGGATACTTGCTAACAAGTTCCAATAGCTTACTGGTAACACCAAAAATAAAAGAATTTCCTGCTCGTACCAATGGATTTAATAAGCAATGAGATAAAAAAAGAAATTTTTCCTTACCCATTTTTTATTTCTTTTTTAAAAAGAAAACTCAAACAGGTATCTCCGTACCTTTTCTCCTTTACCAAGGAAATATCCTGACGTTCAAGATTTACTTTTTCCAGGGGAGAGTGTTGGATAATTATCTCGCCCTGATAACTAGTTAAATTTTGAAGAATATCTAAAGTTTCATTTTGTAAATTTTTGAAATAAGGAGGACTTACAAAGATGAAAGGAAAACTCTCCTTTTTTAAAAGAGAAAAAATAACCTGTAAAACATTTCCCTGATAAACTTTGGCCTTGGATAAAACATGGCATTTAAGCAGGTTTTCTCTGATGATCTTTATGCATTGATAATCAATTTCTACAAAACTAACTTCTCTGGCACCTCGGGAAAGAGCTTCTATTCCCACCGCACCTGAACCAGCGTAAAGGTCTAAAAATTTTTCTTGCTGAATCCTGTCTCCTAAAATATCAAATAAAGATTTCCTTACGCTGGACAAAAGAGGACGAGTAGAAAGTCCTTTTTTAGTTTTTATTCTCCTCCCTCTTAAAACACCGGAGGAAATTTTCATCCACTATCTTCCTTTTATTATCTCCGTATTTACTTTACCCCCGCATTTTTACTCTTTAAAATACATCTCCCATTCCAAAATAAAAGCGGGCTTCTTTATCCTCTCCTATTCCATAATCCAGACGAATAACACCAAGAGGAGTGTTCATTTTCATGCCAAAACCATAGCCAACTTTGACCTGTTCGGCGGTTAAAGAATCCTGAATACTACCAACATCTACAAACAAATAGCTTAAGAAATTTTGGTCAAGAGGAATTCTAATCTCTGTCGTACCCAATAAAACTTGAGAACTTCTAAACTCATAAGCCTTGTAACCCCTTAAAGTCTCCTGCCCTCCTACATAAAATTCCTCATCAAAAGGTAAGTTATCTCCCCATTCCCCTCTTAATCTCAAGGCTAAAGTCGGTGATGTCAAAAGCTTTCCAAAGCGAAAATAAGTTCTCAGTTCTGCATAATATTTGGCAAAATCTACATTTCCTCCCAGAAAACCACCACTTTTGTCTAATGAGCAAAAAACATACCACCCTTTCCAGGGGTTAAAAGCTTCATCTCTAACTCGCGAATCCCAAAGTAAAGCAGGTTTTACGCTCTGATAGCTTTTAGTACCTACTGTTACACCAGAAGGCAACTCTTTGTCTTCTATAACACTTATCGTAGCCGTCTCTGTCTTTAAAGTTAAAAAAATGGTAAAATTGCTAAACCAAGGATACCCTACACCAGCTTCCATGCCTAACCTACTCTTGGTATAACCTTCATCACCATCGTAAAATCTGTAATCTTTATTATATAAATCTAAATTTAATTGAATAGACGTACCCCTAAACCACCTATCAGTATAGCTAAGTTGGTACTCACTCCTTTTTTCACCAAATTCCCATTCAATAGACACCTTTTTCCCCTGACCCCATAGATTATCCTTAGCGTATTGTATAAATCCTTCAAGTCCTAAATTAGTGCTATAGGTTGTACCAAAAAGCAATTTCCCTGTTCTTTCTCTTTCTTTTACCTTTATACTTAAATCTAATACAGAAGGATCGGGAGTTTGGAGAGGTTGCATCTCAACTTTTTCAAAAAACCCTAAATTATATAATCTCCTCCAGCTTTCGATCATCCTGCCCAAATTAAAAATATCACCCGACTCTAAAAAAAGATTATGCTCAAATACTCTCCATTTGCTAATCTCGTTTCCCTCCAGTTTTATCTCACCCACATAAGTCTGGGTACCCTCACTAATAAAAAGTCCAACATCAACAGTTTCTTTATCTAAATCAAAATCAATCGTATCGCTAATATTAACATAGAGATACCCTTTTCCTCCATACATATTTTGAATTCTCTCAATGCTATCTCTAAGCTTATCTGTACTAAAAATTTTCCCCTGTAGGGGCCTAACAAGCTCTTTTATCTTCTCATCCGAGAAAATCTGGTTACCAGTTAGACTTAACTTTCCCATCTTAAATCTTTTATCCTCATCTACTTCAAGAAAAACTCTAACCCATCTGGTCCTTTGTTTTTCAAAAAATTCAAAATCTGTAGAATGAGCACTAGCAAAATAAAACCCTTTTTTTTGATATTCTTTGATTATTTTTTTTATATCTTCTTTTAGGACTTCGGGGTCAAAATAACTCCTAAATCCTGTTTGCATAAAAGAGCGAATTTTAGTATCTCGAAAAAAATGATTTCCCGATAACTCTACATTTATTACCCTTGCTCTTTCCCCCCGGTTAATAGAAAAAATAGCCACGCAACTTTCTTTCTCCTCAGAAGGAGGCAAGAAAGTAACCTCAGCCTGGGTATACCCTATCCCTCGAAAATGATCAAGGATTTTAGCTTGATCCTCCTGAGCTTTTACATAATTCCAGGGTTCTCCTATTTTAAAAGTAGCTAATTCTCTAAGTCTTTTCACTTCACCATCTATCTCTCCCGCAAACTCTATCTCGTCCACCACTGGATATTCTTTCACTTGGTATATAAGAATAATCCCCTCTGGCAGAGATTCTTTTAATACCTTCACCCCAGAAAAGTACCCAAGGTTATAAATAGCTTGTATGTCCTCTCTAATTGTTTTTTCTAAAAAGAGAGTCTGGGATTTAGTTAAGATTACTTTCTTTATCGCATCTTCTTCTATAATCTGATTACCTTGAATTTGTACATCAATTACTAATAAAGTAGCTAAACCCCAGGAAAGAGTAGAAAAAGATAGGAGAATAAAAATAATAGCAAAAGTTAAACCTACTACTTTCCTTTTAATGAAGTCCCCCTCCTTTTTTGAGGAGAGGGACAATATCTCTTTATTTTTCATAATTAACTAACAAAGTTATTATTTAACCTTGGTTTTTTCCGCTTTTTCCTTTTTCTTATTGAATGTTATCTGTCCATTTTTAACTCCCACTACCACCGTATCTCCTTCCTTGAATTTTCCCTGCAAAATTTCCTCGGATAGAGGATTTTCAATCAGTCTTTGGATAGCTCTTCTTAGAGGACGAGCACCAAAATCAGGGTCAAACCCCTCTTCAGCTATTACATCTTTTGCATTAGGAGTTATCTCCAATTGAACATCTTTTTCCTTAAGAAGTTCTTTCTCTTCCTCTAACATTAGACCAACAATCTGCTTTATTTGTTCCCTGGAAAGAGAATGAAAAACAATCACTTCGTCCAATCTGTTTAAAAACTCTGGCCTAAAATAACGTTTCAATTCTGAGAGAACATGCTTTTTCATTTCTTCATAATCCATTCCACTTTTTCCCGTTGAGCGAAAACCAACGTTGGAATCACTTTTTATATGCTCGGCACCCAAATTAGAAGTCATAATCAATACTACGTTACGAAAGTCAATCGTATGTCCCAGGTTATCGGAAAGTCTACCATCTTCCATAATTTGGAGAAGAATATTGAAAACATCAGGATGAGCTTTTTCAATTTCGTCCAAAAGAACAACCGAGTAAGGCCTGCGCCTTATTTTTTCAGTTAATTCCCCACCCTCTTCATAACCAACATATCCTGGAGGAGCACCAGTAAGTCGTGAAACAGTAAATTTTTCCATATACTCGGACATGTCAAGACGGATCATAGCATCTTCGTCTCCAAAAAGAAATTCAGCTAAGCTTCTCGCCAATTCCGTTTTACCTACACCAGTTGGGCCTAAAAACAGAAAACATCCTATAGGCCGTCTTATGTTCTTTACTCCTGCCTGAGCACGACGTATTGATTGAGATACCGATTTTATAGCCGCCTCTTGCCCGACCATCCGTTCGTGTATAGTTTCTTCTATTCTTAACAAGCGCTTCGCTTCTTTTTCCGTTAAATCGCGAATAGGAATATTAGTCCAGCTGGAAACAATATAAGCTATATCTTTTTCGGTTACTACTTCTTCTTCAATTTTCTTTCCCTTAACTGCTTGCCACTGATTTTTCTCTTCCAAAAGAACATGTTTCAAATTTTTTTCTTGGTCACGTAATTTAGCAGCTTTTTCAAATTCCTGAGCTCTTATAGCTGCTTCTTTTTCTTTTCTAATCTGTTCTAATTCACTTTCAACACTTTTAAGTTTTTTAGGTCTAATACTACTTTTCAGCCTCACTCTGGCTGCAGCCTCATCCACAACATCAATAGCTTTATCTGGCAAGAAACGACCCTGGATGTAACGATGAGAAAGTTTTGCTGCCGCTTTTATAGCATCTTCGTTGATTTTTACGCGATGAAAAGCCTCATAGCGATCTCGCAAACCTTTTAATATATCAACAGTTTGCTTAACCGTAGGTTCATTTACCATAATCGTTTGAAATCTTCTCTCCAAAGCTTCATCTCGTTCAATGTATTTTCTATACTCATCAAGAGTAGTAGCTCCTATGCATTGAAGTTCTCCTCTGGCTAAGGCAGGTTTCAAAATATTTGAGGCATCTATAGCGCCTTCTGCCGCACCAGCTCCCACTAAAGTATGAATTTCATCGATAAACAATATTATGTTTTTGGCTTTCCTAATTTCATTCAACATTCTTTCCATGCGCTTTTCAAACTCACCCCTATATTTAGTCCCCGCTACTACCGAACCCAGCTCCATAGTCACTACTCTTTTTCTCAAAAGAGGATCGGGGAGAGTCCCTTCTATTATTTTCTGCGCAATTCCTTCAGCGATAGCCGTTTTTCCCACTCCTGCTTCTCCAATAAGCACCGGATTGTTCTTAGTTCTTCGTGATAAAATCTGAATTACCCTCTCAATTTCTTTTTCCCTGCCTATAACCGGATCCAACTCACCATTTCGTGCCAGTTCAGTAAGATCTCTTCCGTAACGATCCAGAGTCGGAGTATTACTGGGCTTAGAAGTTTTTTCCAAAGAAACTTTTTCGCCCAGAAGAGCTACAACTTCCTCGCGTACTTTTTCCAGATCTGCACCCAAATTTGTTAGTATTTGAGCTGCCACCCCTTCTCCTTCTCTTATTAATCCCAGAAGAAGATGTTCGGTACCTATGTAGTTATGGTTTAAATTTCGAGCTTCGGCTACTGCTAATTCTAAGACCTTCTTAGCTCGAGGAGTAAAAGGAATTTGCCCTAAAAATAAAGAACCTCCACCTCTTCCCACAGCTTTTTCTACTTCATGGCGAACCTGTTCAAGATCTACTTCAAGATTTTGAAGGGCTAAAGCTGCTACTCCTTCTCCTTCTCTTACTAATCCCAGAAGAAGATGTTCGGTGCCTAAATAATCATGATCCAACCTCTTAGCTTCTTCTCGAGCTAAAAGGATTACTCTTCTTGCTCTTTCGGTGAACCTATTAAACATAGTTTCCCCCTTTCGGGTAAATTCACCTTTATTTATATTAAAAATATCCCCTCAGTCAAGCTAATCTGTGCTTAACATTTCCTCTCTTTGGGGTCCTACAGAAAAAAGACAAATAGGCACTTCTCCTATCTGCTCAATTTCTTTAATATAATTTCGAGCAGCTGGAGGTAGATTTTTAAACGATGTAACCTTAGAGGTGTCTTTTGCCCATCCATCCATTTCTTTATATACTGGCTTGCATTCTTTCCAAAGGGTAAATCGATTAGGAAAATCACGAATAAGTTTATCCTTAAACTTATAAGCTACACATATTTTTACTTTATCTAACTTGTCTAAAACATCTAATTTAGTTAAAATCAGCTCATCTAAACTATTTATTCGAGCAGCATACCGCAAGGCAACACCGTCAAACCATCCGCACCTACGAGGTCTACCAGTAGTAGCACCATATTCATTCCCTTTTTCCCGAAGTAAACACTCTATTTCTCCTTTCAATTCAGTAGGAAAAGGCCCTTCCCCTACACGGGTAGTATAAGCTTTAGCTACCCCTACCACCTTAGAGATATTCCTGGGTCCAATTCCAGACCCAGAACAAACCCCACCTGCTGTAGAATTAGAAGAAGTAACATAAGGATAAGTACCATGGTCAATATCTAAGAGAGTTCCCTGTGCCCCTTCGAATAAAATATTTTTTCCTTCTCTGATCAAATTATAAATAAACAACGATGTATCAGTAATGTATTTTTTTAAATTTTCTCCATATTCCAGAAGATTTTCTAAAAGTTCTTTTTGGGAATAACTAAATCCTAAAAGACTTTTATATGTTTCTAAGTTAAGAATTAATTTTTCTTTTAAAATTTCTTTTTCCAGCAAATCTCCCATCTTTATTCCTTTCCTTGCTATCTTATCAGCATAAGTAGGACCTATTCCTTTGCCAGTTGTTCCTATTCTTTCTTTTCCTCTCGAGTTCTCTTCCCATTTTTCTAAATCCTTGTGATAGGGCATTACAACGTGGGCATTGGCAGAAATAAAAAGATCGTTCATCGATATTCCCCTTTCTTGCAGATCTTTTATTTCCTTCAAAAACTCTTTAGGATCAATCACTACTCCATTGGCAACAATAGCTTTCTTTCCTGGATAAAGAATACCGGAAGGTATAATGTGAAAAACAAATTTTTCTCCGTCTACTATTACAGTATGGCCGGCATTATTTCCTCCCTGATATCTAACTACTGCATCCACGTCTTGAGCTAAAAGATCAACTACTCTACCCTTACCTTCATCACCCCATTGGGTTCCCACAACTACAATATTCAATCTTATTCTCCTTTGTTTGACTAAAAATCACTTTTTTGAGATTTAAAACAAGTATACTCACTTAAAAAGGTCAATTTCACTGTACCTACTGGGCCTCGACGTTGCTTATTAACTATCACTTCAGCCATCTTTTCGTCTTCGGGTTGATGAGAATAATAATGTTCGCGATATAAAGACATCACTAAATCCGCATCTTGTTCTATAGCACCTGATTCTCTTAAATCAGAAAGACGGGGTCTTTTTTCCTCTCGCTGCTCAACTGCCCTTGAAAGCTGAGATATAGCTACCACAGGAACCTCTAATTCCTTTGCCAACGATTTTAAACTTCTAGATATTTCTGAAATCTGCTGTTGTCTGTTCTCAGCTCTACGATCACCGGCCATTAACTGAAGGTAGTCTATCACTATAAGCTTTATGTCGTGTTCTGCTTTTAATCTTCGCGCCTTAGCTCGAAGTTCCATAATCGAGATATCAGGAGAATCGTCTATAAAAATTGATGTCTCAGCTAAAACTCCTGCTGCGTCGGTTAATCTTGACCAATCCTCTTCTGACAAAAATCCAGTCCTAAGTTTTTGGCTGTTGACATTTGCTTCTGAGCAAAGTATCCTCTCCACCAGTTGTTCTTTGGAACTTTCCAGGCTAAATATTACACAAGGTGCCCCGGCTTGAATAGCAGCATACTGCATTATGTTTAACGCCAAGGCTGTTTTCCCCATAGAGGGTCTTCCCGCTATAACTACAAGATCAGAGTCTTGCAATCCGGAAGTCAACCGATCAAGATCAATAAATCCGGTTGGTATACCCGTAATATGTTCTTTCCGTTGATAAAGAAGCTCTATGTGCTCAAAAGTTTTGTTTAAAACATCTTTAATGTGAAAAAAAGATTTTTTAGTAATAAACTGAGCAATATTAAAAATTAAGCTCTGAGCTTTATCTAAAATAACTTCCAAATCTAATGAATCTTCATGGGATAAACCGGCAATTTCGTAAGAAGCCTTTAAAAGAATTCTAAGAACGTATTTTTCCCTAACAATGTTCGCATAATATCCTACGTTGGTTGTGGTAATAACTGAATTAATTAAATCTACTAGATAAGAGGAGCCTCCTACCTTTTCTAATTTCCCCTGTTTACGAAATTCTTCTCTTAAAGTAATTAAATCTACAGGTTTATTTGAATCAAATAATTTTAAAATACTTTGATGTATTATTCGGTGAATATCTGAGTAGAAAATTTCCGGACGATCTATTATTTGAATTACCTTGGGGATAGCTTCTTTTTCCAGTAACATTGCACCAAGTACAGAACGTTCAGCTTCCAAGGAATAAGGAGGAATCTTTTCAGCTACATTAACCTTATTTGAGCCTGAAGAAAAACCTGTTTTTTTAAAATCTTGAGTAGACATTATTCTATAGATGAACTAATTTTACTTTAAGTACCTCTTCGATATTTTGAAGAGATTTCATAACCTCAGAAGTGAGAGAAGTATCTAAAGTATAAACAGATACATTTTCCTTTCCCGGAATAATTGTTCCCATCCACAATCCAGCAATATTGATCCCAAAATTACCTAAAAGAGTGCTTATTTTTCCCACCGCCCCTGGTTTATCTACATTGTTACAAATTAAAAGATAGCCCTGGGGAATAAACTCCAGAGAATAATCATTTATCCTCACTACATAGGGAATCTTCTTTTCCAGAGCTGTCCCTTCTATTTTAAGCTCTCCGCTATCACTAAAAACTTTCAATTGGACAAGATTAAAGTATTCTTCTTGCTGGGTGGTCTTAACCTCAGATATTTTGATCCCCCTCTCTTTTGCCAAAAAAAGAGCATTAACATAATTTACACTTTCTTTCAATACAAAACCTAAAAGACCCTTTAAAAGAGCTACGGTTAAGGGCCTCGTTTCATGCTCAGCTAAATCTCCTTTGTATATAACTTCCACTTCCCTCAGGTTTCCTTCCATTAGTTGAGCAGCTAAATTTCCCATTTTCTCAGTTAGGGAAAGATAACCTCCAATTTTTTTCTTAAGACGAGGGGGGAAAGTTAAAATATTTACTGCATTCCTTACCTGGTTTTTTTTAAGAGCATCAGCAACCTGTATCGCAATTTCCTCTGCTACTCTCACCTGAGCTTCTTCAGTAGAAGCACCAAGATGAGGAGTAACTATCACTGAATCCAGTTCTAAAAGGGGGCTTCCGAAGGGTTTTCCTTTCTCAAAAACATCAAGAGCAGCACCCTTAACCTTTCCCTCCTTTAAGGCTCTATAAAGAGCATTTTCGTCAATGATTCCTCCGCGAGCACAGTTAATTATTCTAATGCCATTTTTCATCAAAGAAAATTCTCTATCGCTGATTAACTCTTGAGTATGCTCAGTTAAAGGGGCATGGATTGTCAAATAATCAACACAAGAAAGCACCTTATCTAGCTTACACAGGGTTACACCAAGTTCCTCAGCTTTTTCTTTAGTAGTAAAGGGATCATAACCTATGTTCTTCATTCCTAAACCTTGAGCTCGTTTAGCTACCTCACTCCCAATTCTTCCTAAACCAATAATTCCTAAACTCTTTCCATAAACCTCGGTCCCCATAAATTTTTTTCTATCCCACACCCCTTTTTTTAAAGAGAAATTAGCCTGAGGAATATTTCGGGATAAAGATAAAAGCATGGAAATAGTATGCTCTGCAGCTGAAATTGTATTACTTTCCGGGGTATTCATCACTATAATTCCTCTTCTAGTAGCAGCACCTATATCCACATTATCAAGACCAGTCCCTGCTCTTCCGATTATTTTTAAATTAGAAGCGGCGTTAATTACCTTCTCTGTTACCCTCGTCCCGCTACGAATAATAAGAGCACTATAATCGGGAATAATTTCAATAAGCTCTTTCTCTTCGATATTTTTTCTCTCTGTTGTCTGAAAACCCTTTTCTTTCAGCTTCGCTATACCCTCTTCAGCCAGAGAATCAGCTACCAAAATTTTCAATTCTACCCCCCCTAGTACATTTGATCTTAACAAGGTATTTTTCCCATTAAAATCTTTTCTGCCGCTTTGATTCCACTACCTAATTCTACCTTATGCCCAAGTTGGGATAAAGACATTTCCAGAGCAGAAATAACTACAATAATATCAAGTTTATCCATCCATCCCAGGTGAGCTATTCTTATTATTTTACCTGAAAGTTTGCCTTGGCCACCAGCCACTACAATCCCAAAATCATTTTGCATTTTTTCTTTCAGTTTTTTACCCTCGATATCTAAGGGAACTAAAATAGCGGTAACTCCATTACAAGAAGGATTCCCAAAAACCTGCAAACCAAGAAAGACAGCTGCCTCACGAACAGCCTCAGCAAACATTTTATGGCGATTCAGAATGCTACTTAAACCTTCCTCTCTAATTAAATTCAAAGACTCCCTTAAAGCACATACGAGCGAAATAGCAGGAGTATAGGGAGTTTGGTTCTTAATAAGAGAGGATCTTGCCTCTTTAAAATCCCAGTAATACCTTAAAGAAGTAGCTCTCTCTACAGCTTTCCACGCTTTATCAGAAAGAGAAATAAAAGCAAGACCGGGAGGTAGCATAAAAGCTTTTTGAGAACCTGCTACAACTACATCAACTTTCCACTTATCTGTCCAAAGAGGCTCTGCCCCTAAACCACTTATAGCATCCACTACCATTACCGCAGAAGTTTCATTAACTATCCTGCTTATACTCTCTACATCATATCTCACTGCGGTACTGGTCTCCACTAGTTGAGTAAAAACAGCTTTGATTTTTGTGTTACTCTTTAATTTTTTCTCTACCTGTAAAGGATCTGGTGCCCTTCCCCATTCTACATCTATGTAGGTGGTTCTCAGCCCAAAAACCTCACTGATTTCTCCCCATCTTTCTCCAAATTTACCCCCTCTAATAACCAATATTTCATCTCCCGGAGATAAAATATTGGTCACTACAGCTTCCATCGCACCAGTACCCGAGGTTGTAAAAGTAAGAACATCATTTTTAGTTTGAAAAACATACTGCAAACCTCGGCAAACTTCCTTAAAAATTTCTGAAAATTCTAAGGTTCTATGGTGAATAATATTCTTTGCCTGTGACAGTTTCACTCTTTCTGGAAGAGGAGTAGGGCCTGGTGCAAACATCCTGATTTTCACTTTTACCTCCTAAAATTCTCTGGAGAATCACCCAGTTATTTAATTACTGAAGATCATTGTAAATAATTATCCGTCTGTTAGAGGTAAACTGCACATATCCTTCAACTTTGGCAAATAAGGTATCATCACTACCTTTGCCTACACCTCTTCCAGGATGAAATTTGGTACCTCGTTGGCGTACCAGAATCGCTCCGGCTTTAACAAATTGTCCCCCAGAAGCCTTCACCCCCAACCTTTTAGAAGCACTTTCACGTCCATTTGAAGAATGGCCTTGTCCCTTTTTATGAGCCATTGTTTATTCCCCTTTTTTAATTTTATTTAAGTTTATTAATCCTTTAATTCGCTAATTCCAATTACAAGAATTACCACACCAACAACAACCGCAGCAATTCCTACGACTCCCTGCAAAAAACTCAATACCTGTATTGCAAAAATACAGATCAAAACTATCCCCACTACGGTAGCTACTGCTCCCCCGACGATCTTCAGTAATTTTTTCATCTATTCTCTCCTTTTTGTATTTTTCCCCCTGCTACTAACCCAAAACAAGGAAAAAATTTCTCTTGGAAATCTATTTAGTTCCTCCTAAGCAAAAAAAATAAGACAAGAAACTTCCCAGGAGAACCTAAAGGGATAAGAGAAGTGTAAGCCGGGTTCTGTTAACGAAAAAGAAATTTTTCGACAGTGACCATTCATCTAGGATTTAGGTTACCCTAAACCTCAAGCGGCCTACCCGAGGTTAAACCTCCTATTTGGCCTTGCACCTGACAGGGTTTACCCAACCAGAGAATCACTTCTCTGCCGGTAGGCTCTTACCCCACCTTTTCACCCTTACCTGGTAGTTTTTTCTACCGGGTGGTTTGGTTTCTGCGGCACTTTCCAAGAGTTACCCCCTCTGGGCGTTACCCAGCGTCGTTAATGGTGCCCGGACTTTCCTCAGGGAATAAATTCCCCGCGGTCACTCATTCTCTCATCCCCTTGCAGCTTCTTTAGCTAACTTATCAGCTTTAGTATTGTCATTTCTGGAAATTTGGCAAAATTTAACTCTTTCAAAAAGACTTCTTAAGTGTTTAACTTGATTATAAAATAACAAAAGATTTTTATTGCGAACTCGGTACTCTCCCTTTAGTTGTCTTACTAAAAGTTCGCTATCAGAATAACAAATAAGTTTTTTTGCTCCTATTTTCAGTGCTTCTTGCATTCCATAAATTAAAGCTGAGTACTCTGCAACATTATTGGTGGTAATCCCAATAAATCTGCCCCCATCTTTTATTAATTCATGCTTAGGGGTATAAAGTACAAAAGCTACCGCCGCCTTCCCGGGATTCCCAAGACAAGCTCCATCGGTGTAGAGAATAACTGTAGAATAATCTACCGCCATTTTTGCCTTTTTAACTATTTCTTAGTTTTTGTATTTGGTCTTCTTTTTCTTTTAACTCTTTTTTCAGATTAGAAATTTCCTCTACCAACCTTTTAAGTTCTCCCTCATCTAACTCTTCATGAATTTTTAGCTGCATAACAAGCTCACCCATCTTCTGCAGTTTTTTCTCAATTTGTCTCTTTTCATCTTTAATCTGAGACTTTAACTTGGTTAACTGCCCAAATTCTTTAGTCTCTGTGGTTAATTTCTCCAGGCCTTCCTGAGCAGTTTTTTTGATTTTTTCCCCTAAGTCATCCAGATGCTTTCGCCAATCTTTAGTTTTTGCAGTTGTTTTCTCTATACCAGTTTGAGTAGTAGCTATGAATTCTTCGGCTAATTCATCTAATTTTTTTCCCAGTTCCTCAAACTTACTCATTTGAACCACCTCCAAAAAATTATATTTAAAATTTTCTGGCACGCCTGGAGGGACTCGAACCCCCAACCTGCGGATCCGAAGTCCGCCGCTCTATCCAATTGAGCTACAGGCGCACTAATAAGACAGCGAGATAGTCTATAATTTCATAGAGTTTGGTAGTTCTGAGTTGAGATAAAATGCTCATAATTACAAATTATCAAAACCCTTATCCTTAAAAATATATCTTCGGCAAAAATTTTAGAAAAACTTGCCTGTTAGAAGATTTCTTCAAATATCAGAAAAAAACGTGGAAAATAGTATCCTTCCAGAACTTTTATATATTAGTCAAATTACCATAGACTGTCAACCTGATGTATTTTTTCCTGCTTATTTAAGTGGCAAAATCCTTTACTTTTCTTTTTTGACCTATTTTATTTTTTAGGTATTATGAATTGCAAGACAATACTCTATTGGAAGAGGAAACTTATGATTAAATTAGTAAGATTTGGAGTTTCTCTAAAAAATAACCTTATTAAAAAATTTGACGAGGAAATTCAAAAACAAGGTTATAATAACAGATCCAAGGCAATAGGAGATCTTATAAGAAACTGGCTTATGCAACGAAAACTAAATTTAAAAGATGAGAAGGGAGTTGGAATCATAACTCTGCTTTATGACCACGAAATTAAAACTACCACTGATGCTCTCTTAAGTCTCCAGCACTCTTATAGTAATAAGGTTGTTACCACAACTCATATTCATTTAAATTCTCATACTTGCCTGGAAGTAATCATAGTTAGAGGTAGGGTAATTCAAATTAAAAAAATAGCTGACCAATTATCTCCTATCCGAGGAGTAAAACAAGTTCAGCTAACTTTAACTACTACTCAAGGAATGGATTAAAATAGTTAAAATCCATAATTATTTAGGGGAATTCAGTTTTTCTTCAGGAATAATTTGATATACTACTTCTTTTTTTCTGGCCAACCCTAACTTTTCCCGAGCTAATTTTTCTTTGAAAAAGGGATCACTAAGTTTTACCTCCATTTCCTCTAATCTTTCATTTTCTGCCTCAATCTGCCCAATCTCATCATACGCTGCTTTCACCTGCTCATTTAGTTTATTGATATCCCACTTCACTTTTACGTACCAGCTAAATAAAAATCCAATCGCCACTACCAATAAAAAAATAAATATCTTCTTAGTGCCTTTCAATTAATCCTCATTTTTTTACCAAAAAAAGGTAAAATAAAGCTCAACGATCCTTTCCCCTAAAAAGAAAGTAAGAAAAGCTCCTGATACTAAAAAAGGGCCAAAAGAAATTTTATCTTTCATTCCCTTCAGGCGAAAAAAAAGAAACCCTCCTGCCACTAAGGCACCTAACAAAAAAGAGAGAAAAAAAGATATAAGTGCCATCTTCCAACCAAGAAAAGCTCCGATGCCTGCGGCAACTTTTACATCCCCCATCCCCATGCCCGGTCGATGCAAGAAAAGAAAGCTCAGATAAAAAATTAAAAGAAAAATCCCTACTCCCACCCCTGCTCCTTTAAGACTAACTAAAAAATCCCCTTGTATTGCTGAGAAAACCACACAGGAAATAACCAAGGTATAAGATAAACCATCAGGAATAATCCCATGTTCAAGATCAATAAAGAAAACAGGGATAAGTACAGATATAAAAAAAGCATCTTTAACAAGACTAATAAGAAAATAAAAACCAAAAGTGAAAGGGTAGTTGTGCCAGAGAATAAGAAGAAAAAAAATAGCGCAAATTCCTTCTATCAAAGGATAACGCCAGGAAATTTTCTTTTTACAGTTTCGACAGCTCCCGGCCAGAAGAAAAAAACTCACTACAGGAATATTATCATACCAAAAAATAGCACTA
Organism: uncultured Clostridia bacterium; assembly: GCA_964524965.1. Classification (GTDB taxonomy): domain Bacteria; phylum Aerophobota; class Aerophobia; order Aerophobales; family B3-G15; genus Kmv34. The sequence continues at coordinate 39,471 of CAZGDY010000002.1, forward strand.
CTGCATTTGGGACAATGAGAGGAAGGTGCCCAGAGGGATATATCTCGAGGCAGACGATAAATAACCACATTGAGAAAAGAACCTATTATCAAACCCATTATTAGCATAAAGATGGATAAAAAAAGGATCATCTTTTCTCACCCCGTTTTTTCTAAGCTATAGGAGTTTTAGCGGAGTGTCAAGAAATAATATCTTAAAATAAAAAAGGCAGGGAAAAATTCCCTGCCTTTTTTTAATGAAAAAGATAAAAAATGTTCTTTATCCGCTTCCGTATCCTATGTCTCCACTTGACGTTACACCCTCTGCCGGATCATACCACGAATCGTCAATACCATAAGGATCGTCTTCATTCTTTACACCTTCTGCTCCACCAACTGCCCCTCGTACCCGGTTAGTAAAAGTAACATCACTCGATGTAATCTTCTCACTTTCGTCCGGACCGTAACCAAGAATTAAGTACATAGCATCACCACTGGTAACTATTTTGTAAGGATTATCCCAGGGATCACTCCAAACAGTAGTTCCAATGTAAGCTTCACCCAAATCACTGGTAGTACTAGCGTAAGTTAAGTGATCAATGTAGTACAACTCTTCCGCTTTGCCTATCGCATCCATGTCAGCAAAAGATTTTGCTACTTTAGCCCTAGTTCTCGCTCCCAGGAAGTTAGGAATGGCAATACCAGCAAGAACACCAATAATGGCCACTACAATCAAAAGCTCAACTAAGGTAAATCCCTTCTTCCTATACCACACTTTTTTCATTATCTTCTGCATTTTTTTTCTCACCTCCCTTCAATGTTTAGTTTTGGTTATCTCACAATCAAATTTTATTCTTTTTTTGATTTTTTATCAATAAAAAAGAGCCCATTCGGAGGAATGAGCTCTTTTTAGTGCAAATTTTTAAGAGAGCTTCGGCAAGTTAACAACCCCTATTAAACAGGTGGGTCTTAACTTTTGCGACCTATCCTTCCGAATAGTGTGCCTTTTCGGCTCCTTTATCTTAATTATGAGAAACAACTGAATACATTGTTAGCACAAAAAAAATACTTGTCAAGGGGGTGGGTAAATTAAGCTCCTAATTTTATCGGATTTTCAGCTTCTTTTTCTCTAATAAAACAACGTAGCCTTACCTCTTCAGAAAACAAGAGATTTCCCTTAGAAACAAGTCGGGCTAAGATAATGTACTCCCCGGAAGAAATTTCTTTTTCCACTTTGAATTTTAAGATAGCAGGACAAGCAGAAGATAGATTTAAATTTAAAAAATCCTTTTCCCAAAAAAGTTTTTCCTCGTCTTTTATCTCTATTTGCAAGGAAAAATCTTCGTTAGCGCTGAGAACATTTTTTTTTGCATAGATAAGGGCATTAAGATAAAAATGTTTCTTAGGCCCCGTTAAATAAGAAAGAAAAACAAGAAGATAATCATCGCGTGGAAAAAAAGAAAAAGAAGGCAAAATTTCTTTTATGCTCAATTTATCTTTGTTTTTCTGCTCTTTTTCGGCTAATTTATGATACTCTTGATAAACCAACGAAAGTTTTTCCGGCAAAGAAAATTGTGAATTCCAGATATTTCCCTGAACATAATATAAAAAAGCATTATCTAACCTTTTTTCTGCTACTTTTAAATTTCCCTGCTTTATATTAGTTTCTGCTTCCAAAAGATTCAAATAACCAAAATTGCTATAGCCGGCAGAAAAATTAGGGTACAAAAAAATACAAGTAGAAAGAGCTTTTCTTGCCTCCTCCATCTTTCCCAATTTAAGGTAGGCAAATGCCTTTCGGTTGTGTATATTAGGTATATTCCAGTTAAGCTCAGCCCTATTGGCAGAGTTAATTACATCCTGATAAAGTCCCTGATAACTATAGATTCTTGTAAGATCAGCAAAAGCCTGAGCATTATAAGGATTAATCTTCACTGCCTTTTCCAACTGTTTTTTGGCTGAAAAATAGGCATCAGTTTCCATGAAAAGTTGGCCTTGTTTTACATTAAGATCCGAGATGAATATTTTCATTCTCCAAAAAGACAAATACGAAGCACCACTAATAATTAGTAACAGAGCAACCCACCTTAGAAGCACTTTAGACTGGGTGAAAAACAGTTTTTTGGTACTCTCCACCTCATTTATCAGATAATCTTTAGCGCCTTTTCTCCATTTAATTTTTCCCTGAATTATTCCAGCTGCAAGGGCCAGAAACAACCAAAACACCATCCCATTTTGGATAATATGAAAAGGAAAACTAACCAGAGCATGAATTAAAAAAGAAGTTATTCCTCCACTAAGAAATATTAAAAATAAACAAGGAGTGGTAGTTTTTTCTCGGATATTTTTCCTTAAAAAAGAAAAGAGTTTCCAATAAAAAAGACCTATAATTCCTAAAAAAAGAGAAAGTCCTATTAAACCTTCCTCTGCCCATATCTGAAGATAATCATTGTGGGCATTTATAGAACGATTAGCTCTGGTTAAATAATTTTTATTTTCCTCTCGGGAAAGAACCCTCCCCTGAGCTGAAGGATAATGAACTCCAAAGGTTCCCACTCCCCAACCTAAAATAGGTTTCTCCTTTATGAGCTCAAGTGCAGATTGCCAGATTAAAAAACGATGAGAAGAAGAAGCTTTAGGACTTACTACTGAAACACTTCTTTCCACTAAATTTATCTTTTTAAGATTAAGCGGATTAGGAAATAAGAAAATGAGACTGATAACAAAAATCATCATTGCCAATAAAACAACAGATAATTTATTCCTCTTAAAAAAATCACCCCTGTAAAAAAAGAGCAAAACTAAAACAAAAAAACTGGAGAAAAAAAGGGCAACCCAGGCTCCTCTGGCATAAGTCATCAGGCAACTTGCGTAAAGAATGCCAATTATTATTAACCACAAAAACTTCCATTTTTTTTGGATAAAAAAAAGAAGAACTCCTAAGTGTAAAGCTGCCACTAAGTAACCGGCCAGATAGTTAGGATTACCAAAGGTGGAAAAAAGACGAAGCCTTGATGTCAATTGCTTCCAAATGGGTAGTTCAGCCCCGTAAAACTGAAAAAAGCTATAGGCGGCAGCTAAAAATCCAGCACTAACAACCCCTATTAATAAAATTTTTACCCATCTTTCATTTTCGATCGCTTTAAAAGTTAAAAAATAAACGGTAAAAAATACACCCCAAACTCCCAAACCAAGAAAGGAAGCATAAAGAGAAGCACTCCAGATAGAAGATATCACTGAAAAGGCACTAAAAAAAATAATAAATAAAGTAAGAAAAGGGGGGGAGGAAAAAGTTGATTTATTAAAAAATAATTCGAAAGATAAACCGCTTAACAAAGCTAAACACCCAATCTGAGCAAATGTTTGCTTAACGGAAGAGAAAGTTGTAGCCCATCCGTAAAAAAGGAGAGGAGTTAAAAAAATTAGCTCAAAAAGTCCCAAGCGAATAAAAAAAATGAGAGAGGGAAAAGACTTACTCTCATCCATGACCTTTTTATCCTGCTATGTGTTGGAACATTGTAAAATAAGGTAGGTACATCGCCACCACTATTACCCCTACTGTGCCTCCCAAAAAAGCTATTAGTACCGGCTCAATTAAACTGGCAAGAGATTCTACCATTCGATTAACTTCATCCTCGTAAAAATCGGCTATTTTATTTAACATTGTATCAAGAGCACCTGTTTTTTCGCCCACAGCAATCATATTCACAACAAGAGGAGGGAAAACAGAATATCTTTTAAGAGGTACGGCAATAGTTTCCCCTTCTCTTAAAGCTTCTCTTGATTCTTCGGTAGCTTTCTCAATAATTCTACTCCCCGCTGTTTTCCCCGTAAGAGTCAAAGCCTCAAGGATAGGAACACCGCTATTAGATAATGTAGCAAGAGTTCGGGCAAATCTGGACAGAGCTATTCTATGGTAGAGCTTTCCCATAACAGGTATTTTTAATTTTAGAGCATCCAACCACAAAGCTCCTTTATCCGTCCTTTTAAGTAGCACGTAAACAAGATAAACTATCACAATTGTAATGGGAATGATGTAAAACTGCTCTCTTAAGTATCGAGACAAATCAAGAATAAATTGAGTAAAGGCAGGTAATTTTGCTCCAAAACCTTCTTCAAAAAGTTCTTCCATTATTGGTAGAATATAAAATAGCAAGACTAAGGTTAATCCTCCGGTCATAAATAAGACAAAAAGAGGATAGCGCATAGCTGTTTTTATTTTATTTTTAATGCTTTCTGTGCTTTCAAGATAATTTGCCAGTCTCAATAATATTTCATCAAGTATCCCCCCTGTCTCTCCCGCTCTTATCAAATTGTAAATTAACGGTGGAAACTTTTTGGGATGACGAGAAAAAGCATCAGAGAGGTAGGTTCCTGCCTTGATATCTTCTCTTACTTTAATTAAAACCTCTCGGAGAGTAATATTTTGAACCTGTTCAACTAAAATATCAAGAGACTGAACAATAGGTAGTCCAGCATCTATAAGAGTAGCAAACTGGCGAAATGTAATAATGATATCTCTTGTTTTAACTCTAGGTTTAAAAATGGAAAACTCGGAAAGATTCTTTCCTCCCATTCTGGCTAACCCAGATTGCCTTCTTAAAGAAATAACAGAAAGTCTGCGCGGACGTAAACGAGAGATTACTGCTCTTTCATTATCAGCCTCAATTTCACCTTTAATTTTTTTTCCTGTAAAATCCCGAGCTACATAAGTATAGTTTGGCATTGCGCATCTACCTTTTAATAATGTCTATTATTCCGCTAAGTAATACCTATTATCCGGCCCATTTCCTCTACAGTACTCTCTCCTTTTAGCACCTTGATAATAGCATTTTCCTTCAGAGAAACCATTCCTTGTTCCAAAGCTAACTTTTTAATCTCAATATCGGAAGCTCTTTTTACTATCAACTCTTTCATGTTATCATCAACTTCCAGAGCCTCCATCACAGCCATTCTCCCCTTATAACCACTATTATTGCAGACACTACAGCCTTTTTTCCGATAGAAAACCACATCTTTAGGGTCCTTTTCAACACCCATTTCTTTTAAAAGGAGTGGCGAAGGATTGTAAGTCTCAGCACATTCCTTGCAAACTTTACGCATCAGACGTTGGGCACCCACAAAAATAAGAGAACCAGCTACTAAAAAAGGTTCGATCCCCATATTAAGTAGTCTGGTTATAGCTCCCGCAGCATCATTGGTATGAAGAGTGGTGAATAAAAGATGTCCGGTAAGAGCAGCTTTGATACCTATGTCTGCTGTTTCTAAATCTCTCATCTCTCCTAACATTATTATGTCAGGGTCCTGCCTGAGAAAACTTCTGAGAACCCGGGAAAAAGTTAAACCTATTTCCTCCTTAACCTGAACCTGATTTACACCTTCTTGCTCATATTCCACAGGATCCTCAATAGTAATGATATTTCTATCATAAGTATTAAGAGTTCTTATGGCTGCATGAAGAGAGGTAGATTTACCAGAACTGGTAGGACCTGTCAAAATAATCATTCCATAGGGATGTTTAATAGCTTTTTGATATTTTTTAAAAACATCTTTTTCTAATCCTAATTTATCAATACTTAAACCCATCAATTGAGCTTTGTCAAGAAGACGTAAGGCAATTTTCTCTCCATGTATTGTGGGAACAGTGGAAACTCTAAAATCTATATCCCGATTGTAAGCTCTTATTCTAAATCTTCCATCTTGAGGAAGACGGCGTTCTGCAATGTCCATTTCCGACAAGATTTTTACGCGGGAGATTATCGCATTTTGTACCCTCTTGGGTAAATTCATAGCAGAGTAGAGAATTCCATCAATACGGTAGCGAACCTGCATTTTATGCTCAAATGGTTCCAGATGAATATCAGTAGTTCTTTCTCTTATGCCTCGAGAAATAATCATATTTACCATTTTGACAATGGGAGCCTGTTTAGCTTCTTGGAGTAGTTCATCTAAATTAACTGAATCTTCCCCTGTTACTACTGTTAAATCATCATCACCCGTAGAGTGTTGAATGAGAGTAGCAAGGTTTTGCTCCGCTTTGGCAGAAAAATAATTAGCTATAACATTATCCATTTCAGTAGGTGTTACCGCTATAGTTTGAATAGCATAACCGGTCCTTTCCCTAAGAGAATCAATGAGAAGTACATTTAAAGGATCAGCTGTAGCTATAGTTAAACCGTTTCCGGATTTTGCCAAAGGAATTACTTTTTCTCGACGAATAACGTCTTCAGGAAGAATTTCCACTACTTCTGGATCCAGCTTATAATTATCTAATTTTACATGAGGAATTCCCACCTGCTTACCTAAGCTAATTACAAGCTGTTCTTCGGTAACTAAACCTAACTTTGTTAATATATTAGGTAAATTACCTCCGTTTTCCTTTTGATACTGTTGAGCTTTTTTTAAGCCTTCCTTATTAATAAAATTTTCTTTAAGAAGAACTTCTCCTAAGCTCATTCTAACAAGCTTAGCCATTTTATCCTCATTGGGTTTTATTAATTAATTTAAGAGTACCACATCGAATAGGAGTGTCAAGAAGGTACGGCAATAACTGTTTTTTTCTAAGTTTGAGCTGATTTCAAATTAATCTGGCCCAGCGTAAAATTTTGATAATAGATACTTAGTTTTTTAACCTTTGCCCTAATAATCC
>CAZGDY010000002.1:46107-46586 GCA_964524965.1 uncultured Clostridia bacterium
TACAACATAAATAATACTCCAAAATTAAAAAAATGCAAGACTTTCCCCAGCTAAAAAAGGATGAAAGTTGACCAAAAAACATTTTAAATTAAAGTTAAGATAAAGAAAGAGTAGAAAAATGAAAATAGATGAGTTTGATTATTGCCTGCCAAAAAAATTAATTGCTCAAGAACCTTATTTTCCAAGAGATAAGTGTCAACTTTTAGTCTTGCATAAAAACGGAAAAATAGAACATAAGAAATTTCATCAGATTACAGATTATTTGCAAGAAGGAGACTTAATAGTAATAAATACTACTAAGGTTATCCCGGCAAGATTTATTGGAAACAAAGAAAAAACAAAAGGTAAAGTAGAAATATTTCTGCTTAAAAAAATAAATGAAGCCAAATGGCAATGTATTTTAAAACCTTTCAAAAAAATTAAAGAGGGAACAACAGTGATTTTTCACGGAAAAGATATAAAAGCAAAACTCATCAAAA
>CAZGDY010000003.1:0-18738 GCA_964524965.1 uncultured Clostridia bacterium
TTCTACCACCGAGTTATCCTTCTCAAGAGCCCAAGCTCTAATTTCCTTCCCTCCGGTTATTGTAAAAAAAGTAATTAAATTTAATTTATTAAAAATCTCCCTTGTTAGCTTTTCCATTGCCCCTTTTTTTATTCCCATCTCTTTTACAAATATTTGTTTTTCTTCCTCGGGAAATTCTGCTAGTTCCATCTCCAGCTGAGCACATACTTCAATAACTTCAAAATTATGCTCTTTTGCAAATTCCCTAAAACATTTAATATGGACAGAGGAAGACTCTAAATCTTTTTCTCCTATATTAGCTACATAAATCATTGGCTTTAAGGAAAGGAATCCCTCCTTTTTTATCATCTCGTATTCTTTGGAGGATATAACCTCCCGAGGCGGTAAACCTTCTTCTAAAGCCTTTTTTACCTTATAAATAACTTCTGTGACTTCTTTGCTTTGTTTAGTTGGTGATTTTAATAGCTTATTCGATCTTGTCAACCTTCTCTGGATTATACTAAGATCTGAAAGAAAAAGCTCTATCCTGATAGTTTCAATATCTCTCATCGGGTCAACGCTGCCCTCTGGATGAGATATTTCTCCTTCAAAACAACGTACTACCTGCACTAAAACATCAACTCCCCTTATTCTGCTTAAAAATTCATTACCCAGTCCTTCTCCTCTATGAGCTCCTTTTATTAAACCAGCTACATCCACAACTTCTATCGAAGCAGGGGTAATTACTTGATGGCTAACTAAAGCAGCCATTTTTTCCAAACGGCGATCAGGAACAAAAACTATTCCTACGTTAGGCGAAACTGTACAAAAGGGGAAATTAGCAACTGAAGCTTCACTTTTAGTAAGAGTATTAAAAACTGTTGATTTTCCCACATTGGGCAGACCTATAATGCCCCCGGAAAGAGTTGCCAAAAAACCCTCCTTTAAACGTAGGTTTACTCATACTGAGAGCGCATATTATCTAATAACTCCAGGTATTCCCCGAAACCTTTTTCTTCTGCGGGAAGATGAAGACGTTTTAAAGCTCTCTCCTCAATCTGCCTAATTCTTTCCCTACTAACCCCATATCTTTCCCCTATTTGTCTGAGAGAATAAACTTCACTTTCCAATCCGAACCTCAATTTTAAAATTTCAAGTTCGCGAGGATTTTTCACTACTCTCTCCAAAAGTTCTTTCACATCTTTCTTTAACATATTAAGAGCCACCTTATAAACAGGTGGAGGAACAGTGCGATTAGCAATAAAATCTCTCATGGGAGTATCTTTTCCTTCGCCCATAGGAGTTTCTAAAGAAACAACATTCTGGAATAATCCAAGAGTTTGTTTTATCTTCTCAAGCGGAAGCTTAACTTCTCTTGCAATTTCCTCAGGAGTAGGATTTCGTTTTAACTCTTGCTCTAGTTTTCTGGAAACGACAGCTAATTTTCTAATGAGACGAGCAATATGAACTGGAATGCGAATAGCCTTTGCCTGATCAATGATAGCTCGAGACAAAGATTGTCTAATCCACCAACTAGCATAAGTACTAAACCTTTTACCTATTTCATAATCAAACTTATCTACTGCCCGAGAAAGTCCTATATTCCCCTCTTGAATTAAATCGGGATAAGAAACACCTTTTTTGGTATATTTTTTTGCAAAACTCACTACCAGCCTTAAATTAGCTTCTATAATTTTTTTCTTACAGCAATTATATGTATTTTTTGTCTTCGCCAAACTATCAATAGCTTTTTGTGCATCTTGTTTATTATTTACCAGAGATTGCAAGATTTCCTCTTTATTTTTCTCAATAAAATCAGAAAATTCCCTAACCTTAGTTATATTAACCTTAAATTCTTCTAAATTCTTCTCGTTTTCTCTTTTTTTATGTAAAAAAACTAAAAACCCTGAATCCTTCCTAAGCATTTCAATTAATTCCAAAGCCATCTTAATTAAACGTTCCCTCTCCTGTTTTAACTTAATTGCTAATTCCCTCTCCTGTTTTTCAGTTAAAAGCGGGGTTTTGCTTATACTCTTAAAATATGCGCTCAAAGAAGACTTTACTTCTTGTTTAAAATTAATATTTGAATCATAATCAACCGACATTTTCTTCCCTATCAGTTTTACCCCAATTTTTCTAATTGTTTAATTAAGTTCCGAGAATTATTATTTCTTTCCTCAAGGTGGCATAAAAGATAAATATCTAATAAATAGCTAATTTGTTTTTCTGCCTTACGAAGAGATGGATTAAGCGAATAACTTATTTTGCCGTGTAATAGATAATCCATTGCTAAAATAGTAAACTTTGGCACTTCTATCACTCGCATATCCTTTTTCTGACAGTCCTGACAAATAATCCCACCTTTGTTAGGGGTGAAATAAAATAATTTAAAAAAATCTCTATTTTTCCCGCATTCAACGCATCTTCTAAGCTCTGGAGTATAACCTAATATATGGAGTAGTTTTAATTTAAAGAAGGAAATTAGCATTTCAAAATCCTCTTTTTTACCCTGTTCTAAAGAAAAAAGCACTCTTAACGATAGATAAAATAATTCTTCATTTACCTGTGACTCTTTTAAAGAAGAAAGTAAAATTTCTGCTAAATAAGAAGCATAAGCAAATTTTAAAATATTTTTCCTTATTTTAAAGAAAAGATGTCTAACCCCACAATCAGTAAGAATTCCCATCCCTGTCCCCTTCTTTTTGTACACCAAAATATCAATATAAGAAGGAAACTGAACCACAGCGGAAAATCGACTCTTTATTTTTCTTGCACCCTTTACCACTACCTTAAGCATACCAAAATCTTGGGTATAAAAAGTAACTATTTTATCTTGTTCAAATAATTCGTAATCCCTAAGAACAATACCACGGGTTTTTAAGATATTCATAGCTTGTACCAAAGTGTAACTATAGCAAAAACAAGATTAGGGTCAAGAAAAAAAGATAGGAGCTACTTTTTTACTGAAAGGTTTTTAATTCTCAATTTTATACATATAAAGGCGAGAAGAAGAATTAGATTTAACTATCTCCCATCCATCGAAAACCCAATAATAGGAGATTACACGAGTCCCAGAAGAAAGCTCTCTTTTTAGTTTCTCCTTAAGTTTGCTGTTTACCTCATTGGAAAGAAAAACAGTTACTACTGTGGCTTTCCTTAAATTCTTATGGAAGAAATTTCCCCAAACAACTTTAGCCTTGCCTCTCGAAAATACTTTTACCCTGACAAAAGAAAATAAGAAACGCAAAGGGTCAGCTTCTATTCCCACTGCTCTGGCATCAAACTCACCAGCGGCCATAGCTATTATTCTACCATCTCCGCATCCAAGATCGTACACCACATCATCTTTCCCTACCTTAGCCATCTCTAACATTTTTTTAACATTTTTAATGGGGGTGGGACTCCAACCAGCTCCAATAATTTCCGGCCAATAAATCCACCCCATATAACCAAGCACTATCCCCAATCCTATCAGCACCATTAACAATTTTTTACCCTATTCATCAAACAACCCTTTTTATTAACCTAATTATATTAACTCCAATTTTTTTGCCAAGAGATAAACCCAGAAAGAAAGAAAAAATATCTCAAAAAAAAGAAAAAAAATTTATCGTCAAGACTTCCCTGAAAGTTAAAGTTTTGCGTTTGACGATTAGAGGAAAATATATATACTTTTTAAATCAAAGGTACACTAGAGGAAGAATCAGCGGAGTCAAATAAATAATGAAAAATTCTTATGGGAATGGAGGAAGCTGGAAAAGATAAAGTCAAGGATAACCGGCTCTAACCCTTTCCTGCAAAAAGAAAATAAGAAAGTATTTTTGACAATACTAAAAAAACTCTAAGGGAAAAATATGCCTAAAATTAAAACAGCTTTGATAAGCGTTTGGGATAAAATAGGAGTGATTGATTTTAGCAAAGAACTTTCAAATTTAGGAATAGAAATATTTTCAACTGGCGGAACTGCTAAGCTGCTAAGAGAGGCCGGAATTACAATTCAGGAGGTTTCTCAATATACTGGAGCAGCTGAAATGTTAAACGGAAGAGTTAAAACCTTGCATCCGAAGATTCATGGAGGTCTTTTAGCTTTAAGAGATAACCCTCACCACATGGACCAGATAAAAAATGAAGAAATTAAACCCATCGATATGGTGGTGGTAAACCTTTATCCCTTTATCCAGGTAATAAAAAATAAAGAAATTTTAATTGACAAAGCTCTGGAAAATATAGACATAGGTGGACCTTCTATGCTAAGGTCCGGAGCTAAAAATTTTAAAAGCGTTGCCGTTGTTCCATCTCCTGAAGAATATAAGAGAGTCCTCAAAGAACTTAGTCAAAATAAAGGATGGCTAAGCGAGAAAACTTGCTTAAATCTTGCTCTTAAAGCTTTTCAAATTACCAGTTTTTACGACAGTGCCATAGCAAAATACCTACAAAAAAAATGTAAAATTAAATTTCCTTCCACTTTTACTCTGGGATTTGAGAAATCCATGGACCTGCGTTATGGAGAAAATCCTCATCAAGAAGCAGCTTTTTATAAGGAACCAAATGCACCAGAAGGAACGCTCCCTCAAGCAGAAAAACTAGGGGGGAAAGAACTCTCTTTTAATAATATCCTTGATTTCCAAGCTGCTTTGAATATTGTAGATGAGATGGATAATCCTTTTACCGTAGTGATAAAACACAATAATCCTTGTGGAGCTGCAGAAACAGATAATTTATTAGAAGCCTGTCAAAAAGCTTTTCAGGGAGACCCCCTTTCTGCCTTTGGTAGTATTGTAGGCCTGAATAAAGTTGTTGATGCTGAGATTGCTAATTGCATTGCCAGTCCAAAAAATTTTGTAGAAGGAATAATTGCTCCGGATTACACTAAGGAAGCTCTTCAGATACTTAAGGAAAAACAACCCTGGGGTAAAAAAGTGATAATCCTGAAAACTGCGGCTTATAAAGAAAATAACGTAATGGATATTAGGAAAATTAGAGGAGGAGCGCTAATTCAGGATGAGGATAGCGAAATTTTTAATAAAAATAAGTTAAATTTTGTTACTAAAAGACATCCTACAGAAAAAGACATAAAAGATTTAAAGTTTGCCTGGAAAATATGTAAATACATCAAATCTAACGCCATTTTAATATCTAAAGACAAAATGGTGGTGGGAGTTGGAGCAGGACAGATGAGTAGAATAGACGCCACCCTCATCGCTATTAGAAAATCAAAAGAGCGCTGTAAAGGAGCAGTTTTAGCCTCTGATGCATTTTTCCCTTTTCCCGATGTACTGGAAGAAGCAAAAAAAGCAGGGATAACAGCAATTATCCAACCGGGAGGGTCTATACGGGACAAAGAAGTTATTAAAGCTGCCGATCGCTATAACATAGCGATGGTCTTTACCGGGACAAGACATTTTCTCCATTAAGAGATAAATATTGATATTCAGAGAATAATAATGAAAATAAAATCACTTACTAAAACTGACCCAGAAATAGAAAAATTAACCCAAAAAGAGCTTCATCGCCAACAAAACACTTTGATGATGATACCTTCAGAAAATTATGCCAGCCTTGCTGTTCTGAAAGCTCAAAGCTCTGTATTCAACAACAAATATGCAGAAGGGTGGGTAGGAAGAAGATACTACCAGGGTTGTAAATGGGCAGATGAGGTTGAAAGAATTGCTATTGAAAGAGCAAAGGAGTTATTTGGGGCAGAACACGCCAATGTGCAGGCTCACTCTGGAACTGGTGCCAACATAGCTTGTTACCAAGCTCTTTTGCAACCAAAAGACAAAATTCTTTCCCTTGATCTCACTCAGGGAGGACATCTTTCTCACGGAAGAGAAGGATCCTTACCCTTTAACTACTACACTATAGCTCATTATGGAATAGAAAAAAATTCGGAACAATTTAATTTTGACAAGATTAGAAAAATAGCAAAAAGGGAAAACCCCCGTTTAATAATTGTGGGAACAAGTTCCTATCCCAGAGAAATAGAATTTGAACCCTGGCGAAAAATTGCCGATGAAGTAGGAGCTTATCTTGTAGCTGACATGGCTCATATAATAGGCTTAATTGCGGCAAAAGTTCACCCTGACCCCGTTCCTTATGTTGATGTAGTAACCACCACTTGCCAAAAAACGCTTCGAGGACCCCGAGGGGGACTTATACTTTGCAAGAAAGAATTTGCTAATAAAATTGACAGAGCTATCTTCCCCGGAACGCAAGGAGGACCATTTATACACATAATAGCAGCAAAAGCGATTTGCTTTAAGGAAGCAATGGAACCATCTTTCAAAGAATACGGACAAAAGATTGTTAGTAATTGCCACTGTCTGGCAAATACCCTCATAGAGGAAGGATTTAAACTAATAACCGGAGGATCTGATAATCATTTATTATTGGTAGATCTTTCACCACAAAAAATAACAGGCAAGAAGGCAGCCTTGCTTTTAGAAGAAGCTGGAATAGTGGTAAATAAAAACTGCATCCCTTTTGATTTATTGCCCCCATCAATAACCTCCGGGATCAGACTGGGAACGCCTGCTTTAACCACAAGGGGAATGGGAGAAGGAGAAATGAAAGTAATTGGCCAATGGATAAGTGAGGTCCTCACCAACCCCCAGGAAAAAAGAATAAGAGATAAAATCAAAACCAAGGTACAGGATCTAAGTAAAAGTTTTCCCGTCTATGGGTAAATTTTTAGAGAGGTGCTGTTAAGTATGTTTTCTTACAAACAAGCTTTAGATTACCTTACTTCTTTAATAAATTACGAAAAAAAAATAGATTTAATCTATAGCCAAAGATTATTTAATCTGGAAAAAACAAGGCTTATCCTTGATCAGCTAGGTAATCCACATCTTTCTCTAAAAACTATCCATATTGCAGGTACAAAAGGGAAAGGTTCAACCGCAGTAATGCTCACCTCTATATTAGACGCTGCGGGGTATAAAGTGGGTCTTTACACTTCACCTCATCTCATATCCCCCCGAGAAAGAATAAGAATTGGGACACATCTTATAAAGGAAGAGGAATTTTCCTATTATCTCGCTCAGGTAAAATCTGCCATAGAAAATATTCAATACGATGGAGAATCTCTAAATCCTACTTTTTTTGAGGTTTATACTGTCCTTGCCCTCACCTATTTTTACCAAAAAAAGGTTGATATAGCAGTAATTGAGGTAGGCCTGGGAGGAAGACTGGATGCTACTAATGTAATCCAGCCTCTAATAGGAATAATTACTCCCATTAGCATTGACCACACACAACAGCTCGGTAGTGAAATCACCTTGATTGCAAGAGAAAAAGCAGGAATAATAAAACCTAATTCCAAAATAATAATTTCCCGACAGGAAAAAAAAATAATCCCACTTCTAAAAAAAATCTGCCAAGATAAAAAAGTAAGCTATTACCAGGTAGGCAAAGACATTAAATTTAAACTAAATCAAGCTACTCCTGCCTACCAGAAATTTCAAGTTGAGGGACTTTTGCAAAAATATCCCACTTTTTTCCTCCCTTTAGCCGGAGAAAATCAATTATGGAACGCTACAACAGCAGTTGGTGCAGCGGAAATTCTGCAGGAATTTGGATTTCGGATAACTTCAGAAGATATAAAACAAGGATTAAAAAAGGTTAGTTGGCCAGGAAGAATGCAGATAATCTCTTCCCAGCCCATCGTACTAATAGATTGTGCACACAACGCTTCTTCTGCTTTATTCTTAACTAAATTCTTGAAAAAGTTTTACTCTGGAAGAAATATCGTACTACTTATAAGCATATTAAAAGACAAAGATATCCAGGGAATAGCTAAAACACTTTGCCCGTTAGCAAACCAGGTTATCGTTACCTGCGTAAAAAGTCCCAGAGCCTTGCCATTAAAAGAAATATACACTAAAATAAAAAGACATTGTTCCCCAAAACCTCTTAGAGAAGATAAGGTAGAAGAAGCTTTAAAAAAAGCCAAAAAAATAGCTGGCGAAAGAGGAGTTGTCTGTGCAACAGGATCAATTTACTTGGTAGGCGAAATTCTTAGTTTAATTAGAAATAAAAAAATAAACTGAACAAAACAAAGGAGATGAATTACAAATGCCCAAGGGAATTGCTGCTTCTCCGGGAATAGCTATTGGAAAAGTTTATATTTTAGAGAAAAAAACCTTCTGCATATTAGAGTATAAGATAAAAAAAGAAGAATTAGAAAAAGAGATAAAAAGATTCAAAGAAGCTGTCGAGGAATCAAAAAACCAAATAAGGAAAATTAAAGAAAAAGTAAAGGAAAAAATTGGCGAAAGAGAAGCCTATATATTCCAAACTTATCTTAGCATCATCGAGGACCCTAACCTTATAGATGAAACCATTAAAAAAATAAAAGAGCAAAAAATTAATGCAGAGACAGCTTTAACGGAATCTTGCAACAATTTTACGGAAAGATTTAAAGTTGTTCAAACTGAATTTATCGAAGAACGGTCCCGCGATATTGAAAATGCAACAAAAAGAATTTTGCACAACTTGTTAAAAAAACCTATTTTAAGTTTATCTCACTTAAAGGAAAACATAGTTGTTGTAGCTTATGATCTTGCTCCTTCTGACACAGTATCAATGGATAAAGGAAAAGTTTTAGGATTTGCCACTGATATAGGAGGGAGAACATCCCACGCAGCTATAATGGCAAGAGCTCTAGAGATTCCAGCCGTAGTTGGATTAAGAGATGTAACAAAAAAAGTTAAACCAGGAACAACTATTATTATTGATGGAGACAAAGGATATGTAATTGTTAACCCTGCCTCTAACCAGATAAGAAAATACCAGGAGAGAAAAAAGAAATTATTAGTTTATCGGAAAAACCTGGAAATTTTAAGACCTCTGCCACCTCAAACTCTTGACGGAAGAGAAGTTGAATTAGCGGCAAACATTGCTGATCAAAAGGAAGTCGATTTAGCAATAAAAAATGGAGCTGAAGGAGTAGGACTTTACCGCACAGAATACCTTTACATGAATAGAACAACTTTACCCAGTGAAGAAGAACAACTTAAAGCTTATTCAGCTGTAGCCAAAAAAGTCGCTCCTTACTCCGTGATTATTCGCACTCTTGACATCGGAGGAGATAAGTTTTTATCGCCTCTGCCTGTACCTAAGGAGATAAATCCTTTTATGGGATGGAGAGCTATTAGATTATCTTTGGAATTAGTAGATATCTTCAAAACCCAGCTTCGAGCAATACTTAAAGCCGCCCAACATGGTAAAGTCAAAATAATGTTTCCTATGGTCTCCTCGCTTGAAGAGGTAAGAAAAGCCAATAGCATCTTAAATGAGGTAAAAAAAGAACTGGAAGGGGAAGGTGTTTCTTTATCTAATCCTGTAGAAATGGGAATTATGATTGAAGTTCCTGCAGCAGCCGTTATAGCCGATATATTAGCTAAGGAGGTAGATTTTTTCAGTTTGGGAACTAACGATTTAATCCAATATACTCTCGCTGTAGATAGGGTAAACGAAAAAGTAGCACACCTTTATCAGCCTTTCCATCCTACTATTTTGCGTCTTGTTAATGGTGTAATCAAAGCCGCTCATCGAGAAAATATATGGGTTGGTGCTTGTGGAGAAATGGCCGGCGATCCTTTAGGTATGGCCGTACTCTTAGGATTGGGAGTAGATGAGTTTAGTATTGCTCCAACCAGTATTCTGGAGATAAAAAAAATAATAAGAAATCTTAGCTGGGAAGAGCTTCAAAAAATAGCCAACCATCTTCTTAAATTTAGCACCTCCCAACAAACAAAAAGGTATTTGGAAAATAAATTGGGCAAAAGAATAAGAAAAATATTAAAGGGAGATAATAATGCTCGATAATTTAAGTTATATAGCAAGTATAGATAAATCCAACATGAGAGACATTCTTCAAAAATTCTCCCAGCAGTGCAAAAGAGCAATAGAAATGGGTAGGGGAATAAATACCCCTTCCTGCATTAAAGGAAAAAAGATTGATAAAATAGTTGTGTGTGGGTTAGGAGGCTCAGCAATCGGAGGAGATATTTTGAAGACTCTTTTCTCTAATAAAAAAATCCTGATTAAAGTAAGTAGAAATTATCATATACCTTCTTGGGTAAATAAACAAACCCTCATTTTTGTAATTAGTTATTCTGGTAATACCGAGGAAACTATTTCCTCTTTTAAAGAAGCTTTAATTAAAGGATGCCCTGTAATTTCTGTTACCAGTGGGGGCGAAATACAAAAACTGAGTGAGAAAAATGATGTTCCCGTTATAAAAGTTCCTCCCGGAATGCCCCCTCGTTGTGCTGTTGGATTCTTAAGTATTCCAGTAATAGTTTTACTGGAAAAAATTCTAAATATAAATTTGTTTAATTACCATGAATTAATCAAGACCATCTCTAATCTTAGCCAAATATACTTACCTGGTAAAAAAACCGCCGATAATCTAACTAAATTAACTGCCTGTAAATTAAAGGGAAAAATTCCTTTAATTTACGGAGTTAACGAATTAACTGATGTTGTAGCTCATAGATTAAAAACACAGTTTAATGAAAACTCAAAAATTTTTGCTGCTTGGGACATATTTCCCGAAATGAATCACAATGAAATTGTACCCTTTTCCGGTGAAGGAAAAGTCGATTTAAATATTTTTCATCCCTTGTTTATAAGGGATAGAAAAGAAAGCAAAAGAATAGCTTGTAGAATTCAAATAACTCAAAGTCTTCTTAGAAAAAAAAGTATTGATTATTCTGAGATATGGACGATGGGTGAAGATTTCATAAGTAAAGTTTTCTCTTCAATCTACAGCGGCGACTGGATAAGTTTTTATTTAGCAGTTCTGCAAGGAGTAGACCCCACTCCCGTCAATTTTATTAATCTTTTAAAAAATGAACTTAAAAAAGTTTAACCAGAAAACAGGCGATCTTTTTAATAAAAGATTTGAAACAGAGCTTAAAAACTCAGCTCCTCTGGCTGAGCGAATGAGACCTGAAAGATTAGAAGATTTTTTTGGGCAAGAGGAAGTGATAGGTAAAGGAACTCCGCTCAGAAAAGCAATTGAGGAAGATAGACTGGTTTCCATAATTCTATGGGGTCCTCCTGGTTCAGGAAAAACAACTCTTGCTAAAATAATTGCTGAAATGACTAAATCCCATTTTATTTCCCTCAGTGCTGTAACCTCTGGTATTCCTGCTCTAAGAAAAATAATAGAAGAAGTGATTAAAAGAAGAAAGTATAATCTCCAGCATACTATCCTCTTTGTAGATGAGATCCATCGTTTCAACAAAGCCCAGCAAGATGCTTTTCTCCCCTTTGTAGAGAATGGCACCATAATACTTATTGGGGCAACTACCGAAAATCCATCCTTTGAAATCAACTCACCACTTCTATCACGCTCTACAGTCTATGTTCTGCAGCCTCTATCTTCTGATAACTTAAAAAAGATAGTTCAAAAAACCCTGGAAAATGAAGAAAGGGGCTTAGGCAAGTACAAAATAAAAATAGAGCTTCCAGCTTTAAATTATATAGTAGAGATGGCCAATGGTGATGCACGAATAGCTTTGAATATTTTAGAATTATCTTTTACGGGGACAAGAAAAGGTAATCAGGCTCATATTACCTCTCAGGTAGTAACAAAGGTAATCCAAAAAAGGGTATTAAGATACGATAAAAATGGAGAAGAACACTATAATCTCATCTCTGCCCTACACAAAAGTATGAGAGATTCTGACCCTGATGCTTCTGTTTATTGGCTTGTTAGAATGTTAGAAGCAGGAGAAGACCCTCTGTACATTGCAAGACGCATAGTTAGGTTTGCCTCCGAGGATATAGGAAATGCTGACCCTCAAGCACTTCAAGTAGCGGTAACCGCTATGCAAGCAACTCAATTTGTAGGAATGCCCGAGGCAAACCTTGCTCTTTGCCAAGCAGTAACTTATCTGGCCTGCGCACCAAAAAGTAATGCCATCTACCGTGCCTATTTAAAAGCTGAGAAAGATATTATAAGAACAGGTAATCTTCCGGTACCTCTTATTATCAGAAACGCTCCCACCACCCTGATGAAACAATTGGGCTACAGCAAAAACTATAAGTACGCCCATAATTTCTCTCAGGGATACGTAAAACAACAACACCTTCCTACTAAACTTGAAGGAAAAACTTACTATGAGCCGAGCCAGCAAGGGTATGAAAAACAGATAAAAAAAAGAATGGAAGAGTTAAAAAAAATAAGTAAATCCCCTTAAATTTCCCCTCAAAATCACAGATTTTTTTTCAACAAAGTTAACGAATTAGAGTTTTCTTTTCGTTCATAATGTACTCTATCAACAAGTTTTTGCATAAGAAAAATTCCCAATCCTCCTACTTTTCTTTCCTCTAAATGTGAAGAAAGTTCAGGTTCAGGAAACTGTAAAGGATTAAATGGCAAGCCATCGTCTTTCATTTTAAGGATTAATCCTTCTCCATTAATATCACAATGTATACTCACTTTACCCTTGGATTTGGGATAGGCATAGTTCACTATATTAACATAGATTTCTTCTACAGCCAAAAGAAGGTCTTTTTCGCTATGAAAGGATAAACCAGCTTTTTGAGCCCAAATACGGACAAAATCATTTATTTTACTCAAGTTCTTTAGAGAAGCCTGCAAGATTATGGAAGAAGGTATTTTATCTATCTTTTCCTTTTGCTTTATTGTCAACAACTCAAAATTGCTAATCCCTTCCTCAACAGTTTCATAAATTTTGAAAATGTGAGTAAATTCAGTAATATCAAATACTTCCTTCACGTCAGGTTGGAGACAACAAAGTCTTACCTGGCCCTCTTTTTTCTTTAATTTTTTAGCCATTGCCAAAAGAACCTTCAAACCAGCACTACTTACATAATCCGTACCGCTAAGATCTATAAGAAGTTTAGACACTCCCTCTGATACAGCAAAATTCAACTTAGCTTCCACCTTTTCTGCTGAGTAAGCATCAAAGCGCCCACTTAGAGAAAAGATATGAACTTCTCCTTCCTTTTTTTGCGTAATTCGCATTTAATCACCTCATCAGCTTAGATTATCCTGTAACTTTCTTAAGCTAACTAATATGCTTTCCTCTTCAAATTCTACCTGATCCAAAGTAATATAGTCACCTTTTTTAACATCATTTTTTAGAACTGCTTCCTCTGCAAGACCCAGAGGCAAAAAATTTTCTTCTTGAGTAACATCCGCCTTTTCAATTAAGCCGTAGACATCAAATCCTCCAATACCATCTATCATTTTCCCCTTTTTTAAATTCCTCTTGGCCACAGTAATTGTTTCTGCAATAGGTTTTCCTGAAGAAACTATAGTTGGCTCCTGGTAAATAACTGCTCTTGCCACAGATATAGGAATTTCCATGCTAATAAGATGGTAAGGACGATAAAGAAGATAGTTAGGACCCTTGCCCATACCTATGTACTCAAGGTCCTTTCTTAGGCGCTTGTTTTGCGTAGTAGCAACTACAAAAACTCCTGGTGCTATTTCGCCAAGAGCATAATCTACCACTCCCTCCTGGTTGAGAATTCCCCCTTTTTCTTTTAAGGTAAAAACAGAGCTAATTTGGCTTAAATTACAACTAGGACCATGCATCCCCCGCACATCAGGAACTAAATTCGTAGCATTGGCAACAACACTCATTTCAATCATCGTCTTACTACCGTCAACAAATTCCGTCAACATCCTGGGGCTTACCCCTTTTTTAAAAGCAGCATCTTTTAAACTATCCGGAGTTGCTTCTCTATCAAGAGGATTGTTCTTACCTTTCCCTGCTGCTACTATTTTTAAACTTAAACATTTAGCAAAATCATAAAGCTCTTTAATAGCGCCCGGTTCATCTCCTGCTCCCACTGTATAAACTACACCAGCATTTTTGGCAAGCTCACTAAGAATGTAGCCCACCGTAACATCGGTTTCTACATTCATCATTATTACATGCTTTTTCTTCCTTATAGCCTCCAAAGCAATTTTTGCTCCCACCCGGGGAACACCAGTAGCTTCAACTATCGCATCCAAGGGAAAAAGGTTAGGAATAATTTCGGCTTTATCAGTTACCACCCGCATTCCCTTCTTTAATGCTCTGTTGCACTCATCCGGATTATTCGATGAGTAAAAAATATCTTTCCGTAAAACTCCTATCTCCTCAAAAATACCTATAGCTTTCTCTTTATTGAGGCTGGCAAGCGCTAAAACATCCATTCCTTTTATCATAGAGATAACAGTTGCCACTCCTGCTCCCATATGCCCCATTCCCACAACTGCTACTTTAATAATCTCTCCTTTTTTCTCTAGTTCAGCTAATTTACAAGGTAAATTTAGCATTGACTTCTCCTTTCTACCCTTAACTCATTTTCTCAAATCAAATTAAATTCTTATTTTCCTAACTAAACTCTTCCTTAATATATCATAATAAATGTCCAGAAGATGTCCACAATTTATTTTGACAGATTCGTAAAAACCCTTATAATTATCGCTAACACTTGACCCTGGTAAGGTTAACAAATGAGGAATGCCTGTTAACAGGCTAACAAATACATTGATAAGGATACAAAAATGGACAAAAAAGACAAAGATATACTTAAAATAAAATGTGAAAATGAAAATTACCAAAAACTTATAAAAACAAATAACCCCAAGCTTTTTCAATTTATTGCTAAATATACACAGCTTTGTGACCCCGATAAGGTTTTTATTTGTACTGGTTCTAAGGAAGAAATTGCTTATATAAAGGACATGGCAAAAAAAACAGGAGAAGAAAAGAAATCTGTGATTCCCGGTCATACTATCCACTTTGATGGCTACTACGACCAAGCAAGAGATAAAGAAAACACCAAACTTCTGCTAACAAAAGGTCTTGATTTAGGCCCTGGGATAAACGCAATGGACAGAGATGAAGGAATAACTGAAATTAACAAAATTTTAGAAAATATTATGCAAGAACATACCTTATACGTTTTATTCTTTTGTTTAGGGCCAACAAATTCTGATTTTTCTATACCCTGCGTTCAGCTCACTGACTCAGCCTATGTAGCCCATAGCGAAAATCTTCTTTACAGACAGGGATATGAAGAATTCAAATTATTGGACAATTCTAAAAGTTTTTTTAAATTTGTTCATTCCCAGGGAAAGCTTAACGAGACAAATACAAGCAAAAACATTAACCAGCGCAGAGTATACATTGATATCCAAAAAAACACAGTGTACAGTGCTAACACCCAATATGGAGGTAATACTATTGGACTTAAAAAATTAGCTATGCGCTTGGCAATGAATAGGGCATCAAAAGAGGGCTGGTTGACAGAACATATGTTTATCGTAGGAGTACACGGTCCTGACAACAGAGTAAGCTATTTTACAGGGGCATTCCCTTCCCTTTGTGGCAAAACCTCTACCTCTATGTTAGAAGGAGAAACCATAGTTGGAGATGATATAGCGTACTTAAGAAAAAAAGAAGGAAAGGTAAGAGCTGTAAATGTAGAAAAGGGAATTTTTGGAATAATAAAAGGTGTAAACCCTAAAGATGATTCAATCCTGTGGAAAATTTTCCAATCGCCAGGTGAAATTATATTTTCTAATGTACTGATTACGGAAAGTAAGAATGTTTGCTGGACTGGAAAAAATGAAAAAATTCCTCACAAAGGATTCAACTATTCCGGTAAGTGGTGGAAAGAAAAAAAGGATACTGAAGGTAAATCCATACCACTTTCTCATCCCAATGCCCGATTCACATTAGATTTAAAGTTTCTTAAAAATGTAGACCCCCGGATAGATAATCCTGACGGTGTTATTGTTAGCGGAATAATCTATGGCGGAAGAGATTCTAATATCTGGGTTCCCGTAGAGGAGTCTTTCGATTGGATACATGGCATAATAGCTAAAGGAGCCTCACTTGAGTCAGAAACAACAGCTGCTACTTTGGGAAAAGAAGGCATAAGAAAACACAATCCCATGTCTAACTTGGATTTCCTTTCTATACCCATGGGCAGATATATTGAGGATAACTTAAATTTTGGTATTTCTTTAAAAAATCCCCCTGTTATTTTTTCAGTAAACTATTTTCTAAAAGATTCCCAGGGAAATTTTATGAATGAGATAGCTGATAAAAGAATATGGCTTAAATGGATGGAAATGCGTGTACACAAAGAGCTCCAAGCAATCAAAACACCAACAGGTTTTATACCAAAGTATAAAGACCTATTACAATTATTTAAGAAATTACTTAATAAAGACTATCCTGAAGAAAACTATATTGAGCAATTTACAATAAGAGTTCCGGAAAACTTAGCCAAAATTGACAGAGTAACAAAAATTTATGAAAAAATTCCCAACACACCAAAAGTATTGTTTAAAGTGTTAGAAGAACAAAAAGAAAGACTAATTAATATACAAAATAAACAGGGAAATTATATCTCGCCAAATAAACTCTAACTGAAAAAATGGTCCATCGCTAGTTTTAGAAAAAACTTTTTTTAGGATAAACTTCGTTTTTTTCGAATAAAAAATTTTACAAAATCCTTATCTGTAGTACAATAAAAAAGTTATCAAACTAAGATGTGCCCTAAATAAGGTACAAAAATTATCTCGAGGAGGAAAAAGTGATTGCTAAACACTATAAAGATGTACCCTTAGAGCGTGAGGCGGATGGTCAAAAAGCCGGGATTCGTTGGCTAATCTCAAAAAAAGAAGGTGCTGAAAACTTTGCCATGAGAATGATAGAGGTAGAGGCGGGTGGTTCTACTCCTTTACATTCACACCCTTGGGAACACGAAGTATTTGTGGTGGAAGGAGAAAGTACAGTCCAAATATTAGATGAATACCAACATATTGAAAAAGGGTATATCGTGTTCATTCCTTCAGGGCTCAAGCATACCTTTAAGAATTCTGGAAAGAAAGTAATGAAAATGATTTGCAGTATTCCGTTAAAAAAATAGTAAGTTGTAACACATTATCGACTGCCTAAATGGTAAAGCTTTTAAGTTGATTCAAAAGGGGTAAGTAACGATATTTATCACTTATGTCAAAAACTGGACAACTTAAGTAAAGCAAGCTCAAGGATATCCAAAAAGTTCTAATAATTAACTTGCTTTAAAATAAATCAACACAAAACATTAATGCTCAAATAAGTGGGGTGATTAGTATTTTAATTTAAGGGAGAAAATAACTGGTGGAGTTAACCGATATAACGATCCAAAAAATTGAGGATTTTCTTAAATCTCTGGTTAAGACTGCCAAGATTTTGCGTTTCTATCCAGAAAATAATCCAATGGGCCAAGTAGCTATTGACCATTGTCTTGAGTGCTTAGCCGAACTCGAAACAGATAGGCAATTTGCTTTAACAGTCACTCCGGAAAATCTTTTCATTGGAGAAACATCAATCACTATGGCCCACCCCGGACTTCGACAATTAGCTCGACAACTTTACATCTTAGGAATAGAAAATTTAGCCTTCCAAAACAATATTACCGAAAAAGAAATAAAAGGTTTTTGCCAACTATTGGGAATGGATCCCAAAGAAATAATTGAGAAAAAAGGTCTTTCTAAGGTATTAGCAGAGAAAACCATTGAACACATCCGGATCGTAGAATCTCAAATGCCTGGAATAGTTGAGGTAAGCAAAACTTCAACCAAGTTTTTTATCAACAGTATCCCAAACAAGCGGGAACTAAATCAAAATCTTACTCAAGAAAATGAAACCCAAAAATCAGTTGGACCAAGATCAAAAGCAGTCATCAAAATTAATGCTAACCTAAAAATCGATCCTGACCTAAAAATCGGTGCTGACCTGGATCTGTCTTCCCTATCTCCAAAAGAACTTACCAAAATAGTTGATAATCCTGAGTACTTAGTAGAAGCTCTTCTCCGCCCTTCTAAAGTGCAACCACTAAATGTTAAAAAATGGGGAACTTCTACCGGAAAGAAGTTCAGAAAGACCCAACAGCTCCTTGAAACACTTGAAGGATGGGAAAAATCAAAAACTCTTGATAAAATTTCCCGTACTATGTTAAAAATGGATCCTGACTATAAAGACCAATTAACTCGCGACTGCTTGGTACCAGCTCTTTTAGAGGGAAGAGAAGAGGGGGAAATTTTGCGTTTTCTTACTGATTCCAACTTAGCCCAGAGCATTAGCTTATTGGGTAAACTCGATACTTCCACCCCCCACACTCTTCAGAAAACTCTGTTAAAGCTCCACCTACCAGAAAGACGACAATCTCTATTCCTACCTATGCTGGAAAAAGAGTTAAAAAAAAGAGGATTCCAAACAACCAATATTTCTTTGCTACAAGAACAAAAAAAAGCGAACAAAATAGCAGGTTTGGACAGAAAAAATCAGGATTTAGCAGAAAAACAACTTCCTTCTGTTGTTCATTTAAATCAAATAAAAAACCCGGACTGGTTTTTAAACTCCCTGGACAAACAAATGCTGAAAAATATTCGAAGTAACCCGGTTGGAATTGATTCCAAAAAAGCTGAATTGAGGTGTCTAATTAACTTAACTCGTTTAGAAGATAATTTAGAAATTTGTCGTGGTTTTATCAGTAGAATTAGTGATATTCTGGAAAAGTTACTTAAGGAAAAACAATGGAAGAGTTTAACCTTTTGGCTTAATCACTTACGAGCAATGAACAAAATGATTTCTGATACAAAACCTGCTATTTTTTCCTTGGTTAAAGAGAAACTTTCTTCGATTGACTTTATTAATCGTATTCAGTACTTAGTAAAACAATGTAGTCAAGATAATTGTGATAAAATATAAATAGAACAAAAAAAAT
>CAZGDY010000003.1:18748-37793 GCA_964524965.1 uncultured Clostridia bacterium
AACTTAGCTAAACAATATTTAGATATTTTAAGTGCTTTAGGAGAGTTTGCCATTCCTTCCTTCGTCCAACTCCTAACTACTGAGAAAAATCTCTCTATGCGGCGAACACTGTTAAAAATCATGCTTGAGCTCGCTCCTTCCTATGATGTTAACGCTTTTTCCCCCTATGTAAACCACCAACACTGGTATGTAGCTCGAAACATTGTCTGGCTGTTAGGTAACCTTGGACCAGGTAGTGAATATGTCATCCTCAAAGCCCTTAATAACCCGAATTTAAAAGTCAAAAAGGAAGCTATACGATCTTTAATATCAATTGCCAGTCCAGTGGCTATTGAACGCCTCTTGCTCTTGCTGGATTCTGAGGACCGCATTATAAAAAGGATAGTTGCTGAACAACTTTTCTCTCTACCCATAAAAAATCTGCAATCTCATGCAATCAACTTACTTTCCAGAGAGAGTTTTCTTAAAAAAGATATTTTTACTACTTGTCAACTACTGGAAACTCTTAAAACAATGGAGGGAGAAGATGCCCTGAAGTTACTTGAGCATTTAAGCCGATTACGCTTTTCATTTTGGGATTGGAAATCTTTGCGTATTGGTTTTAAGGCCCGAAAAATCCTCAAAAAACATAAGAAAAATTTTTTTTCTAACAAAAATTCTGGAGAAAAAATCTAATTCTTCCGAAAAAAAGAATCAAAGAGAAATTAAATGGAAAGATTTGAGTTATTTAAAGCTTTAATGAAAACAAAACGAGCTTTTTCTCTTTTCCCCTCTAATCACCCTCTAATTCAAGAACGAGTTAAATATCTTTTAGAGATTATTAAAAATCTAATCGAACAAGAAAATAAAGCAGAAATAAGTATTATAGAACAAGAAGTTTTCATCAACGAATATTCTCTTCGCCAGGAAAGTCTTGAATTTGCCGACTTAATCAAAGAAATTAAAGATACAGGAATCACTATTTTTAATTTCCAGCAAGGAATAACAACAAAAGAGGTAATTTCTTTAATCAATTATCTCAATGAAAGCAAAAATACCCCTTTAACTACCAAATTGCTCAGCGATGAACTTCGAACCAGAGGAATAACTCATATTACTTTAAGTACGATACTCCCGCTGAAACTCCCTGAAAAAAAAAGTGACCTACCAGTGCAACTCTCTGAATGGGGGAAAGAATACCAGAAGATCGTTTCTGAAATTGAAAATATCTTTGGAGAGGTTTCACGGGGGAAGCTTTTCCCTCCTGAAAACATACATCTAATCGTCCAGAGACTACTTAAACAAGTAATAAAAGAGCAAAGTTCCTTAAACGCTTTATTTAATATGAAAGGCTATGATGACTGCACCTTTCGTCATTCTATCAACGTAGCTATTTTGAGCTTGCTTATGGGTAAAGAGTTAAAATTTGACCAGAAATTATTAGCCACGCTGGGCGAAGTAGCTCTACTGCACGATATTGGTAAAGTTATGATGCCAGAGGATATTATCTCCAAAACCGGTAGTTTAAATGCGATGGAATGGGAAATGATATATCGCCATCCCTTCGTTGGAGCCGAAATACTTCTTGCTATTCCTGGAATTAACCCCCTAACACCCTGTGTTGCTATGGAACATCATATCCGCCACGATGGTGGAGGCTATCCTCATCTGGAAATAACTGAGAGTAATAATTATTTAACTCCTATTGTTAGTATTTGTGATTTTTACGACGCTATGACTACCATTCGCAGTTACCGTAAACCATTATTTCCTCATCAAGCTGTTCTCTTACTGTTGCAGGGAGCGAACACTCAATTTAACCCTGTTCTGGTGAAAGTTTTTGTTAGTTTAGTTGGTTTTTACCCTATTGGGACTATAATGCAAACAGACCGCGGTGAAATGGCCATAACTAAAAAAGTTAACCCAAATGACCCTTTACATCCAATAATTGAAATAATTAAGAATGAGGCGGGTGAGAAAATTCCCCCAAAACTAATAGATACATCCGAGAAAGACCAAACTGGAAAACATTACTTGCGCAATATATCTCAGATACTTAAACCTCAATCCCTTCCTTTAAACCAAGATTTAAAAAATACCTAAAAACTAAAAGACCTGAGCCTATCACCTTAGGTTAAAATAACTCATCCTTAGGTAATGTCACAGTGAGTTATCATTATCCTCAGAGGCTGGCAGTTGGGTTAAAATACGGTGAGCTGTCAAGAGAAAAGAGGTTCTTCATCCACCTATATTAATCCTTTTTGCTTCTTCGTATTCTTGAATTGCCTTATCATACATATTTTTTCCCATGTAAATATCACCAAGAAGTGAACGAGCTAAAGCATCATCAGGATTAATTTCCAATAGTTTTTTTATGGTAGACTCCGCTTCGTCCAAGTTTTTCTTTTGAAAATATGCATTAGCTAAGTTAAAACAGGCATTACTATTTTTGGGATTGACTTTTAATTCTTTAAGATAAAAATCAATAGCTTTTTTAAAATCTTTTTTCTCGTAATAAAGATTACCAAGACAAAAATAAGTGTCTTCAAAGCTCTCTTTTTTATCCATAATAAAGTTAAATTGAACAATGGCATCGTCAAATCTTTTTAGCTGAGTATAAGAATAACCAAGATAATAATGAGCAGATAAATCCTCTGGATTTATCTCAACAGCTTTCTCAAGGTGAGAACTGGCAAGAAAGTAATTTAGTATTTTAAGATAAAGATAACCAGCCTCGATTTGAACATAAAAATTATCAGGGTCAAGTGTTACTGCTTTTTGAATCATCTTTTCTGCTTCTTGATAATTTTCCTTTTCCCGATAAATCTTCCCAAGATAGATAAAAGAAAAAACATCACTGGAATTTTTTCCAACTGCTTTTTTTAAATTTTGCAGAGCTTTTTCTATTTTTTTTTCTTGATAATACACCTCACCAAGCTCAGCATATATTTCAGAAGAATCAGGTATAAGTTGTTTCGCTTCCTCCAGTGTTTTTCCAGCCTCTTCTAATCTACCCTGAGCTTGTAACGCCTTAGCTAAATTACAAAGAGAAGAAATATGGGAGGGATTTTTTGTTAGCTCTTTTCTGTACTCTTCAGAGGCTCGAGAGAAATCTTTTTGATAAAAATAAATATTTCCCAATTGAAAATGAAGTTCTGGATAATCAGGATTTAATCTAAGACAGTTTTTAAGCTCGTTTTCTGCCGAAAGAAAATTATCCTGAGTAATATAAACAAGAAATAAGTTATAGTGTATCTCAAAACTCTCCGGAGCTAATTTTAATGCCTGGAGAAATTCTTCTTTTGACTTCTCATGCTGGCCCTGGTGATAGTAAGCTACTCCCAAATTAAGATGAAGAGTAAAACTTTCCTGGGAAAAAACAGGGATGGGAATAACTAAAAAGAAAATTAAACAACTTATTCCCCACCATTTTATTGACTTCCGAAAAAAATTAAAATTTTTCTTTAAGCTCATAAACCACCTCCATTTTCAAAGTAATTACTTTTTTATTTATTCCCTTAGGAAAAGACGGAAAGGGAGAAAGCTTATAAATCAACCTTTCTGCAGCTTGATTTAATTCCAGATACTCACTGGGTGATATAATTGCAACATCAACTACCTCTCCATTTTCGGCAAATGTAAAGTTTATTCCCACTTTTCCTTCTTCACCATTTTTCCTGGCTAACAAAGGATATGTTTTATTTTTTTGAATAATTGCACTTATTTTTTTAAGGTAATCAGCAACTAAAACGAAACTATCAGAGCTTTCCAAAGGAGAGATTTGGATTTTTCCTACATTATCCCTGTTATGAAATAAGGGAGGATGGACCACAGAAAAGGGAGATTGTTTGACTTTTCTGGACAAATAAGATTTTGTGAGAGGTGAAGGAAGAAAAGCAAAAAACTTCTTCCCCCTTTCCTCCAAAGGGAGCAACACCTGATCTGAAAAATCAGGTATACTTTTTTTATGATGAAGAATGCTTTTAGACACAGGAAAAAACCTCGTTTTTATCTCCTTTTCCAAAGTAAAAGCACTTTTGCTGCTGGAAAATAGTATTTCCAGATGGTTAGACAAACTTATTTCAGGGTTATACCGTATAAAAAAGTCCTGGTTCGTAATAGAAAAAGAATAAAGATTCTTTTTTTGAGGCTGATTTAAAACAAAAAATAGCTCCTTATCGGAGTTGATGGGAAAAATCTTCTTGTAATCAGATGTGATTAATTTCAGTTTCGGAAAAACAAAAATTTTTAAATTTTCTGGAAGAGAAGGTAAAAATCCTACAAAGTTTGAAACAGCAAAGCTTCTGTCTTCAACAAAAAGGGTTTTTTCCCCAATAAAAGAAATCATTTTTTCCTCTCCCTTTATGATATATCTTCTATTTTCCCGAGAGAAGATGTCATTTTCCAAACAAGAAATGCTATATGGTTTTTTTAACTGATAATCTTTTCTTTTGTTTTGGGGCGAAAAAGAAAGTATCTTAATTTGCAAAGAAGAGTAGTTAATCCCCTTTGCAGGGGTAGTTTTAATTATTTCTTTAGTATCAACACTAAGAGGCGAGGTTTTTTTCTCATATACATCTTGTTTGAGATGCGCTATTTCCTCTGTCAATGGAAGAACTCTTGCATCTTCTTTCTTTCTTATCGGCCTTATCAAAAACCTTTCTTCAGTTATCTTTTTAAATCTATAGGTTAGCTTTATTGAAGAGGATTTATCTTGCTGGAAATAAGGAAAGAGAAAAAAAATTACACCTACATGTAGTACAATTGAAATTATTACCCAGCGCATTTAATTTCCTCCAATTTTTTTTGTAGCAATAGATACACCTTCTGCACCTGCTTTTCTACAGATATCCATAACCTGGACAGGAATTTTAAGAGGAACATTGGCATCTGCTTCAATACTGACAGTTGTGCTCTTTTTATCCTTTAGTTTTGATTGCAGTAAAAAAAGGAGCATCTCCAGGTCTATTTGTTCTCCTTCCAGAAAGATTTTCCCTTCCTGAGTAATTGCAACAAGTAAACTCTGTGTAGCTTCATTTGCTGTGGAGGATTCAGGAAGGTCAAGCTGCATAATTCGCATGCTAACAAAAGAGGTCAGAAGAAAAAAAATAAGAAGCAAAAAAACAATATCAACCAGAGGAGCTATTTCTAAAGACAAAGGGATTTTCTTCCTAACGATTGTTTTCATTTTTTCTCTCTTTTAAAAACTCTTCTGTCCGTACCACTACCTCACCCATCTGCAAAGCACTATCCTCTAATCTTCCTTCCAGATAATGATAAACCATTAGCGTGGGTATGGCCACAGCAAGTCCTGCGGCTGTTGTAAGAAGAGCTTCCCAAATTCCCCCGGCTAAAAGTGCCGGATCTACACTCCCTGCAACATTTTCAACTACCATAAAAACTTTTATCATTCCTACGACTGTCCCCAGCAGCCCCAAAAGTGGTAAGATATGCCCAATTATCCCCAAAGCTCTCACTCTCTTCCCCAGTTTTCTAATCTCCATTGCCCGAAATTGAGAAAAGAGCTCATCTTTCTGTCTCTGTGAAAAATTATGATATTTAAAAACAAGAGTGCTTATTCTAACGAAAGGACTGATACTTTGTGAGCATCTCTCACCAGCTTTATCAACTCCTCCCTCTCGCAAGAGCTTCATAATATCAGCCAATAATTGGTTAGTA
The DNA here is from genome assembly GCA_964524965.1 of uncultured Clostridia bacterium. Classification (GTDB taxonomy): domain Bacteria; phylum Aerophobota; class Aerophobia; order Aerophobales; family B3-G15; genus Kmv34. The sequence continues at coordinate 24,407 of CAZGDY010000003.1, forward strand.
TCTATCTTAATCTTATGGAAGGTGTAAAGTTTTTCCAGGATAATGGCCAACGAGACAATCGAAAGAGCAAGTATTGGCCATAGCAAGATACCGCCCTTTAATATTAATGTAAACAATTCAAACCTCCTCTTAGGTCAACCCCCCAATAAGACCTTTCGTAGGTCACACTTCTTGGCCCTGGAAGGTCAATCCGGGCACACCCATTCATCTCATCCATGCGAAGACAAGACTCAAGAAAAACACCATTTGATAACTAAAGGGTAAGCTGCATTCCTCCCTTTACGGTTGTTCCTGACATCGGATAACCTTTAATATTTTCATATTTCTCGTTAAGTAAATTATCTACCTTCACAAACATCTCGGTTCGTTTATTGGGATGAAAAATCAATCGAGCGTTAATTACGGCGTAAGAGGGAAGTGTATTTGTATTTTCCCGGTTGGTGTAACGCTCACCAATCGCTTGCCCTTCAAGACAAAATTGCAGTTTCTCTTGTATTTTGTAATTTAGACCTAAAGACAAAGTATTCTGAGCTCGATAGAGCAACACATTTCCTTTAAATTCACCCCTATCTTTTGCATCAAGATAGGTGTAGGTAAAAAAAAGCGACACTTTTTCCCCAACTTGCAGCTTTATCTCTCCTTCAACACCGCTAATTGATGCTTTATCTACATTTTGAACCTCCCAACGCCAAGGGACAACTTCAACCCAGCCGATAAGATTATCCACGTTTGTCGAAAAATAAGTAACTCTTCCTAAAACATTGGAGGTAAAAATACGCTCAATCCCCAACTCAAATTCTGATGATTTTTCGGGAGAAAGATCGGGATTTCCGAAAAGACCCATCCCCCCTCCCCAATCCTCGTACCAATAAAGATCATTTACCGTTGGTGCTCGAAATGCCGTGCCCCAGGAACCCCTTAAAGTAGTGGATGCACCAAAATGATAGAGTACACCGAAACGTGGATTTACTTGGTCGCCATGCGCCGAATGACTATCATACCGCGCACCCAACACAAGAATAATGTCAGGAGATGGTTGTAGTTCTTTTTCAGCGTATACTGCAGTTGAAATCAAGCTCCTCTTTCCGCCAATTCGCGAGCTCCCATCAATTGCCCGTATATCTACGTAGTCCTGTTTCCAGTCAATTCCCCAGATGAAATGAGAGTATGAACCCCAGGACACAGCGTGCTGAAAACTTGCCCCACATCTACCATTTTTTGTGGTGTCTTTGAGAAAAAAATCAGGATTTTCATAGATTATTTCATCTTGGTTGAAAAAACCCTTGAGCAAAAAAACAGACTTTCCTGACTGCCAATCATAGATAAGATCTACCCATCCTCTTGTATCATTTTGTCTGGCATTGAGATTAGGCCAGTCAATAGAACCAGGTACCCCTTTTTCACTTCGGGCATATCCTAAAGAGGCAACAAAAGGGGAAATAGTTACCTTAGTACTCAGATCAAAAAAATCACTGGCACTGTTTTCTCGATCGCCCCTAGAGAAACCTTTTTCGGCTGTCACCAGATAGTGCAACGAATTAATACCTCCACCGTGCAATACATTGAATGTACTGGTTTCGAAACTTCCCCCCGAGAACCCTACGTTAGTAGTAACTGTTTCTGGAGGACGCTTGGTGATGATATTCACCACACCTCCCAGTGCCGCTGAGCCATAAAGTGCTGAAAAGGGACCCCGAACAATTTCGATTCGCTGCACATTAACTAAAGAAAATGTCGAAAGATCGGCGCTGCCTAAGGAGGAAGCATTAACCACTCGACCATCAACCAGGATGAGCACCTGCGCAGCTGAACTTCCGCGAATACCAATGCTTTTTAAACTATTCAGCCCATAGTCTTGAATCTGGATCCCCGCAACCTCTTTTAGAATTTCTGCCACATTCTGTGCCTGCGATGATTCTATCTGTTTTTCTGTAATCACTGTGACAGAAGCTGGTATATCTTTCAAAATTTGTGGTATGCGCGTGGCTGTTACTACTACTTCACCTAAACCAAATATTTCTTCAGCAAAAATGAGATGTGGTGACAACAAAAAACTCATCACCATCAAAACACCTAGTGAATTAAAAATAAACTTTAACAATTTACCCTCCTTATGCTCTATTTTTAAAAAATAAAGCCCTGACCTCCTCTTTTAGGGGAGACCAGGGCTTTTATTGTATTTTCAAATAAAAACCACCAGCTTCTTAGACTCGCGAAGAAGAGGGGTGCATTTTCCTGCAGGTAGGTTTTCTGGCTTCCGGCACCTCCTCATTAAAGAAGGTTTCCTAATCTCCACCCCTTCCCACAATAGTTAGCATTTGCCAACTGTTGCAGTGGTTTTTGCCCATCCTTAAGACAGGCAGATGGATTTCGTTCCGGTCACAGCGGCGCGACCGCGAGGGATTCTCACCCTCTTCCCTTTTAAGCCCTACAAGATGCGATAACCTTTATTAGAAAAGAACATTTACAAGCGTAACTATATCTTTATTTTTGTCAACTACCTTAAGATAAGGACAAGGGTACTTCCAAACCATGAGAATCCATTAATAACTTATTACTGAGAACCTTCCGCACATCCCCGTCAACCATTACCCTACCCTCATCTAAAAGAACAACTCTGGGACAAATTTCCAGAATTAACTCCAGATCATGACCGGAAATTATCTTGGTTAAATTAAAGTTTTTAAGTAGTTCTATCAGATGTCTTCGTGCTCTGGGATCCAAGTTACTGGAAGGCTCATCCAGGATCAAAATTTCAGGTTCCATCGATAAAACGGTAGCCAGAGCAATTTTTTTCTTTTCCCCGAAACTCAAATGATGAGGGCATCTCTCTCCATACTCTTCCATCTCAACTTCTTTTAATGCCTTACTGACTTTCCCTCTCACTTTTTCTTTAGAATCGCCTGCATTTAATGGACCAAAAGCAACATCATCAAACACCGTAGGCATAAAAAGTTGGTTATCGGGGTCCTGAAAGACTATGGCTACTTTTTTTCTAATACCTACAAGATTTTTTTCCTCTGTTTTCATTCCTAAAACCTCAACCGAGCCTTGGGTGCTTTTTAAAACTCCGTTTAAATGTAAAAGAAGAGTCGACTTACCTGCTCCATTGGGTCCTATGAGGCCAACAGACTCACCTTGAACAATATCTAAATTTATTCCTTTAAGAGCTTTAGTACCCTCCGGATAACTATAATGAAGATTTCTTATTTTTATAATGCTTCTCATTGTATCCATCCAAAAAGATGTAATAATATGGCGATAATTATAATCAGGGACGTCTTGATAAAATCTTTAGAACTAAGTTTAAATTCATCTAAAATCCTCAATCTTCCATCATATCCTCTGGAAACCATAGCATCTCTAAGATACTCTGTTCTTTCAAAACTACGAACTAATAACATCCCAACAAGATTCCCCATAACATTGAGACTGGAAATGTTAGTTTTTTTTGTCCAACCTCGGGAATTAGCTGCTATAAATATCCTTTTCCCTTCATCTAAGAAAAGAAAGATATATCGATAAGTAAACATAAAAAGTTGGATCAGTTTATTTGGTACCCCTATTTTTTGAAGAGCTGTGAGCGTCACATTAAACTTTGTTGTTCCGATCATAGGAAATATAAATAAGACAGCACCAATAGCTCTCAAACTTATTAAAAAACTGAGTTTAACCCCTTCCCGAGAAACGCTTAAAAAAGACAATTTCAGTAATAAGCTGCCGGGAACAGTCAGAGAAATTATTAAGAAAAGGACAGCGATAAACAAAAGAACCCATCTTAGATGAATGAAAATAAAGGAGAAAGGAATTTTAGACAAAAAGACCAAAACAACTGCTAAAATTAATCCAATAAAAGCTCCTTTTATATCCTGCAAGAGCACAATGGAGAAAATAAGAATAGAAAAAGAAATTATTTTTAACCGGGGGTCAAAGGAATGTAAAGGTGATTTAAGATTAGCAAATTTATCGATTTCAGGTAAATGCATCCTTTTTAATCCTTTTTTTTACTGGCAAAATATAAAATAATCCCCATGACACCGAAAATGTAGCCAATTCCACCGATAATTTCTGTAATGGATACAGTTTTCTGTTGTGTCTTAGCTAACTCTCTCATGATTGGTTTTAATTTTTCATCAAGAGAAGTATCTATAATTTTCTTGATTTGATTTAAATCAATTGTTAAAACTTCTTTAGTTTTGGACTCTTCGAGTTGTTTATCTTGCGATTCCCGTGTTTTTACAGAATCCGATATCTCATCTGCCGAGAGAGTGTAGGTGTTTTTGTGACCCATGCTGGCACTAAGAATTATTCTCAAATTATCTTTTTTTAAGAGCTTAAAATTAAAATGGCCATTTTCATTGGTCTTACCTTCTAACAATTTGTTCCCCTGGCTATCGTAAACTTCTACTATTCCATCTTTCACTTTTTTCCCATCAGGAAAATAACTCTCAGTGTACACCATTTCGCCTTCCCTATAGGCGAAAATATTTACCTTATGAGCCAAAACCAAAGAAGCTGTTGTTACTACTAACGCACAAAAAAGAACAAAGCCGATTATGAGCTTGTAGTAATTAAAAACCCTCCCTCCTGAATCATCTTTTCGCATCATGATCTCTTTTCCCCTGATGATTTTGCCTCTTACCTCATATCTCTAGTTCTTACCCAATAAACTGCGCCAATTTCAATGGATTTATCTTCTCCATTGGGGCTTTTTATTGTCCATAAGGCTTCGTTCAAAGCAGCAAATGCCCACCATCCAGCTTTGGGCATCGCATAAGAAAAAACACCATTTTTGTCGGTTTTAACTACCTGAGTAATGTACGAATCAGCAGAAGGTTTTATGTTGCCATCCTTATTGTAATATTCCACTTCCACCTCTGCATAAGGCATCGTTTCCCCTCTAACTTTCACGATACCGGTAAATATATTACCTGTCCACAATCCATATGGTCTTGTAAGCGGGATAATCTCGGTCTCTAAACCAATTTCATCATCCCAACCTGCCTCCAGCCCCAATGCATTTACACATACTTTGGTGTAGTGAATAATGTAACAATCCTCCGCCGGTTCCCAGTAAGGTTTAGGCTCAAAATAAAAAGTGTAATCACCAGGTCTTTTGATTTTATATGCGGCCTGCCACCAGACAAAATCTTTTTCCTGGTCAAACCCTCTTCCTTTTTCCGCCTCGAGAGTCTCAAATAAATCAATAATCTCACCACCCACCTTTACCCCAAACTCCTGTGGTTTTTCCATTTCCATGTAATCTCCTTCCATCGGGTGAAAAAACTTTACTTCTAGTTCTATAGTTTTACTATCTTCCTGAGTAACAATATCATCAGAAGGGATGAGCCCACCAAAATGAGCACTTACCTGTGTCACCCAGCAAACAAACAAACAACTTACAATTACTACTATTGCGCTTATTTTTTTCATCTCATCCTCCTGCAAATTTATTTTTATTGATTTAAATTCCCCAATATTTACGATGAAATAAAATATTTCACCATATTCATTTAAGAAAAGCTACCCATCTAGATATCAATTGCTCCTTCTAAAATTTCCGGTTTAACTTTCATTAAAAATGAAGCGATAAACCCGGTTATGATAATCTCAATAATTACCACCGGAAAATGCGCTAAAACAGCATATTTAGCTACCTCTGTAAATTCATTACCTGTAGTTATCAATGCTAAAGCTAAAATGATTGTCCCCCCTAAAACCCCTAAGCCACCCGCTATAGCACCAAAAATAAATTCATTGGCTCTAAAATTAAATTTATTCCTTAAGCTGAATACCCCATAAGCCAAAAGAGCTGGCGTTCCCATTATAATAGCATTTATTCCAACGGTACTTATCCCGCCATGCTGGAACAAAAAAGCCTGTAAAACTAAACCAACAAAAATAGAGATAAAAGCAGCCGGCCCCAGAATAATCCCTACCAACCCATTTAAAACAAGGTGTACACTAACAGGGCCTAAGGGAACATGAATAAGAGAGGTGACAAAAAAAGCAGAGGTCATTACCGCCACTTTAGGCATATTGTTTGCCTTTATCTTTTTTATGCTCACTGCTATAATACCGATGGCAACAAGATAACCTCCAGCCCACACCGGAGCTGACAAGACACCATCTGAAATATGCATAAATCTTTCCTTTTGCACCCAACAAATAAAGCCTATTTTATTAAATAGGCTTTTCGCTTAAGTTTTGATCTTACAACTTTTATTTTTGTGCTACTATTTTATTATTCATAACACAAAACAAAAAAAAGTCAAGCACTAATATTTAACCACCGCCCGCAATGATAGTAAAAAAATAAATATCATTACCAAAAGCAGGAACGGAAAAGTATTCCCGAACAAGAAAAAATTAGTCTTAATATTTTCTTGAAAAATTAAAAGCTGCCATTTTAAAGCCTTTCCCAAGATTTTCTAAGCTAAAAAATTATAACCCAATCCTTACTTTATACCTCACCTTGGCCTCTCCATCCTGGGGAATATTAACATTAAACCTTATAGTAGAGGCATCAATCTTTTCGTAGGGATGAGTATTACTTATTATTTGCCAATTACCCAATAATGATTCTACTACACCGATTATCACGTCTTTTTCTTTATGATTTCTTAAAGTAATTTCCCACTCTGATTCATGAAGCTTTGTCGTAATTTTTTTATAGTCTACCTGAATTCTCTCTACCACCACATCGAAGGCTTCACCAATTCTAAGTTTAATTTCTTCATCTTTCGGCGTATGTTCTATTTTATCCTCACCTATAAACTGCAGTTTTCCCTGAACATCCTTTTGATATAAGCGCATAATCCCTGCTGGAAGAGGCACGCCAAGATCATTATCTTTGGAATTTTTGAATTTGATATTGACATTTACTGAATTTTTAATTATTTGCTGGCTATAAACTCTGGTAAAATAGTCTTTGTTGCCATAAGCAATAAGCTCTTTCTCAGTACCCACACCAACAGCTTCCAGCAATATTAACTGTTTTGTTTGCTTGTCTTTTATGGTAGTTTTTCTCGGTAAACCATAGAGATGATATTCAAAGAAAGAGCTTTCCTCAAATGTCCAATTTTCAACCTCTGCTGCAGATTTCATCATATAAAGTCTTTCTTCAGGTTTTTGCTCAATCCGACGAACTTCACCTGAGATTAATGTTAGGAGAACATTTTCATAGGTAGCGCCGCTTTTATTATCCAGGGTAACCCAACTGGATATATCTGCATAACTATTATCTTCATTTAAAATAACCACATAATCTGCCTTCCAGTTCATATTACTGGTAAGATAGGATACTTCAAGGCGATGAGCTTTTTCGGTTTTGTTATCATAAAGCCATTCAAGGGTTGGTTTTATGATCAAATTTTCGGGTACTTTTGGAAGAACTTTATATCCCGGATAGCCAATATATATCTCACCATTTATCTCATAAATTTGTTCCTGGTCATTGCTCAACAAGGTTGCCTCTACTACATCTTTTCTATCTTGAAACTCGTTCCAATTTATTATCTTAATTTTTTCCCCTACATACCCATCAAGAAGCTTATTGGCACTTATAAGGTCATCTTCGTAGGTCTGTTCAAGCACAACAAAATCTTTTGGATAATTTAATGATTCCGCACAAACTGTTACCGGCATAATATAGGAAGCAATATCCCTAAAATTTAATTTCCCCTCACCTACAGGAAGTTTAACTATCCTTGTCTCTTTTACCAGAGCAAGATTGTCGTTGTATATCGTAAGCTCAACTGCCACCTGGTCATCAGATGTACTTTCAAAGACGATTTCAGCTGCTGCTATTGTGGATGAAACTAATAAAACCAGCAAACAGAAAATAAAACATTTTGCTTTCATGGTTTTTTCTCCTTTTTCCTCTTTTATAAATCATATATAACAGCAAAACATTAAGATTGTAGCTGACAGTTTAAAGTCTTTACTCCTTGGACTCAAATAAGCTGAAAAAATACCCAAAACTTGCCCGCTATAAAAATCGAAAAAAATCGTCTTCCGGCAAAGAAGAAGTTAAGAAGAAAAACGAGAACACAGGAATCAAACTGGCGAGTGTCTTAACCTTCTGCTAATGGAGTGTTAGTTAAATTTTAAAAATAGAAAATCTTGCCGGTAACTAATATAGCACCATCCAACTTCGGAAAAGAAAAACCACAAGACCCTGGACAGATACGCCTTCTTTTCTTGTAATCTACACTTTTAGGAAAAGATTTTAAAAGTCCTACTTTTCAATAAGTGCGATTATTCTAATCGGCGAGCCTGAACCATCTTTAATTTTTAAAGGCAAGGCCATAAAAAAAAATGAAGTCGGAACTTTATCAAGATTGGCAACATTTTCCATAATCGCTACTTCAGCCGATAAGAAGGTATGATGAGCAGGATATTCCTTCGTACCGTGCGCATCGAGGGAAAGAGCATCAGTTCCCACAGCTTTTACTCCGGCATCTACAAGGTACTCAGCTGCCTCTTTTGAGAGTCCTGGATAATCCACAAGAAATTTTTGGTGTGGTCTGAGTTGCCAATGTTTATACCAGCCAAAGTTAAAAATTACAATATCATCTTTCTTTACAGGGGCGTGCGTACGCTCCCACGTCTGTAGTTGTTGCTTGGAAACTAAACTTCGCTGTGGCTGATCAAGAAAGTCTATTTTCAGACAAGGACCAATTAACTTTCTAAGAGATACTTTGTCCATCCAGATATGAGCTGGATGAGAATCGCGCACAAAATGTCCCGGTGCATCAACATGTGTTCCAGTATGCTCACTCATAACAAGTTGATACATAGTTGATGCCTCTCCATGCCAGTAAGACCTCCAGAGGTTGTGGAAATACTTACAATGAGCTGGATAAACCGGCATATGTTCTTCCCATGTGTGACTGAGATCAATAATCTGTGATTTTTGGAAAATCTCTGAAAATTGGGAAACGATGTCCTCTGACTTCATCTTTTTTCCTCCTTCGTAGGGAAAATATAAAGAATTTAAGCTTCTTTATTTAATTACATTAAATAGCAACCCATCCAATAAATATGTTTTTAGATAATAAAAAAAATATTAAAAATGAATATAATTGTAACTATCCCCGCCACAGCTACTTATCCTCATTTGATTTCCACTGCCATAAATGTAACCAAGACAATCGGCATCTCTAGACAAATAATGGCTGAGGCTAAATCAAAAACAGGCACTCACTTATCTGAAGCTTTCCATTTATTCTTTAGACCGCTACCCAAAAAAAATTATACAATCCGTATCCTGCATTGGAAAAAATAAGTTCTTAAAAAAGATAAAATTATTATACTTTGAAGAATTGGCAGTGTCAAGATTTGTATCAAAACCACGCGAATAGGGAACTGAAACTACCAGACTCCTTGCAGCGCTTTTGTTCCCGTCAATAAAAAACATCTTTTGCGAATCTCTAAAAAAAGTTCATATCAAGTATTACGGCCCGAATTGACCTCATTAATTGGCCCAATTACCCGCATAGACTTCCACTTCCCTCCTAGAAACCGAAATAAAAATATGAACCCCAGTATAATCGCATGGATCGTGGTAATAGCCCAAGCAGCGTAAATATTGGCGTGCAAGAGCACCAAGATAATGTAAGTTGGAATCACCAGGAGAAAAGATGAGGTAATTGCAATTACAAACATAACGAATCGCGTATCTCCGGCTCCCTTAATTGCCGCAGAAAAAATGATGTTAAGTGTATCAAATACTGAATAAATTGCCACGAAACGAAGCAGAGTTATGGTAATTTTCTGAATGGGAACAAAACTGACCGGATCTGCTTGAGAGGCAAAAGGCTTAATAAAAATAGCGGGAATGGCCAGATAAGCAATGGCCATGCTTGCCATATAAACAAATGTCATGTGAAAACTGGAATAAACACTACGTTCAGCTAAATCCGGTCTGTTTTTTCCCAGATATTGTCCCACAAGAACTGAAGTTGCTATTCCAAATCCCAGCATGGGCATAAAAGCCAGCGTATTAATATTAAAAGCAATATTAGTAGCCACTAGTTGTACAACGCCCAATCGCCCTACTAAAAGGACAAAAACGGTAAACCCAACCATGCCAAGAAAGAACTGCACTCCACTGGGAAAACCAAAATACATCAATCGCGAAAAAAGAGAGCGATCAAACCTCCATCCTTTCAAAGTACGGAAGCGTTGTTCATGAATAGGACGGGAAATTAAAAAAAGAAAAATAGAAAAAGAAGAACAAGTTGAAATTACTGTGGCTATGGCCGCTCCTTTTATCCCCATCTCGGGAAAACCAAATTTGCCAAATATCAATAGATAATCCAGGACTATGTTTATAATAGTCGCTAAAATATTAATCCACATGATTGGCCAACTCTTACCTCGCCCACTGAAAAATCCGGACAGAGCAGAAGAAGCGATAGCTGGTGTAGCACCAAGACAAAGCACCTGGAAATAAATTATTTCATATTGCTGAACCAAAGGATCATGCCCTATCGAACGGAAAATGGGTCCAGCTAAAGGGATCAAGACCAGATGAACTATGCCACCAATAAGAGCAATATACACTCCTTGCCACAAAAGTGGACCAATTTTCGAATGTTGGCCTGAACCATAATATTGAGCCGTAAAGGTACTGACATAACTAGCGGTTCCCAAAAATAAACTCATTATGGTAAAATTAAGTAAAGCGGCTGGCAGAGCTGCTGCAATAGATTCTGGCGAATACCAGGCAAGAAACACACGATCGACAAAGTGTTGGATAGACCAGGCCCCCGTACTCAAAATGAGTGGAACAGCTATGGAAAGTACTTGACGATACCCACCTTCAGAGCTCCAGCGCTTCACAAAAAAAGGAACTATCTTTTCCAATACCACTTTCTATTTTCCACCTTTGTCCTTTTGAGTAAGATCAGCCACCTTAACACAGGCAAGCCAAGGTAAAAAGACTTTCTTTCCAACAAATCTAATCGACACCTATAAGATATAAAATTACCTTGATAAATCAAGAGGTAAAGCACAGCTAAGAAAAATCCAAACTCTCCTTTTATCATAATTGGTTGACAATTACTAAAGTTTATCTTAGCTTAAGATATAAGTGATATCAGGCATTTTTGAAAAAGTGACAAAGGCCCATTTATTTAAAATTAAATTAAAAAACAAAGTTGAATATACTCAATTATACGCCATTTCCGGATTAATATTGCTAGTTATTTTGCCGTTTTCTATTTTTTTTGATTTAAAAACTTTTTATGAAGAAATAAATCTTACATAGGGAGTTATAAAATGACAAAAGTTATTATAGTTTACGATTCAAAATATGGTAATACCAAACATGCAGCTGAAACTATCGTCCAGGGAATGGAAGAAGCTCAGGAAATAGAAACGATTCTTAGCGAGGTCAAAAACTTAGATTTTGACAGTATCCTTGATTGTGAGGTTATTTTAATTGGCTCTCCCAATCATATTGGCGGACCCACGAAAAATATTAAGAGATTCATCGATAAACTGAGAACTCTTGAGTTAAAGGAAAAACAAATTGCTGTTTTTGACACCTACCTCGGAAAAGATTTTGAAAAAGCGCTGAAAAAAATGGAAAAAAGAATCAATAAAAAGATTCCCCAATCAAAACTAATAACCTCAGGGTTATCAATAAAAGTAGAAGGGATGAAAGGTCCAATCTCTGAGGAAGAGCTACTCCGATGTAAAGATTTTGGACGCAAAATAATAGCTCAAATAACTGTTTCTTAGCTGATTTTTAGTTGCAATTCAAAGGAGCTTATCCCTGGGATTATTGGCCGGTAAGAATAATAAAGACTGACAAGCAAGCTCGAAAATCAATGACTAAAATTAAATCATATAAAATTCAAAAGACTCATCGACGAAAAAACCTCAATAAATACACAAAAAAACATTTCAGATCCCTCCCGACATTCTAACTCTTTAGGCAAGAGATGAGCTAAGATAGTGGATAGGAATATCAATTGTTAAAATGAGGAGAGAAAAAAAGAGGGAAAAAATAAAAGGAGATATCAATAATGGGTGATAATAAGAATTTAGTTTTCGGGAAAAAAATTTGTCTTACAAAACTAAAAAAGTAGAGGGTAACTTATGAGAAAATGGAAATGGCAAATTATTTTCGCATCAGGACTTGTCTTTTTATCTGCTATCCTTTATTGGACACATTACACAATTTTTCATGATACACACCACATTTTTATCTATCTGTTGGGGGATATTGCCTTTGTTCCTATTGAGGTTTTGATGGTTACTTTGATTATCCAGCGATTGTTAAAAATAAGAGAAAAACACGCTTTACTTGAAAAACTCAATATGATTGTGGGGATTTTTTTCAGTGAGATGGGAACAAAACTTTTAACTTATTTCTCTGATTTAGATCCTGAACTGGACAAGATTAAAGAAGAATTTACTGCAATTGATGAATGGACCAACAATGAATTTTCGCGAGTGAGTAAAATCCTTCAAAACTACAATTATGTGATAATTATTGATAAACTCGACCTGGAGTATCTGCGCCGTTTTTTTCTTAAGGAAAGAAGTTTTTTGGTGCGACTTCTGGAAAATCCAAGTCTTCTGGAACATGAGTCCTTTACCCACCTTCTTCGATCGATATTTCACTTCGCTGAGGAACTTTCCAGTAGAAAAGAGATAAACCAACTTCCAAAAACCGATCTGGAGCACCTGGAAAACGATATAAGAAGAGTATACGCCCAGTTGGTGCAACAATGGCTTGATTATATGAAGTACCTGAAGAACAATTATTCTTTCCTTTTTTCTTTCTCTATGAGAACAAACCCTTTTAACCAAGAAGCATCACCTATTATACAATGACCGCTTAAGGATAAGCTACAATTTGTGCTTAAAAAAAACAAATCTTCCCAAAGTATCATAATTAAAAAACTACATCGGATTTTTAAGAACACTTTACATTTTTTTAAAATCCAGTGGCAAGATTTGTAAATCTTTTTTCAGACCTTGGCTAATATTTTTCTCAAGGATTCCCCATTTTCTTTTAAATAGTGATAAAGAATTGTCAAATCCATGGGAAGATTAAAATCACGTACACCAAGCTCTATGTACTTTTGAATATCTTCTTCTTTTGTTAAAGGACTAAGCTCCACCCGGGGACGTACTCCCATTTTTAATGCCATTGTAATAGTTTTAAGTTCCGCTTTCCTCACTTCCGGGTGGGGGAAGGATTGTCTCGCTAAACCTATACTTAAACCGTAATCGCAAGGACCAAACTGAACCATATCTAATCCTTTTACTGAAAGAATGGCTTCCAAATTGTCAACAGCTCCTTTTTTTTCGATCATAAAAACTATTACCACATCATTCATTGCTTCGACATACTCTTTAGAACCAG
>CAZGDY010000003.1:37893-39644 GCA_964524965.1 uncultured Clostridia bacterium
ATCATAAAAACTATTACCACATCATTCATTGCTTCGACATACTCTTTAGAACCAGCTTCTAACCCGTACCCTACACTCCTTGCTGCATGACAACCATTAATACCTTTACTATCTGGTGTCTCTGGTCTGACAATTCGTACACATTCTTTTGCATCCTCTACAGTTCTAATATCTGTAAAGAGTATATTTTGTATCCCTGATTTTAAAGCTCTTTGAGCAAGAAAACAATTAGGCTCTTGGTCAACTTTCAACATTGATGAAATACCAAAAAGCTCACTCGCCCTGGCTAAATTTTCCAGGTCATATAAGTTATAAGGTGCATACTCGCCAACAAATTCAACGTAATCAATTGCACCAGTGTGACCGATAACCTCTACTATACCCGGCCAGGCACTAAGAATACGGGTACCGATAGTAGACTTACCTTCTTTGAGTAATTCTCTTAACTGATTTTTTCTCATTGTAATCTCACCTTTATGTTTTTTATTGTTCTAAAAAACTATCCTTACCCACTTTTAATTCAATGTGAGTTTTTCTTTAACCTGAGGATTTACTAAAGATAAAGGTAGTTTTCCACTTAACACCCGCATCACTTCCTGGGTAACACTGACATGAAGTTGAGTGAACGCTTCTTCGGTAAAGGAGGCTACATGAGGGGTAAGAATAATATTATCCACCTTTAACAAAGGATTATCAGATTCCACAGGCTCTTTTTCCATAACATCCAATCCTGCCCCCATAATTTGTCCTTCTTTTAAAGCCTCACATAGCGCTTTTTCATTCACCACTTTTCCGCGAGCGGTATTAATAAAAAAAGCAGACTTTTTCATCATATTAAATTCTTTTTTCCCAAACAAATACTTGGTTTCCTCTGTTAAAGGAACGTGAACCGATATAAAATCAGAGTTTTTCAATAATATGTCAAAATCTATCAATTTCACGCCATACTTTTGCCCCTCATTTTTATTTAAGTAAGGATCATAGGCTACAATATCTAAATTAAAAGCTTTAGCTTTGCGAGCAGTTGCTTTAGCTATATTCCCAAAACCTACCAAACCAAAGACTTTTCCTTTTAAGCTATGGACTTCTCTTCCTATTGATTTATCCCAAAAACCTTTTTTAATGGAATTGTTAAAGGGGATTAGCTTTCTAGCACAGGCTAATAGCAAGGCAATAGCTATAGTTGAGACCTCTTCAATACAAAAATTAGGGACATTGACCACAGGAATACCCTTTTCCGTAGCACTTCCAATATCTACAGTATCAACCCCTACTCCATAACGAACAATAACTTTGCAATTATCTAAAGTGTTAATAACTTTTTTCGTTACAGGAGCTTGCACATTGAGTATAACATCTACTCCTTTAGCAGCTTCAATTACCTCATCTTCTGTGTTGCATTGACTAAAAATTAACTCCGCCCCAATTTTTGGTAATGCTTCCTTTTCAATTTCAAAAAATTTTTTTTGAGCAGCTGCACCATCCGTCACTAATACTTTGTATTTTTTCATTAAATCCATTCCTTCCCAGAAAAATCTCTGGATCTTAAATTCATTAGATATTTACCTTGAAAAATTATTAGGCCCGATGATTTTGAGCTTATTTCTCCTCAATAGATTTTTATTAACAAATCTTAGTTTTAATAAATGCAGTACCCACCTTATCCCATGAGCTCCATCTAAGCTTTCACATCCCCTGCAAACAGCGCACCCCAAAACACTTAAGGAAACACGGTATAAATCAGTCAAATT
>CAZGDY010000003.1:39744-46573 GCA_964524965.1 uncultured Clostridia bacterium
GATCCATCTTCATTCATTAGAGTAAAAGAATAAGTACCTTCCTCAATGCCCCACTCCAAAGTCTGAGTTCCTTCTCCATAAGTGGAGACTGTCCAGAATTCTTGAGTAGTGGGAGCTTGGGGCTCGGAAGTGCCTGGATGATTGGTATAATCCAGATTAGGTTTATGGATACTGAAATCAGTAATCTCATCATATTCAACACCTTCAAGGTAGGCCTCTAAGTCTTGCGCCTTTGCCATCCCAATAAAGATTTGTTTGGAAGGATCGTTACTGGAGCCCTCTACTTTAATGGTAAGAAAGTCACTCGGAGCCCAACGTTTACCCCAGAATAGCCATTCCCAATCTCCTCCTAAGTCTATGTTGGCAGGCTTAGTAACAATAGCGTAGGAATCTTTCTCAAGCCGGATGGCAGGTGTGGTGTAAAAACCCTCACTGTCTCTTAGAGTTTTCTCCACCCATATCAAGGCTCCTCCACCCAAAATAGGAACTAACGATATCAGGAGCACGATGATACCAACGACCAGCAGTACAATCTTTCCTGCTTTCATGATAACACCTCCTAGTTTTTTTAACCTATTTCTTTCTCAGTGATTGGAGCAATCCACTTTCCTCAACCACCGCCAAGAACTAAGTTATAAAATAAGCCACAATTCTTGTGCCAATAAAAATTATACTTTCAAACAGCAGCACTAAAACACAGGCCCGTATGGTATTCTTCCTCATATAGACCTCATTTAAAATCAACTCGTTTTCTTAGCGAGTTATTTCTCAAAGAAAGCTCAAATTCCGCCATGCTGGAATAATCTGGCAGACTACCTTTTCTCGAACGTAAGATAGGTCAGATCGCAACCCTTGTCAATTTATTTTAATGACTCTGTTGAAAAGAGACTCCAGCCACCCAATTTTTTTTTGACAAACTTTAAGTAATCCCTTCCGGACTTTCATTATTCTAACTATTTATATAATTCAATTTTCTGCCCAGTCTCTCAGATTGATAAGCTAAAAATTTCCATTTTCCCCATATTGAATAGTAATTATTTATCATATCATCAGTAATCTTGCTACATTTACTAAATATATTTTGACTAAAATATCTTCTTACACTGCTATCAATAGGTATAACAGAATAAACACCTAAGAGTGTTAGAATATGATTTACTGAATATTCGCCAATTCCTCTAACTTCACGTAATTTCAAAATTTTCTCATGAATACCATCATTTTTTTCCTTTCTTTCTGGCAATATTACTTTTCCATCCTCAATCAATCTACAAAGATTCAGGATATAATCTGCCCTATAACCTAGACCCAAATTTTTAAATTTATCATGATTGTATTTTAATATATCAACAACTCCTGGAAATACTCCTTTTCCTACTTCGTTAACAAGATTTTCTACCATTCGTTTTGTATTATTCCAGCTTACATTTGTTGTACACATTGTTTTAATAATATTTTCAAACACAAACGGAGAACGAATCATTCTGCCGACACCAATTTGAGATACATATCTTAATACTTTATCTTCCTTACATTTTTTATGAAATTCCGTTAAATCTTCGTTGAATCTAAACATATAAATTATATCACTTTTTATTTTTTGCTTTTCTTGTTCGCTCAAAGATACATTTGTCTTTATTTCTAAACTATTTTTACTTTTATTCTCTTTTATAACGTATTCTACAACAGTACCACTATAAAGTTTATCGCGTCTTTTTAAAAACTTTTTTTTAATATCCCAAGAAAAAGGTTCTAGAAAGACCCAGCCGTGTGATAATACAATAGATTCAAAATCGAACTTTTTTAATTTAGGCTTAATGATGAATTTGGCCATTTTTAACTCATCTCATATTTTCTAAAAATCTTATTAAAGGTTCCTATTTATTTTTGTCTTTATTCTTAAGTTATTTTATCTAATTTTTTATTTCGTTTCCACCATTTAAACGGTTATTATTGCTGCCTTTTTTCTCGGTACAGAATTTTTGAAACTTATATTTAATTGATTGTGAGAGTTGTTTTGCGAGATTTCAATTAATTGATTGCAAGAAAATATTAAGATCTCTTTTTATATTATCTCTTCCAAGGCTTTTCGTCAATTTATATAATTTTTCTTCTTTATTGTTCAATGGAATACATCCATTTTTTGCAATACAGTTATCTTTTTGATTTTGCAGATAAAAGCGAGTCTGCCAAGTATTCCTGAGCACGTTGGGGAAGGCGAGGCGACGAGCGAGCTTGTACGAGGCGAACAAACGTTAGCAGATTTAGTTCAAAAAGATAAAATTAGCTCCCTGAAGCCGACATAATACGAACCAACCAGAAGTGATCATAAAGAGCTCACTTATTAAATTAAAAAGTGAATCACTATCAAAAACCATAAATTAAAAAGTGTAAAATATCAAACAAAAAATGACAAAAGATAATTTTGGGATTAATATTCGACTTTGGTACGTATGGTACGGTTAAGCGAACAAGAAAAGAGAAATGGAGATAGGAAAATGCAGCTGCTCCAATAACAATTGAAAGTATTGGATTCCCCTTTGCAAAGCCAAGGGTAAGGAAAGTAATAGATAATCTGAAGAATCTTCCTCCCTTTCCACCGTATATTTCCTCAAGAAGCAGAAAAAATGTTCTTATTTTTTTCCCTGATGACAAGAGAAAGCTCTTCGTAGGCAAATTCACAGAACTCCAAGATAAGCTTAATAAAATAATGAGCAGGGAGTCGGTAATGAAAGTACCTACTTTGCAGCCAGAAAATAATTGGTACAGTACTCTCATCCCCGGTGCAATTATCCTCATTATCGAAAAAAGAGGAAGAGCAAAAAAACCTGCTTGGCGCTAGGATATTTGACAGAATTTCTAAAGAATAGTAGCCTTACAAAGGTGTAGAATTATTACATTGATGTTTTAATAAAACTAAACTATTACCAATATGTCAGTACAATTCTTCAAAATTGTACTGACTTAATTTTATTAAAAATTTAGCCTTTAAAGGAGCTGAGATTTCCAGTAAGCTGGCTAATCCTGTTCCAAATAAAGAAAAAAATTTAAAAAACGTTCGTGTCCAAACTAATCAGAAGGATGGCGAGCCACAACAAAAAGGAGAAAGACATGGCAAGTGAAGAAGAAAAAATACAGGATCTTATGGCGGAAATGACAAAAGACCGGGGGTATGTGCTGCCAGAATGGGTTTACCTGACCGAACAAGATGTTGATTTTATGGCAGCTTACAACAATCTATACAAGCGCGGACTAACGGAAGGAAAAGCTCTTCCGGCAAAAACAAGAGAACTTATCGCGATGGCTATACTCGCCTTCAGAGGACTTGATAATCTTGTATATAACCATGCCAAAAGAGCGCGAAGACTTGGGGCTACCAAGAGAGAGCTGCTCGAAGCAGTTGAGACAACGATTATTGGCGGTGGTGCACCTACTTTTATCACTGGCCTTAAGGCTCTTATAAAGATTGAAGAAGACGAAAAAAAGGGTTAATATAAAACCCATATTTAATTGATAAAAACGATTTTATCCAGTG
This sequence comes from uncultured Clostridia bacterium, assembly GCA_964524965.1. Lineage (GTDB taxonomy): Bacteria > Aerophobota > Aerophobia > Aerophobales > B3-G15 > Kmv34. Next base: position 43,280 of record CAZGDY010000003.1, read on the forward strand.
AGTATGCCTGGAGATGTTTACCCGGCATAGGATGCAGTGTATTTATTAAAGGCTGCAGCCAAAAAAACTAACAGACACCTTTTCAGATTCACTATAATGAATATCACATTAAGGAGTAGTACATGAGTGAACTCTACATAGTTCCGTTGGACCTTGGAGATATAGTCTGGGAAAAAAGCGCATCATACCTGCGCAGATTAGTTGGCCAGAAAGACCCTGGAAAGATTGTGGCTTCATACATTGGCGGTGCTAAAAAAAAGATCGTAGTTGATGCTGGTATCCCCGATATGCAGCGAACCTTCAAATATCACTCTTACATGAAGTCTGAACCTAACCGACCCGACCAGAACGTTACTTCCCAACTTCAGAAAATAGGTGTTGAACCAGAGGAGATTGACATTGTTATCTTGACGCATCTGCATTGGGACCACGTTGGAGCTGTTTCCATGTTTCCAAATGCCGAGTTCATCGTATCCCAAAAAGAGTTGAGATTTGCCCTGGACCCACCCCCCTGCCTTTACGTTTCCTATGAGGCTCTTCAGTTCGGCTTAGAGCCATTATTCTTAAAGGTAATCCAAAGGATTAGGACTGTAGAGATGCAGGTGAAAGAAATCGTAGAAGGAATCAGAATCATCCCTCTTCCGGGTCACACTCCTGGCTTGATTGGAGTTGTGGTCGACACCGAGAAAGGCCCACACGTTATTGCCAGTGATGCGGCCCCCAAGTACGGAAACCTAGAAGGAGCCCCCAAGGAAAAACTCCCCTACTTGATGGGTGGCATCTTCACAAACATGCTGGCCATGTGGAAAAGCTTTGAGCTCATTGATGAAATTGTCGAAGGCGACTACTCTAAAGTTATTCCTGGGCATGATCCTCTGGTTTTCAAGAAAAAAAGGTATCCCTAAACTTCTCAAAAAAGGCCACTACAGCTTCCCAAAAAAGATATTTTTTAAAGTAATCGGGAGTGAATCCTTAAAACTGGCTAAAATAACTTAGAATTGTTAGAGTTTGACAATTTAGTAAATCCCGGAAAGAGATTAAGGAGAGGTAACTAGCCTTCAATTCATTGTTAATAATATAACTCTGGACATTTATTAGCAAGATAGGGGTCGGAAACAACAACTCCAAGTTTCATTTTAATTGTTATTGGATTCTCATCTAATCCATCATTTATTTCCTTCATTTTTTCACAAAGACTTTCATTTAGGTTAAATAATCCTTCTTCTCTGTCTATAAGCCTAAATACATTCAATGCAAAATACTGTCCAACTAATGGGGTCCACCTCAGGGATACCAGGTAACAAAGGAAGAGTTTGCAGACAGGACCATACTCGAACAGGAGCTCTGGGATAAGTATCAATACACTTTTCTCACTGAGAAAATTTTAATCAATGACCATAGCAGATAGTATCTTTCAACAGACTCTCACCAGGGCAGATGAGTACAGGGTAGTGACTCTATCCAATTTAAATGGTGTTACCTTTCTGATGCGTGCGCCGCTTAAATTGGAGGATTAGGAATAGCTCCAAAGACCAATATTGGAAACTACATTCCTCTTTTCGAGGCTGGGCTACTCACGGTACAACTTCAAAATATTCCAGGCAGGACAAGGTGAACCCTATCTCGTTAATTTTATCCGGGATGATACTGGAGTATCTTGATTGGTAGGAAGCTGCTATTTTATCCGGCAGACTATCGCCAGAGCAATAGGGGGGGGAAGTAACCTACAATCTGGCAAGGTTAATGGAAGGCATTACACCCATAAAATGCTCAGGGTTTGGAAAAGCTGTGATTGAGATGATGGGGTTAATATGAGTATGAAGTAAATTTGTTTCTATCTAAAGATTCAAACAGCTCTAAAAAATTAAGTTAAGGAAGGAAAGATGCAATTTAAAAAACTATTTCAGCCAGGCATGATTGGGAAGTTAGAAATCAAGAATCGCTTAATAAATGCTCCTTGCGAGAAAAATTATGCGAACTTAGATGGTTCGGTTAATAAAAAGTATATTGATTATACGGTGGAAAGAGCGAAGGGAGGGGTTGGTTTAATTCTTCCGGAGTCGATATATATACATCCACGAGGGAGAAATCACTTACCTCAATTAGGAATATATGATGATAAGCTTATCCCTGGTTTGGAAAAACTAACTACTGCTGTACAAGGGCACGGATGTAAAATTGGAGCAGAAATTCAGTTTGGAGGTCGGCAAACTTCCTCCCGAATTACTGGACTTCGCCCAGTTGCTCCTTCAGCAATAGCATGCAAGGTTCTGGCCGGAGGTGAGACTCCCCGGGAACTCACGCTTGAAGAAATACACGAATTAACAAAAGAATTTGGGGAAGCTGCCAGGAGAGCAAAAGAAGCAGGGTTTGATCTAGTTGAGATCCATGGAGCCCACGGGTACATTATAGGTCAGTTCTTGTCCCCATTTAGTAATAAAAGGAAAGATGAGTATGGGGGTAGTCCCGAAAGGAGAATGAGATTTCCCTTAGAAGTAGTAGGCGAGGTTCGTCAGATAGTGGGAGATGAGTATCCTTTAGCTTATCGTATAAGTGCTCATGAACATATAGAAGGGGGACTTACATTAGAAGACATTATCCCTTTTGTCCAAAAATTGGAGCAGGCGGGCATAAACCTAATTGATGTTTCAGCCGGTATCTATGAATCTGTAGCATGGATTGTTCAATCCTCGGCTTTCCCCCAAGGATGTCTGGTAGATTTGGCATCCGAGATAAAAAAAGCTGTAAACATCCCTGTAGCAATAGCAGGAAGAATTAATAATCCGGAATTAGCAGAAAGCATTCTTGAAGAAGGTAAAGCAGATTTTATAGCGATGGGAAGAGCTTTGCACGCTGATCCATATCTACCCAGAAAGACTGAAGAAGGACGAGTTAAGGATATACGTATATGTCCTGCCTGCATGAGGTGTAGTGATGAGTTAGGCACTAATCTGCCCATATCTTGCACTGTTAATCCGGAGGCTGGAAAAGAAGGGGAGTTAACCCTTAAGCCGGCTTCGCGGGAAAAATCGATAATGGTGATCGGGGGTGGCCCTGCAGGAATGAAGGCGGCTGTTGTAGCTGCACAACGGGGCCATGATGTAAGTTTGTATGAAAAGGAGGAGGAGTTAGGAGGGCAGGTGCGGGTTGCTTGTAAGGTATCTCATAAAAAGGAATTTGAAGAAGTGATAAGATACCTTGCACATGAGGTTAAAGAAAGTGAAGTTAAAGTTAAGCTTGGCACAGAGGTTACCTTGGAATTGGTGGAAAAAGTGAAGCCGGATGCAGTGATTG
>CAZGDY010000004.1:0-6542 GCA_964524965.1 uncultured Clostridia bacterium
CTAATATTTCTTTTCACCAAATAAAGCTTAGAGATTTTCGGAGAGGTTTTTTTCTAAAAAAATTCTTGACATTAGATAAATCTTCTGTATTTTTAAGTTAGAAATACAAAGATTAGATGAAACGAGCACCCAGAAACTCACCAAAGTTTGGCTACATAAATCTGGAAAGGAGGAAAAAAATTGAAAAAGGCAATTATAATTACTTTAGCTGCAGTTCTTCTGTCAGCAATTTTTGCTCTACCGTCCCTAGCGGAAGAAATCGAATGGAACGGTTATGAATGGGAAAAATTGAGCGAAGATAGTAAATTGTATTACATTATTGGCTACGCTGATGGAATAACCAGAATTTTAGCCCCCATTGATTATTTATTATCTGTTGAGGACGAGCGTTTTGGAGAACAGGAGAAACGAGGAGTGGGGTTTGTTTACGATCTATACATAGATGATTTTCCTTGGGAATTCGTGTATAGTCAAATATCAGAAGGAGTTGATCATCTTTACAACTACTCTCAGAACAAGATAATTTTAATACCCGATGCAATACGAATTGTTTCTATGCAATTGCGGGGTGAGCCTGAAGAAGAAATTAATTTAGAAATAAAAACCTTGATAAAAGACTTTGAAAAAGAGGTCCAAGAATAAAATAAACAAGTTATTAGGAAAAGTGAGCAATATATCGAATTATTCCCACTTCACTTCTTTGTCCTCTTTATTCCCTTTTTTAAGTGTTTAGCGGCATCCTCCGGTGGGACGTGATTTATATAAATCCCTGTTCCCCATTCAAATCCAGCAATTCTAGTAAAACGAGGGATAATTTCAATATGCCAGTGATAATACTTTAAATTTGACTTAGAAAAAGGAGAGGTCTGAATAATATAATTGTAAGAGATGCCTGGTAAAATTTTATTAAGAGCGTTAATACATTTTTTAAACATTATAGCAAGACTTTTGACTATACTCTCATCAATCTTCCTAAAGTCAGAGCAATGTGCTTTAGGTAAAATACACATCTCGTAGGGAAACCGCGAAGCAAAAGGACAAAAACTTAATAAATTCTCATCATCCCACAAAACTCTCTTCTTTAAATTTATTTCCTCACTTATAATCTCGCAAAAAATACATTTTTTCTCAGAATCAAAATATTTTTTGGAACTTTGTAGCTTCTCTTTTATATCTTTGGGAATCAGAGGGGTAGCAATCACTTGGGAATGAGAATGACTAAAAGAAGCTCCTGCTTTTTGACCTTTGTTCTTAAAAATAAGTACATACTCAAAACGAGGGTCTTTCATAAGAGCTATCAAGCGGCGGCGATAAATCCAGATTATTTTTTCTATTTCTTTTGGTTCAAAAGAAAATAGATCCTTTACATGGTGAGGAGTTTCAATGATTACCTCATGGGCACCAACTCCATTCATCATCTCGTATATTCCCTTTTTTTGCCTGTTTAACTGGCCTTTACTTGATAAGGCAGGGAACTTATTAGGCACTACTCTTATCCACCAACCAGGAGTGTCAGGCGCTGTTTTCTCTTGGCGATAAGAAAAAACCTCAGGAGGAGTAGTACCTTCATTTCCTTCGCAAAAAGGACATTTTTCCTCATTTTCATTGCGCTTTTCTTCAAGGAAAAAACTTAGAGGCCTTTTGCCCCGCTTGCAAGATATAATTACCCAATTTCCAGTTAAGGGATTTTTTCTTAGTTCAGCCATTTCAAACCTTTTTACTATTCACTAAATTATTATTTAAAAAAAATTTTCTTCATTCGGTATTTTATCCCTCGCAGGTCTTCAGTTGCCAATTATATCAAGAATTTTAATTTGTTCAAATCAGACAAAAAATTAGAAGATTTTTAAAACGAAGTAGTAATCTTTCTTGCAATTAAAAGGAAAATTTTATAGAATTATAGCTAATTTACAAAATTCGGAGAAAAAAATGAATTTTCCCTTTCTGAAAGAAAATTTAAAACAAAAACTGGAGCAAATTAAAGAAGCTGACATTATAGTAGGTATCCCCAGCTATCACAACCAAGATACTATCAAAAATGTCATAGACCAAATAAGTAATGGCCTTGAGCAATTTTATCCTGATTTAAAAAGTATGGTAATTGTTTCCGATGGTGGCTCTACTGATGGCACTCAGGAAAAGGCCGAAAAGGTAAATACGGGAAAAGTAAAAAAAATAATCACTACTTACCAAGGACTCCCCGGTAAAGGTAGTGCCTTGCGAACGGTATTTGCCGCCAGTTGCGCCCTTAAAGTTAAAGTAGGGCTGTGCCTGGACGCTGACCTTCGCTCTATTAAACCAGACTGGATTAAAAAATTAGCTAATCCTATCTTAGAAAATAAATGTGATTTTATCGCTCCTCTTTATCTTCGCCATAAATATGATGCTACCATTACTAATGATATAGCTTATCCTCTAACCAGAGCTTTGTACGGAATACGAGTTCGCCAACCTATTGGAGGGGATTTTGCTTTTTCCCAAAAACTGGCCTCTGAATATTTAGAACAGGACGTATGGAAAAGCGATGTAGCAAGGTTTGGTGTAGATATATTCATGAGTACCATCGCCATATGCCATGGCTATAAAATTGGGCAATCTCCCTTGGGGATTAAATCTCACAACCCCAAAGACCCCATTACCTTAATTCCTATGTTTCGTCAGGTTGTTGGGACAATGTTTGATTTATCAGAAAAGTACCATAACAGATGGCAAAAGATACAAGGAAGTGTAAATCCCCGGATAACAGGAAAGGTTGAGTTTTTTGAACCAGAAAAAATCACTTTTTCTTTAGAAAAACTAAAAATAAATTTTAGGAAAGGGTGGGAAAAATTTTCCTTCCTTTGGGAAAAAATGCTGGAAAAACCTAATTTTAAATATCTTAATCGAGTAAAAGAAGAAAAAGACCTTTTGTACGCTTCTTCCTGGGCTAAAATAGTTTACGATTACCTTTTAGCTTATCACAAAAATAATAATAAGGTAGAGAAATCTGAGCTTTTGAAAAGTCTTGTTCCTATCTACCAGATAAGGATAGCCTCGTTTATCGAAGAAACTGAGGCCGTAAACAGTGAAAAAGCTGAAAGAATAATTGAAAACCAGGCTTTAGCTTTTGAAGATTGTAAGCCTTATCTGGTAGAAAGATGGAACAAAAAGTAAAAATTAAGCTTATCTTTAAATATTATAGGCCACCTCAAAACCTTCCTCAATAGCTTCGGTAATCTTTCGCGGTTTTTTAGCATCACCTATAAGATAGCAACAGCTTAGCTTTTCTTTTAAATCATCAGCTAAATTGCTGTTGGGTTTTGCACCAAGTGCTAATACCACGTTATCTATTTCTTTTAAAACTATTTTTTCCCATCCTCTTTCTACTACAACTCCTTCTGGGGTTATCTTAGTAACTTTAGTATTAGCCCATATTTTAACTTTACTATCAGAGGTTAACTTTTTTATAAGCATCATTTTGGTTAAAGGCTCCATATCTAAAGCTATATCCTCCAACATCTCAATAATAACCACCTTTTTACCCTTCTCTCTTAAAAAATCTGTGGTGGAAACTCCAACAGACCCTCCCCCTAATACAACTATCTTCTCACCCAGGGTACACTTTCCCTTAATTGCATCCCAAGCGGTAACTACCTGGGAAGAATCAATTCCTGGTATATCAGGAAATGAAGGAGTAGCACCAGTAGCAAAAATAACAACTTCCGGGCTCATATCTGCAATTTCCTTAGCACTAAGGGAATGATTTAAAACTAAATTAATCCCTAACTTCGGTATTTGATGTTCATAATATAAAATAGCTTCTTTAAATTCTTCTCTTTCTGGAGTAAGAGAGATAAGGTTAACTTGTCCTCCTATTTTCTCTTCTTTTTCATATAAATCCACTCTATGGCCTTTTAATGCAGCAACTCTGGCTGCCTCCAACCCAGCAGGGCCTGCTCCTACCACCAATACCTTTTTAGCCTTATCCACTCTGCTCATGGGAAATTCTCTTTCTCTACCTGTCCTAATATTTAACGTGCAGCCAACCACACCACCAGCCAATAATTCACCTACACACTTCTGATTACAGGCAATACAAACCCTTATGTCATCAATTTTTCCCTTTAGAGCTTTATTAGGCAATTTTGCATCAGCAAGATAAGCTCTCCCCATACCTACAAAATCAGCTTTACCTTTCTCAATAACTTCTTCAGCTAACTCTGGACGATTAATTCTTCCTGTGGTAATTACCGGAACATTAACCACTTTCTTTACACCTTCGGCCAAATGCACAGTGCATCCTCTGGACATCGCCATTGGTTCAATCGCACAATACACTGATTCATACACTCCTTGGGTTATATGAAAGGCATCTGTTCCTGCCTCTTCAAGTCTTTGAGCTATTTTCTTGGTGACTTCTAAGGTAAGTCCTCCTTCCACAAACTCATCACCATTTAACTTATAAATAACGGGGAAGGGGGTCCCTACTTTTTCTTTTATTTTTTGCAAAACCTCAAGAGCAAACCTCAACCTTCCTTCAAAATCTTTACCGTACTCATCTTCTCTTTTGTTGCTGTAAGGAGAAAGAAATTCATTGATAATATAGCCATGAGTACCATGAATTTCTACGGCATCAAATCCTGCCTCTTTTGCTCTACGAGCTCCCTCACCAAATGCTTCAATGAGTTCCTGGATTTGTTCGATGGTAGCCTCCTTAGGTACTTCCCCTCCTGGAGTTGGAATAGGTGAGGGGGCAAGAGGTGCACATCCTATAACCGGGGAAGAAGTTTGTCTTCCCGCGTGGTATAACTGCATAGCAATTTTAGCTCCCCCCTCGTGAACCACTTTGGTTAACTCTTTTAGCCCTGAGATTAAATTATCCTTATCTATACCCAGATTATTAGCAAATCCTTTGCCCCGGGGATGAACATAAGCACACTCTGTAATAATTAAGCCGACCCCACCCTTAGCTCTTTCCCCAAGATAATCCTTGTATTGCTCAGTTACAGCACCATCTTCGGTGGCATAATTGACAACCATCGAGGTCATAACGGTTCTATTTTTTAGCTCTAAAGAACCAATTTTCCCACGGTTAAAAAGTACCTTGTAATTAGGTTTTTCCATTTAAACACCTCTTTTTTTAATTTTACGTCACTCTTACTTTAAAGACTTTTACTTCAAGTCAAGCTAACAATTAGTCTTAATCATTCTTTCTATCAATAAAAATCTTATTTTTATTGATGTTTTCCCTCAATTATTCCTAAAACTTTTTCCATTTTTAAATTACCTTTTTTATTTATCTATTTTGACTTAGAAAACTTTTTACTTTTCCCAATAATCACTTTTTCTCAACTGGGGGAGATGTTGGAGAATCAGATATAATTTTTAAAATACTTACTAATTTATCATTCCGCCAACTACACAGCTCCTCTAAGCTCCTGGTACCTGCTTCCTCCTTCACTCCCTCCACTAACTTCTTGGCTGCTAAGGGAGGAAAGGATGTCCAGTTACTCATAGAGCTCCACCAGGTCTCAAAAGCTGGCCCTAAATGTTTTATAAACCATTCAATTCCACCTCTTCCGCCTCCCAAATGATAACTAAGATGAGGTCCCATTAAAGCCCAACGAAGACCTGGCCCTTTGCATATCGCAAGATCAACATCCTCCACCGAAGCAACTCCTTTATCCACCAAATCTATTGCTTCTCGCCACAAAGCCGCACAAAGCCGGTTAACTATGTGGCCAGGTACTTCTTTTTTAATTTTTAAGGGAGTCTTCCCCAGCATTAAATAAAACTGATAAGCTCTTTTTATAACCTCCAGAGAGGTTTTTTCGCCGGGAACTAGTTCCACTAAAGGCATCAGGTGAGGAGGATTAAAAGGATGAGCAATTAAACATCTTTGAGGTCTTTTAGTAGCTTTTTGAATCTCGCTCATTGAAAGACCTGATGAACTACTAGCCAGAATGATTTCCTCTGGGCAAATAGAATCCATTTGAGCAAAAACTTTCTTTTTAATCTCATAATTTTCAATTACTGATTCCTGGACATAATCAACACCTTCCAGCGCTCCAGATAAATCTACCACCGGAAAAACCCTATTTAAAATATCCTTCAGGTTCGCTTTTAATAGTTTGTTTTTTATTAAAAATTTTAAGTTATCAGTTATATCTTCAAGTGCTTGTTTTAAATATTCCTCTTTTATATCCTGGAGGGTAACCTCAAAACCTTTCATTGCAAAAAGAGTTGCCCAACTGGCACCTATTACCCCGGTACCAATTACTGCAACTTTATTAACTTTTTTAGCAAGCAGCTCATTTTTGTTCTCAGAAAAAATTACCTGATTTTGTTTTTTTTTATCTTTTTTGAGTTTCAAAAGCGCACCTCCTTAACAAAATCTTCTACTAAATTGTCTAAACAATACTCAGCCTTCCAGTCCCATTCTTCTTTTGCTTTAGTCTCATCCAATGCATTAGGTAAGCTATCAACAATCTCCTGCATTTTCTCATCAGGCTCAAACCGCAGCTTATTATCTCCTGTGTATTTTCTAACTGATTCTGCTATCT
>CAZGDY010000004.1:6642-37292 GCA_964524965.1 uncultured Clostridia bacterium
GCTCGAAAATTCACTCCAAATTTTCGATGATAATATTCTCCCAGTCTTTCACTAGCAACCTTAGTGACCCCGTACATAGTAGTTGGTTTCTGTACAGTTTCATTGGGTACCGGATCAGATACCCCTTCTCCAAAAACTGCTATGGTACTGGCAAAAATCACCATCTTTACCTCAAAAAGACGAGCTGCTTCTAATACATTGAAGGTTCCTAATAGGTTAGCTCTAAAGGCTGCAATAGGATACTCTTCAGCGCTGGCTGAAAGAAGAGCTCCTGAATGGTAAATAATTTCTACTTTGTCTTTTTTTACAACTGAAAGCAAATCAGACAAACAAGCAAGATCACCCCTTACTACATTAATATCGCCTTTGATATTTTCAAGTAAACTCAAATTTGGCATTATATCAAATAAAGTAATTTTTTCTCCACTCTTATGGAGAAATCTGGCTAAATATGACCCAATAAAGCCTGTTCCTCCGGTTATTAAAACATTCATAAATTCCCTCCTTTAAAGAGTTTTCACTCTCTCTCAACTATTAAAGCCATCCCCATACCTCCACCCACGCAAAGAGAAACAAGACCAAGAGAAAAATCCCTTCTTTGCATCTCATATAAAATCTTTACTATCAGAATTGCTCCTGTGGCTCCAACGGGATGTCCCAAAGCAATAGCCCCTCCATTCACATTGAGCTTTTCCTCGGGGATAGGAAGTTCTCTTAAAATTCCCAAACACTGGGCAGCAAAAGCCTCATTAACCTCAAATAAGTCAATATCATCTAATCTTAAACCTGCTCTTTTAAGAACTTTATTAATAGCTGGCAGCGGGGCCATCCCCATAAAGGCAGGCTCTACTCCTACCAAAGCATAAGATTTAATACTACCATAAATTGCTAAATTCAAATCTTTAGCTTTTTTCTCAGTTGTAACTATCATTGCAGCAGCTCCGTCGTTTATGCCCGAAGAGTTTCCAGCTGTTACCGTTCCATCTCGTTTAAACGCTGGAGGAAGTTTGGATAGTTTTTCTAAAGAGGTATCAAATCGAACCTGCTCGTCAATATCAAACAATACAGGGTTACCTTTTCCTTTAAAAACCTTTATAGGAAGAATCTGATCCGAAAAATAACCTGCTTTAATAGCATCTTTAGCCTTTAAGTGACTTTTAAGAGAAAACTCATCCTGTTCTTTTCTTGATAACTGGTACTTCTCGACTATATTCTCCGCCGTTAATCCCATGTGATAATCATTAAAAATATCCCATAATCCATCATAAACCATGCCATCAATAAGATCATCTTTATAAAGAGCCATTCTATAACCATAACGAGCTTTTTTCAAGTAATAAGGAGCCTGGTTCATATTTTCCATTCCCCCAGCAATTATGAGCTCCGCATCATTTGCTTTTATAGCTTGAGCAGCACAGATAATTGCCTGTAAACCTGAAGAGCATACCCGATTAACAGTTACACCGGGCACCTCGACGGGAAGTCCAGACCCAATAACGACCTGTCGAGCTGGATTCATACCCTGACCTGCCTGGAGGACATTTCCCAAAATGCAATCATCTACAAGAGAAGAGTTCAATTCAGAGCGTTGTAAAATCTGCCTGACTAAAGCTGAGGCTAAACTGACCGCTGAAGTATTTTTAAGAGTTCCCCCAAATTTGCCAATCGCTAACCTTAAAGGATGACAAAGAACTATTTTATCCATAGATTAATTTTACCCCCTTCTCTCAATGGCCAATTATGTAGCCTTCGGGATCTACTTCTTTTCGCAAAATGGTTAGCTCTTCTTGAGAAGGTGGCTGACTTTCCTTCAACTGAGCTGACCAAAGAAGTTCAAAACTCGTATTTTCAATAATTTCCTCTTTCTTGTATCCTGGATGAATACTTTCTACCTTCATACGCTTAGTCACTTCGTCAAATCCCATTACAGCAAGATTAGTAATAACTTTATAGGGGCCTGTTCCAGCTGGAAGTCCGACCTGCTCTCTTGCTCCTTTCCCTGTAAGATAGCCCGGAGTAGTAAGAAAATCCAGCTTATTAACAAACTTTCGTTTGTCCTGAAACATCATAGTGATAGTTCGCCAGCAAAAGGAACCTAAATCATTGGCACCTCCACTGCCCGGAAATCGCACCTTGGGATGATGATAACTTCCAATTACAGTAGAGTTAAGATTACCATAGACATCAATCTGAGCTCCACCTAAAAAAGCATAATCAACCATACCTCTTTGACAGGTTTCCATAACCTCAGACATACTTCCGGCTTTTATGGCCCGATAAAAAGTACGGGAATCACCCACTGAAATAGGCATAGTGGGAAGAAGAGGAGCTATTCCCCCTGCTTCAAAAATTACCACCAAATTAGGAGCTGAGGTTTTTTGAGCTAACATCGCTGCAGCGCAGGGAACACCAGTCCCCACTACTACCACTTGACCATCCTCAAGAATCCTGGCTGCCACACAAATCATAAGTTCAGTAGAGTTATATTCAGACATTTTTAGATACTCCCGGGAAGTTGATAAGTAAAATTTTCCTTGACCCTTAAGATCGTTATTTTTTCTAAGACCTTATTAAGTTCAAGGTACTGATTGAAATCCTCACATTGGTAAATGTTTTGCTTTAGAAATTTCTCAAATTCTAAAGGGTCTTTTTCGGCTTTAAGCCATTCTCTCAAGTGTTCCTCATCGGAAAAATACTCATAAGGCATATTCCCAGGATAGCTGCCAAAAGGAACTTCAATAACAGCATCCACTAAATAATAAGGAATAGCACATCTTGTAGGCTCATTACGAAAAATATCTGTTGATACCAGCCGTTCAGTAGTAATAATAACTTTTTTGGAAGCCTGAGCTAAATCAATATCAGAGATACTTATTCCATCAATTTGACAATTTCCGTAAATGTCAGCACGATGAACATGAATTGCAGCAACATCAGGATAAAGAGCTGGATAAGCCACCAATTTTTTGCCAGTAAAAGGACAGATGATTTCCTTGGCAGCACTATAAGTAAAAGTATCAGTTCCCATCATATTCCGACCAGGAAGAAAAGGCACTCCCATAGTTGCTGCTTTTAATCTCCAGGCTAAAGCAGCATTAGTCCATTCGGTAACCTCAACTTTTCCCTTCTCAAATATATCCCGGGCAACTTTAGACAATCCCCTGGCCTCAAGACCAACTACATAAGCAGCATCTACTTTCCCTAAACATCCTCCAGCAGCCAAAATTTGAAAATCATGAGTAGAAGTATGCCCGGCAAAACTCAGATTTTTTTTTCTATCTCGCACAATTTGATGAAGAACAGCTGTGGAAATTCGTACCCCACCAAATCCACCTATTGCCAGATAATCTCCATCGTGTATCAACTCTTTTACTGCTTTTTTTACTGTTGTCAGTTTTTTTTCCATAAGACGGGATTTCTTACGGAAAAAAGATCTTGCCTTCTCTGGGTCAGGATCAGCAAAAAGCTTTCCTTGACCTTCTTCAAGTTTTGACATATTCTCACATCCTCAAATAAAAAATTGACTCTTAACATTCTCCAATACCCTGAAAGTTTAAATTTATCAATAAAATTTTTCTATGTCAAGCTAAATTTAAAAGTGAACTTGTTTTAAAGGGATAATGGTTGGGTTTCACAATAAAATCACAATTATTTATCGGTAGGCTACATCCTTTTTACTTCTTAATTTCTACTTTTTAAGATGGATGCGTTTTTTCTTAACTTCTTCTCTTCTATAATCGGGAAGAAATATTGGGGAAAATCTTTCTGGGTTTATATTTGCTCTTTTTAGCTCATCGTGGTATTTTTTAAGATGATTTAAGGTTAATTTTAAATTAGTATTATCAATTTTTTTTGCTTTTTTTGCTGCCATTTCCCCTGCTCTTCTCCCAAAAACAGTTATATCCAGCAAGGAATTACCCATCAGCCTGTTCCTTCCATGAACTCCTCCTGATACCTCTCCCGCAACATATAAATTTTCTAGGTCTGTTTCACACCTCTGATTAATTGCTACTCCCCCATTTTGATAGTGCTGAGTAGGATAAACCAAAATAGGGTCCTTGGTCATATCGATATTAAATCTCTGATATTGTCTGTACATAGCAGGAAGTCTTTTTTGAATAGTCCCCTTCCCCTGCTTAACTTCAATAAGAGGAGAATCAAGCCATACTCCAGACATTCCTGCAGGAGTTCTTACCCCTTTTTCTTTTTCAGTACATTCTCTAATTATTGCTGCAGCTTCAGCATCTCTTGTTTCCAGCTCATAAATAAACCTGTTACCTTGACTGTTTACCAGCTGGGCTCCTAATCCCCTCACTTTCTCTGTAACTAAAAGCCCTACAATTTGCTCAGGAAAAGCTGCTCCAGTAGGATGATATTGAATAGTATCCATAAACAATAAGCGGCATCCAGCACGATAGGCGATAATTACCCCATCAGCAGTAGCACCATAATGATTGGTAGTGGGAAACCCCTGCAGATGAAGTCTTCCTGACCCTCCGGTAGCTATTACAATGGTTTTTGCTCTTACTACTGAATATTGTTCTGTTTCCATATTGTATAAAATTGCACCAGTACATTTTTCCCCCTCGGTAAGTAACTCGCAAACAGGAGAAAACTCTAATACTTCAATTTGCTTATTTTTAACCTCATCTCGCAAGGTCTTCATTATTTCCCCGCCGCTATAATCCCGGGCAGAATGCATCCTTTTTCTAGAGGTCCCTCCTCCGTGGATAGTTATCATTGTCCCATCTGGGTATTTATCAAACATAACTCCTAATTCTTCAAGCCACCCAATTACCTTTGGAGCATCTATAACCAGAGCCTTCACTAACTGAGGTACATTATGAAATCCTCCTCCTCCCATCACATCCAAATAATGAATGGCTGGAGAATCATTTTTCTTATCTGCAGATTGAATACCACCTTGAGCCATCATGGTATTAGCATCGCCAACTCGAAGTTTGGTAGCAAGAAGCACTTTTGCTCCCTGTTGATGAGCCATTAAAGCAGCAGATGCTCCTGCGCCTCCTCCTCCAACCACTAAAACATCAACATCATAATCCGGTTCCACTAAATCAAACTCCTCAGGATTTATTATACTGTAAGCTTCTAAAAGGTCAGCAAACTCATGAAGAGTTTTCTCACCCCTGTTAGGACCCACCTTAAGCTCTCGTAAAGTTTCTATTTTATAATCAGGGTGAAATTTATGGAGAAGATGCTCTTTTTCCTCAAGTTCCAAAAGAGGAAGCACTTCTTTAAAACGTTTTTGTCTTGTCTTTTCCACATTTTTTATTGACTCAATCATACTAAGGCTGTATATATCTTCTCTTCTCATTCCTCTATCTTCCTTTCGCTATAAAGCCTTTTTAAAGTGCTCTCATTGGCACTCATTAATTTTTCTATCTTTTCCTCAAATTTTCCTTCCTCGATTTCTTTTATCTTTTCTTTGACATGCTTAGCTTTCGGAGCAATATACTTGCCATAAAGCCTTCTGCATAATATTCCAATATTATATTGAACCGTTTCTGCCGGACATCTTGTTGCACACAACCCACACATCAAACAATCAAAAGAAAGATTTGCTGCTCCTTCAATATCACCTCTTAGTGCCGCCTGCATATAATCCATCACCTCTATATCCTGAGGACAAATCTTGCTACAGGAGTTGCAGGCAAGACAGCGATAAAGTTCTGGATAAATCTGTAAAACCTGTTCTGCGGTAGGTTGCACTTCTTTCAAGTCATAAATAACTTTGTCAGCCGGAAAAAATGGAATTTGGGCAAGATACATCTCGTCCTCAACTAAACTCTGGCAAGCAAGAGCTACCTTTAACTTATAATCACCTTTGGTGCGATAAACAGTCCCACAAGCTCCACAAAAACCTCCTCGACAACCACACCCTCTAATTAACTTATACCCAGCATACTCCATTGCTTTAAGAATGGTAAGCTCTTCCGGTACCTTATACTGCTTACCCATAATATATATGGTAACCATTTTACTCTCCTCAGGCATATATCTCACCTCCCAGGAATATCTACAAAATCTTTTTCCATCATTATTTAATTTTTCACCCCTAGTACTCTTGGGGTAAACTTTTTAACTGATGAAGGCTAAAGATAGGACCATCTTTACACACATAAAACTTACCTATATTACACCTCCCGCACATTCCTATTCCACATTTCATTTTCATTTCTAAAGAAGTAAATATCCTATCTTCTGAAAAACCAATCTTAAGTAATTCAGGAAAAGTTAATTTCAACATAACGGGAGGACCACACACAACAGCAAAAACACTTTCTGACGGAAGTGAAATTTTTTTAACGATATCGGGGACAAATCCAACTAATCCTTCCCAACCCTCCTGATAATTATCAATAGTAAGATAAATATTTAAATCTCCTCTTTTCTTCCATTCAGCTAACTCTTTTTGATATAGAAACATTCCAGAGCATCTTGCCCCATAAATAATGCTAATAGTTCCGAATTGAGTGCGATTTTCCAAAATATAGCGGATAAGACTTCTCAAGGTAGTAAAAGCAAATCCTCCACCAATTATTACTAAATTATTTTTTTTAAAATTATTCACCGGGTACCAATTACCCAGAGGACCTCTTATAGCAATTTCATCACCTACATAAAGTTGGTGAATAGCACCAGTAATTTGACCCATTTTATTTACAGTAAATTTTAAAAACTCCTCCTGAGGGGATGAAGCAATTCCAAAAGGGGCTTCCCCTTTACCTAAAATGGATAACTGACAAAATTGGCCTGGTCTAAAATTAAATTTATCTTTGAGCTCAGAAGAAAAAGAGATATCCAGAGTTTTTAACATTTTGTCTTCTGTTTCTATTGTAATTTTTTCTATCTTTCCCACAAAAGGTAAGTAAGGATTATTCATTATCCTCCCACCTTAGCGGCCATGATTTGCTGGATAATTTCTCGAATATCTACCCCTGCAGGACAATTATCAAGGCAACGTCCACACCCCACACAACCCAGAGTTCCATAGTTTTGAGAAAAATAACTAAACTTATGCATTACCCGCTGCCTTAATCTTTTTTTAAGAGAGGACCTGGGATTGTGTCCGGAGGCTTGCAGGGTAAAAAGAGAAAACATACAAGAATCCCAGCTTCGAATCCGCTTTCCCTGACAATGACTTAAAGGAATATCCTGAATATCAAAACAATAACAGGTAGGACAAAGATAAGTACAAACTCCGCATCCCAAACATCTTTGGCTAATCTTTTCCCATAAAGAATCCTCAAACATTCCTTTTAATTTTTCAGAAATGTCCTGGATTGGTAACAATTTCATTTTTCTCCTGACTTGGGCTGCTAATTTCTCAACTAACTTTAACTTTTCTTCATTGACTTTAAGATTTTTTTGGGAACCAATTAGCCTCTCACCTTTTTCGGTCAAAACTTCCAGTAAGTATCCTTCCTTTACTTCAATCAAAAATATGTCGGAAGCTTCCTTAGAAAAAGGTCCACCGCCAACACTGGTACAAAAACAATTATTTTGGGGAAAAAGGCAGGCCAGACCAATTATGATACTATTCTTGTGCCTTTTATTGAAATAAATATCTTGATATTGGGAAGTTGAGAAAACCTTATCCAAAAGCTTTATAGCTTTAGCATCACAAGGACGCACTCCCAATAATATTTTATTTTCTTCTCCATCCCAAATTTCTTCAACTCTAACTTGAGAAGAAGAGTCATAAGTAAACAAAGGTTCTGATTGAGGTAAAAAAATATTTTTTGGCGTATTTTTGGTATTGACAGAGTTTAAAATTACTTCATCAGCTGCATTTATCTCGCTAAATAGTAAAAGATTTTCTTTTTTAACCGGAGCAAAAATCTTATATTCTTTTAACCACTTTATTATTAACTCCTGCAACTTTTCTTTATTGATAATTATCATCGTACCTTTTTTCATTCTATAAACTCTTGTTGATCACTTAAATCAAAAGTGGCAAGAAGAGAAGGCTCTTCCAAGTTAATCCCTGCTTGGTACCCAAAAAGTTGTTTGGCCTCCTTCTCCATTTTTTCCGTGAGATACTCTAAGTTTATTTCCATGGGGCAAACTCTGGAACAAGCTCCACAACCAATGCATCTTCCAGTAAGATGCATTGCCCTGACTAAATGGAATATCAAGTTCTCCCGAATGGCAAATTCTTTATTTACCCAACGAGGGTTTTCATTATCTACAAAACACTTCTCGCAATAACACATAGGGCAAACATTCCTGCAAGCGTAGCATCGAATACATTTCTCAAATTGCTGAGAAAAATAGTCCCACCTCTTTGGATTTGATTTTTGTTCCAGTTGAGTAATTTCTGGAAAACTTCCGGCATTTTTTTTAAGCTGAGTTTTTTCTCCAATGAAAAAGTCAGATATAACAGGATTTGGAAAACAACATCTTTCACATTGAGAACAAAGATAATCTTCCACCGGAAAAACTTTATTAAATTCTTTGCTTTTTACCACAATCGCCTCTTTTTTTAAAATCACCTCTTGCGGTATTATCTTGTGAGGAAGCTCTTTTTCTATTTTTTTTCTATCTATAATCCCCCTGCATTCTACCCCAATAACTACCAGTTTATCCCTCTGTACTTGTTTTTCCTTAATTAACTGTACCATTGAGCGCACCTCGCAGCCTCTACTTATTATTCCTACCCGATATGAATTAAGTTGAGGTAAATAAACAGCAAGGTTACTTTCAGCGAAGAAACTCCAGGTAATTTTATCTACATCCTTCTTATTCCAGATAAAGAAAGGTCTTGCTCGAAAAGGAAAAGAAGATTCCTCAAATCCCAAGACCACATCCACCTTACCTTGGTCAAGAAGTTCTCTCGCTTTATCTTGAAGCTGGACGGTAATCTCTTTCATATCCATTATCTTCTCCAGCAAGTTTAGTTTGAGGACCAAGCTTTTTAACTTCCTTTGTTATCTTTCTTACCAGTTGGGCAAACTTTGCTCCTTCAGAAGCTGACACCCAGGAAAACCAAATTCTTCCTTCTTCTATCCCCAAAAACTCTAAGAGTTTTTTCAGCATAATAAATTTTCTTCGAGCATAAAGATTGCCACTTTGATAGTGACAGTCTCCAGGGTGACACCCGGAAACCAATACTGCATCAACGCCTTTTTCTAAAGCTTTAATTATAAATAGTGGATCTACTCTTCCTGAACAAGGAACCCTTATCACTCTTATATTAGGTGGATACTGTATTCTGGAGACCCCACTAAGGTCAGCTCCAGCATAGGAGCACCAGTGACAGAGAAAAGCAATGATTTTAGGCTCCCATTTTTTTATTATTTTATTTTTTTTTCCAAGGGGAGATTTTTTCTCCATCTAACTCTCTTTTAACTCAATAATTTGGGAAACTATCTGCTCATTGGTAAAACCTTTCAAATCAATAGCTCCTGGTCTACAAGAAGCTGCACAAATTCCACATCCTTTACACAAAACCTTATTAACCTCAGCTACAATTTTATCTTTATCTAATACTTTTTTATTTTTAAGTTCAATGGCCTCGAAAGGACAGCTTTGTTGACATAACCCACAGCCAATACATTTTACCTCATCGATGTAAGATATATGTGCTCCACTAATAATTTGAGGTTTAGATAAAATTAGACAAGCCCGAGAGGCAGCAGCCTTGGCTTGAGAAATTGTCTCATCAACACATTTAGGAAAATGGGCAAGACCGGCTACAAATACTCCATCAGTGGCAAAATCTACGGGACGAAGTTTCACGTGAGCTTCCAGAAAAAAATCATCTTCATTTAAAGGAACCTTAAACATCCTTGAAAGCTCCCTGTTGCTCTCTAAGGGGATTATAGGAGGTGCAAGAATTAAAAGATCTACGTCCAGGATAAATTTTTGCTTTAAAACAAGGTCCTCTACCTCTAACTTTATTTTTTCACCATCTCTTAATATCTTTGGTTTTCTATCTCCTTGATATCTTATAAATACAATTCCTTTTTCTCTTGCTTTTCTGTAGTATTTTTCTCTAAAACCAAAGGTACAAATATCTCTATAAAGTATAAATATATTTATATCTGGTTTTTCCTCTTTTAACCTTAGAGCATTTTTAATCGCTTGAGAGCAGCAAACTCTACTGCAATAAGGTCTTATTTTATCTCTTGAGCCTACGCACTGAATCATAATTACTGATTTTACCTCTTTTAAATTATTTTGCCCCTCAGCCAAATTATTTTCCAGCTCTAATTGAGTGTAAACTCTTTTATCTTCCCCATACAAAAAAGCACTTGGTTTTTCTTCTTTTGCCCCTGTAGTAATTATTACAACACCGGCTTCTAAAATTTTTATTCCCGAATTCATCTTTATTGTAATTTTAAAATTACCCACAAACCCTTCTGAATTAGTTATTTTTATTCCTTTATAAATCTTAATCAAAGGGTTTTTTTCTACTTGCTCAATCTTATCAGATAAGAACTTAAAAAGATTATTATTTTCCAAAGTATAATGGATTTTTCTTAGATTTCCCCCAAGTTGATTTTCCCTTTCTAAAAGATATACTTCAAATCCTTGGTCAGCAATAGACAAAGCTGCTGTCATACCGGCAAGTCCTGCCCCGATAACAACTGCTTTTTGAGTAACAGGAATCTCTGAAGGATAAAGTGGTTCTAATAATTTTGCTTTAGCTGTAGCCATTTTAATTAAATCTTTTGCTTTTTCTGTTGCCTCTTGCGGGGTTTCCATATGACACCAGGAACACTGTTCCCTGATATTAACCATCTGGAAAAGATAAGGATTAAGACCTATTTGTTGAATATTTTTTTGAAATAAAAACTCATGAGTGCGAGGAGTGCAAGAAGCTACGACAACCTTATTTAAATTGTATTCAATAATAACCTGCTGTATTCTACGCTGCGTATCCTCAGAACAAGCATAAAGATTATCTTCAACAAAAACCACTCCGGGCAACCCTCTCGCATATTCTACTACCTGAGGCACATTTAAGTAAGAACCTATATTTATCCCACAATGGCAAATGAATACTCCAACTCTGGGAGGCTTATTATCTACATCAATTTCAGGAATAAATTTTTCCTTTTTAATTAATTTTCCTCTTTCTTCCTTAAGAAGCTCAGCAACAGAGGATGCAGCGGCAGAGGCTTGTATTACTGTCTCTGGAATGGCTTGGGGAGACTGGAAAGACCCGGCTACAAATATTCCGTTTCTGGAGCTTTTAACAGGGCTGAATTCATCCGTTTTGCAAAACCCATATTCATTCAGCTCTAATCCTAAAACTTGAGCCAACGACCTTAATTTATTGGAAACAGATAACCCTACTGAAAGTACCACTAAATCAAACTCTTCAATTAAAAGTTTTCCTGCTTCAGTTTCGTATTTTACCAATAAGCTGCCAGATTCAGGACTTTCCCTTACTTCTGATATTCTTGATCTTATGTACCTCACTTTATATCTTGACTCAGCCTCATCAACATATCTCTGAAATCCTTTTCCATAAGCTCTCATATCCATATAAAATACTGTAGCTTCCACCTTTTTAGCGTGCTCTTTGGCTATTATAGCCTGCTTAGCGGTGTACATGCAGCATATTGACGAACAATAACCCTTATCTACAGATTCATCTCTTGAACCTACACACTGAATCCAGGCTATTTTTTCGGCAATTTTTTTATCACCTGGTCTTAACAGTTTCCCGGCGTAAGGTCCGGAGGCTGATAAAATACGCTCAAACTCAAGACTGGTTATCACATTGGGGTATCTAGAATACCCGTACTCATCCTTTAACTCAGGGTCAAATGTTTCTGTCCCCGGTGCAAGGATCACTGAACCAACTTCTATTTCTACTTCCTGATTTGTTTGATAGTGGTTAATAGCCTCAGCTTTACATGTATCGATGCACTGCAAACACTCAGAGCACTCTTTTTCATCTATGGTAAAAATGTTAGGAATAGCCTGAGGGTATAATCTGTAAATAGCTTTCCTTAAAACTAACCCTTGCTCAAACTCATTTTTCACCTCGACAGGACAAACCTCAGCGCATTCACCACATCCGGTACATTTATCCTCCTCGATGAATCGGGGGTATTTTTCAATTTTTACTTTGAAATTTCCAGCTTTTCCTCTAACCTCTCTAATATCGGCATAGGAAATTAACTGGATATCTTTATGTCTTCCGCACTCTACCAGCTTTGGAGATAAAATACACATAGCACAATCATTGGTGGGAAAAGTTTTATCCAATTGGGCCATTACCCCTCCTATGGAAGGTTTATTTTCAAGAAGATATACTTTATAGCCAGAATTAGCCAAATCAAGAGAGGCCTGAATCCCACCAATTCCCCCCCCAATTACCATGACAGCACCAACTTTTTTATTATCCTTATTCATTGCTGCTTCTCATCTTTTTATCTTTTAAAGTTAAAAAAGGAAAACTATAACCCTCTTTAATAGCTATATTTTTAATAACATTCATAATTGCTTTAACATTTATTCCCTGAGGGCAACGACTTTGACACCTATAATGAGTAGAGCAAAGCCACATGAACTCATCCTGGAAAACTTGCTTTTTCATTCCCATAAGTATCATTCTAATGAACTTTCTTGGATTGTACCTATCGTCCCTTTCTCGTTCAGGACAGTTAGCTGTGCAAGCTCCACAGGCAAAACAATGAACTATACTTTCTCCTCCCGGTTGGGCGGCAATCTGGTATTTAAAGTTTAAATCAAGCTCTTGCCCAAGGATGGCTTTGGAACTGTTTGGCTTGTTGGGAGTGGAAAAAAAGTATCCTTGTTTTAAAGCAAGTTCTCGAGTCGCATTGGCGATTGAGCCAATATCTACATCCTGAGGACACCTCTTAGAACAATTATAATGGCTGGAACATATCCAAACAAAATCACTCTTAAATACTTTTTCTTTTAATCCCAAAAGAACCATCCTGATTACCTTCCTGGGATTATATTTTTGATCAATTTCTGATAAGGGACAATTAGCTGTGCAAGCTCCGCAGGTAAAACAATATTGGATATCTTCTCCTCCCGGTTGAGCGGCAATTTGATATTTAAAATCGCTATCAAGATTGTTGATTAAGATACAGTCTTTATTGATTTGCTCATCCAAATCTTCACTCCCTTCACAATCTTTAATTATTTCACACTCTATCTTGGCTCAAGTTCTTCTTCTCTGAAAGTAACAAGAGGAGGCTCTTCCTGAACATCCTTTCCCGGAAGATAGTTAAATATTTCTTGAACTTTATCTGCTACCGCCGGAAATATACTGCCTAAAGACAAATCATTAGGACAGGCCTCTTCACATTGCCCGCATCCCACACAGGAGGTGATCATATGAGACATCTTAGTTAAATGAAAGAGTAACACATCCTTGGGTAGCTTAATTGCTCCTTTTTTTTCCGCCCACTCTGCGTATTTACTAGGCTGATATTTAAACATAGGAGTATCGAACACACATTCTGCACAATAACACATAGGGCAAACTCGGCGACAATTATAACACAAAATACAGGTGGAAAATTGAGAAAGTAAAGAAGAGAAACTTCCCATCTTATTTTGTATTTCCTTAAAAACCTTCCCCCGTTTTTCTTTTCTTTTTTTTATTAATTTTAAGATAGCTTTCTCTCGCTCCGGAGATAATTTACCTTTCTCTAAACTTAATTT
The DNA here is from genome assembly GCA_964524965.1 of uncultured Clostridia bacterium. Lineage (GTDB taxonomy): Bacteria > Aerophobota > Aerophobia > Aerophobales > B3-G15 > Kmv34. Next base: position 20,320 of record CAZGDY010000004.1, read on the forward strand.
ATTCAATATTTGTTGACCAGTGGGAGTTTGAGCTTGAAGAAAAATCTCTTTCTCTTTTGCTCTCCCAATTGTTCCCACCACCAGATCCGCTTTTTCAGAGGTGGGAAACTCACATATCTGACAAGCTTTTCTTGGCATGTACCCTTCAAAAGGAAATTTTCCAATCTCCGCTATCCTCAAAAATTTATCAACTAATAACTCGCTACCTCCTAATTGTTTAACTAACTTGGCATAATCTTTCACCGAAAAAACTCCCGGGCAATCTATTCCTATTATCACAAGATTATCTAAGCTCACTTGATTAAATTTAGCAAGCTCTATAACTGCTCTTATTTCACAAGGTCTTAATACTGCTGCTATTTGCCTACCCAGTTTTTGGTGAGTAATATTCGCTATTAATTTAGACGAATTTACCGGTATTACCGGAGCTAAAGGATTTATCTTTGCTAATTTATCTGCATCCTTTACTAATGTTTGTGCCACATTATCACCAGAAAAAGTTTCCTGGGGAACAAGAATCATATCCACTAAATTTTTTTCTAAAAATTGCCTAAAAAGAAGGTTAAATGCACTTTTTATTCCTTCTTTCTCAATTTTCACAATTTTGACCATTAAATTTACTCCTTTATACCATCCAGTAATCTTTCACAGGATTAGGACCCATTTTTTTTATTTTTTCTACCATCTCAGTTACTGTATCGGCAAATTTTTTCCCTTCGCTGGCTGAAATCCACCTCAGCCAAACTCGCTCTTCTTCTAAACCCAACTGTTTAAGTATCTTTTTTATAACAGCAACTCTCCTTCTTGCCTTGTAGTTACCATTGATATAATGACAATCTCCCGGATGGCATCCTCCAATGAGTACTCCATCTGCTCCTTCTAAAAGAGGCTTAAGTATATAAAGAGGGTCCACAGCGCCAGAGCACATCATCCTTATTGCTCTAATGTTTGGTGGATATTGAATTCTGGAAGTGCCAGCCAAATCAGCACCGGCATAAGTACACCAATTACATAAAAAAGCAATTATTTTTGGTTCAAATTCATCGCCCATCCAAACCCTCCTTTACTTTAGGGATAATAGCTTAGATTTTCTTAAGAATTTTTTTAAGAAAAACTTTCCCTCCACTTATTATCTTTAAGGTAGTCTGTTACAAAAATCATAAGAGAGCATCTACTGCACCAAGAATTTTTTCTTTGCCAAAATTAGGTTGCAGGGTAGCTCCGCTGGGACAAACAGCTACACAAGCTCCGCAACCCTGGCATAAAACTTCTTTTACTTTGGCAACCCCTTTCTCCTCGTCAATCTCTCTTGCCTCATAGGGACAAATTGAAACACACTTTCCGCACCCGATACACCACTTCTCTTTCACCGAGACCGCAATTCCTTTAGCTTCAATATTTTCTTGAGACAAAAGTACAGCCGCTCTGCCAGCAGCTCCGATTGCCTGATAAATAGCTTCTTCTATAAAGCGAGGTGAGTGAGCTAACCCACATAAAAATATTCCTTCGGCCGCAAAATCCAAAGGACGAAGTTTGCTGTGAGCTTCCAGAAAAAATTTATCCTCAGTAAGAGGAACTTTAAGTAGTTTTGCCAATTTATCATTGTCCTCTCCGGGTACTATCCCTGCACTAAGAACAAGAATATCTGCATTTACGGTCAAATTTTCATTGATTATACCGTCTCTAAAACTAATACTTAACTTACCTTTATCGAGAGTAACCCGGGGTTTATTCTCATCATCATACCGAAAAAACAATACTCCTTTTCCCCTTGCCTGACGGTAGTATTTTTCCTTAAATCCATAGGTTCTAATATCTTTGTAAAGAATAAATATATTTGCCTTGGGATTTATTTTTTTTATCCTCAAAGCATTTTTTATGGCCTGAGAACAACAAATTCTACTACAATACTCTCTTTCCTGACAGCGCGAGCCTACACACTGAATCATCACAATATTTTGATAATTTGTTATTTTTTCAGGGTCTTCTACTATTTTATTTTCCAGCTCTCTTTGCCTAATTATCCTGGAATCTTCACCGTAAGAGTACTCTTTCGGCTGATAGTAACCAGCTCCTGTTGCCAAAATGATTGTCCCGTGCTTTATTTTTATCTCACCTTTCCCCCGGCAGTAAACAGTAGTTTGGAAATCCCCCACGTATCCTGATACTTCCTTTACCTCGGCCCCGAGATACACACTAATAAGCTTATTTTCTTTTATTTTTTCTGTAACTGTCTTGAGAAAATGCTGAGGATTCAATCCGTTTAAAGTGTAATGAATATCAGACAAATTCCCTCCCAATTTTTTTTCTTTTTCCACAAGATAAACTTCAAATCCTTGTTCTGCCAGGTTTAAAGCCGCTACCATTCCCGACAATCCTCCTCCAATGACCAACCCTTTAGAAGTTACCGGGAAGGAAATAGACTTCACCGAAGCAAGCAATTTTGCCTTAACCACAGCCATTTTTACCAGTTCTTTAGCTTTTTCTGTAGCTTTATCTTTATCCCTCATATGGACCCAGGAACATTGGTCTCTAATATTAGCCATTTCAAATAAATATCTGTTAAGACCAGCCTCCCGAATAGTATCCTGGAACAAAGGCTCGTGAGTTCTGGGAGTACAAGAGGCAACTACCACCCTGTTTAAAGCCTGTTCTTTTATAACTTCCTTAATCTTTTGCTGAGTATCCTGAGAACAGGTGTACAAATTCTGCTCAACGTAAACTACATCGGGAAGCTTGCGAGCAAACTCAACTACCTCAGGAACATTTACATAGCCGGCAATATTTATACCACAATTGCAGACAAAAACTCCGATTCTTGGCTCCTGGTCGATAACATCAATTTCTTCCGGATATTCCTTTTTAGTAACTTTTGTCCCTCTTGCCTGCCAAAGCAAAGCTTGCACCTCTGCTGCAGCAGCACTAGCCTGAGCCACAGACTCCGGAATATCTTTTGGTGCAACGCTTGCTCCACAAGTATATACCCCCGCTAAGTTGGTACAGGTTGAAAAAGAGGAGTTAGCCTTAATAAACCCATATTCATTGAGCTCAACATTTAGCTTTTCACTTAGCTCGGCAAGATCTTTAGGTGGAATGAGCCCCACAGATAAGACAACTAAATCATATCTCTGTCTAAGTACTTCTCCTTCTTCAGTAACGTATTTTATAAATAAATCATCACTTTGAGGAATGCTCTCAACTAGAGAAATTTTACACCTTCTATAAATAACCCCATATCTTTCCTGAGCTCTTTGATAGTACTCCTCAAAACCTTTTCCAAAAGCACGCATGTCCATAAAATAAATATGGGTGGTTATACCAGGAGCATGTTCTTTAGCAACAATTGCTTCCTTGGTAGCATACATACAGCAAACTGAGGAACAATAATCTTTACCACCGGATACATCTCGTGAACCTACGCATTGGATAAAAGCTATTCTCTTAGGATGAGTTTTATCTGAGGGTCTTAGAATCTCTCCCTGGTAAGGACCGGAAGAGCTTAAAATCCTTTCAAACTCAACACTACTAATAACATTTGGCAACCTACCATAGCCATAATCTTGCTTTATTTTAGGATCAAATTCATCAAAACCCAAAGCAAGAATTACAGCACCAACGTCAACCTCGATTTCCTTTTCCAGCATCTGGTGGTCTATCGCTTCCTGTTCACAGGCTTCAACACACTGTAAACACTCAGAGCACCCTCCGCAATTAAAACACCTTTTTGCTTCCTCAATAGCTATTTTTTCGCTAAAAGTTGTTTCAAATTCTTCAAAATTTTTTATTCTTTCCTGGGGTAAAATAACTGACATTTTTTGACGAGGCTTGGATTCTATATGAAACTGAGGTGTTTTAGCAATTTCTACTTCTTTTTTATCCCGTCCTTTCTCTAAATCCTCTCCCAACAAGTACCTCTCAATAGATATTGCTGCCTCGTGGCCACTGGCTATCGCCTCAATCGCTGTTGCAGGACCAGTTACTGCATCCCCTCCTGCAAACACTCCCTCTTTAGTTGTAGCTAAAGTCTTAGGATTAACATAAATACTACCCCATTCCGTCCTTTTCACAGAAGAAGGTAAAAAAGAAATATTAGCCGTTTGGCCTATCGCGGAAATTATCCAATTAGCGAAAAGAAAAAATTCAGAATTAGGGATGGGGACTGGTTTTCTTCTGCCGCTTACATCACAATCCCCCAATCTCATTTTCAAACACTCCAAAGTTCCTACATTCCCATTAGAAGATATTATTTTTGTCGGAATTGCAAGATAGTGAATTTTCACTCCTTCTTTTATAGCAGCCTGGATCTCACTTTTTATAGCAGGCATTTCCTGAGAGGACCTTCTATAAAGAATCGTAACTTCCTTTGCCCCCAACCTTACAGCAGACCTTGCCGCATCCACAGCAACATTACCCCCTCCAACTACTACTACCTTTCCGCTTAAGTGTTGTTTTTGCCCTAAATTAATCGCCTTTAAAAAAGCTACTCCATCCAGAACTCCCTCTGCTTTTTCTCCTGGTATGTTAAGTTTGCGAGAGAGATGACAGCCTACAGCTATATAAATACAAGAATATCCCATCTCAAATAACTTATCAAAAGCTATATCTTCACCAATATTTACCCCTGTTTGAATAGAAACACCCAAATTTTTTACCGAGGAAAAAATCTCCTCTTCTAACATATCTTTGGGAAGTCGATAATCAGGAATACCCACTCTAAGCATTCCCCCGACAACAGGAAGAGCCTCAAAAATAGTAACAGGATATCCCCGGCCACTAAGATAATGAGCACAAGTTAAACCGGCCGGACCAGAACCAATTATGGCAATTTTTTCCTTTTTTAAGGGAGCAGATAAGAATATTTTGTCTTTTTCTTTACCTCTTGCCCAATCACTTACAAATCTTTTAAGAGCATTTATAGCTACAGGTTCATCAACATCCTTGCGATTACAACTGTCTTCACAAGGATGATGGCACACTCTGCCACAAACAACTGGAAAAGGATTGTTTTGTTTGATAAGCTCCAACGCCTCTTTAAACTTACCCTGAGAAATAAAAGCAATATAACCCTGAGCATTTACACCAGCTGGACAATTTATTCGGCAAGGAGATTCCCCTTTTTTATCAATAGCAAATATGTTGGGTACTGCTTGAGGGAAAGTACGATGAATAGCTTTTCTATTTATGAGATTATGTTCAAACTCACTGGGCCAGCTTACCGGGCAACCCTCAACGCACTTTTCACAACCAGTACACAAATCTTCAATGACATACCTGGGTAATTTTTTAATCTTAACTTTAAATCTTCCCGCCTCACCTTCTATTTTATCCAGCTGAGCCTTAGTGATAATTTGAACATTTTCATGTCTACCCACCTCAACCAACTTTGGCGCCAAAATACACATAGCACAATCATTAGTGGGAAAGGTTTTATCTAATTGAGTCATTCTCCCACCAACATTTAACCCTTTATCCAATAAGTAAACTTTAAAACCAGAATTTGCTAAATCAAGAGAGGATTGAATTCCAGCAATTCCACCTCCTACTACTAATACTGCACCAATCTTAGAAGTTTTTTTTTCTGTAACTTTTATCTCTTCTCTCACAATATTGCCTCAGCCATAGATATAATTTGACCTTTGGAAAAATTGCGTTGCTGAGAGGCTCCATTGGAACAGGCTGAAATACAAGCCCCACATCCTTGGCAAAGAACCTCATTAACAGTTGCTATCTTTTTTTTCTGATCAATTTCTCGGGCATTGTAAGGACACGCAGAAACACATTTTCCGCACCCACTACAAATTTCCTCATCGACATAAGCAACTATTGGTTCATGGCTCAGTTTTTCTCCCGAAAATAAAGCCAGTACTTTACTTGCTGCTCCGCTTGCCTGAGCTACAGATTCAGGAATATCCTTAGGTGCCTGAGCACAACCAGCTAAAAATATTCCTGAAGTAAGAGTTTCTACGGGTCTAAGTTTTGGATGAGCTTCACTTAAAAAACCATTACTATCTAAGATAACTTTTAGTTTTTTAGCTAAATCACCAACAGCAGGACTTGCGATAATCCCCGTTGCCAATACCACCATATCAGCAGCTATTTCTATTTTTTCCCCGCTCAGTGTATCTACACCCCAAATTATTATTTTTCCATTTTCCTCAAATAATTTGGATACTTTGCCCCTTAAATAAAGGGTTCCTTCCTCTTCCATCCCTCTTTGATAAAACTCCTCATATCCTTTACCTCCGGCACGAATATCGATATAAAATACATAAGCTTGCCCTTCTGGTAAGCGATGTTTATACAACATTGCATGTTTGGCAGTGTACATACAACAAATCTTAGAACAATAAGGAAGCGCCTTTTCGTCCCTGGAACCAACGCATTGAATAAAAACTACTTCTTTTGGTACTTTCCCATCAGAAGGCCTTCTAACCTCACCTTTTGTCGGCCCTGAGGCCGAGAGCAATCTCTCAAAAGTTAAACCATCAATAACATCCTTAAATCTGCCATAACCGTACTCTCCCACTTTCTCTTTTGGATAAAGATCATATCCTGTAGCGATAATAATAGCTCCAATTTCTTCTTCAATTAAGGAATCCTTTTGCTCAAAATCAATCGCCCCCACCGGACAAAACTTCTCACAAATTTTACATTTATCTTTAGTAAAATATAAACAATTTTCCTTATCAATTACTGGTTTATTAGGTACTGCCTGGGGAAAAGGAGTATAAATAGCCTTGCGAGAACCCATTTTTCTGTCAAACTCTGAGAGAACTTTGGTTGGACACTTCTCAGTACACAAACCACATCCTGTACACTTTTTCCAATCTACAAAAGAGGATTTTTTTCTAATTTTAACCTTAAAATTCCCCACATAACCTGTAACTTCCTCTATCTCAGAGTAAGTAAAAAGCTTTATTTTAGGGTGCTGCCCAACCTCGACCATCCGAGGAGTAAGAATGCACTGAGAACAATCCAAAGTAGGAAAAGTTTCGGAGAGCTGAGCCATATGCCCTCCTATGGAAGACTCTTTTTCTACCAAAATGGTTTCATGCCCCGCGTTGGCTATATCAAGGGCTACTTGAATTCCAGCTATTCCTCCTCCAATCACCAAAGCTTTTTTTGTCACAGGAACCTGTACTGCTAAGAGAGCTTCATTAAACTTCACTTTTTCTATCAAACTCTTAATGATTTCGATTGCTTTGAAGGTAGCTTTTTCTTTGTCACTGTGAACCCAACTACACTGCTCTCTAATATTAGCCATTTCACAAAGGTAAGGATTAAGCCCTGTTAATTTTGCGTTTCTGCGAAATGTGGCCTCATGCAAGTTAGGAGAGCAAGATGCTATTACTAAACCCTCCAAATTCTTTTCCTTAATAGCATCTCGCATTAATTTTTGCCCGGGCTCAGAGCACATATACTGATAATCACTAGAATAAACAACTCCGGGATATTTACCTATTTCTTTGACCACTTTTTTTACATCTACAATTCCGGCTATATTTATCCCGCAATGGCAGACAAAAACTCCAATTCTTTTCATAATTACTCTTTTCTTATATTAAATTCTTACTCATAAATAAAGGTCTGGGGTCCACAAAATGCAGATCAAATATCTCTTTTCCTAAATTAATACCCAAGGCAATACTAAGAAGTTCGGTGAAATAAAATATGGGTATTTCAATAAATCCAGAAATCTTTTCTTTTATCTTCTTTTGATTTTGATCCAAATTAAAGTAACAAAGAGGGCAACTTACACTAATTGCCTCAGCTCCATTTTTTATAGCTGAGGCTAATATACGATAGGAACAATCTAAAGCTGCATCTTCCGAAGAAACACTTAAATAAGAACCGCAGCACTCTGTCTTATAGGGAGTATCAATAACTTCACAGCTTATGCTCTTAAGAAAGCTCTCCATTATCTGAGGATTTTCGGGGTCGTCCAGCTGAAGTTCCTGAGCAGGACGAAGTAATTGACAACCATAATAAGGAGCAATCTTTAAGCTACTAAGCTCTTTCTTTACCTTATTTTTTATATTCTCAAAACCTACGCCATCTCTTAAAAGCTCCAATAAATGAATAACCTGGATCTTACCGCTAAATTCTTTTCCCTCATCCTTAAGAAATTGGCTAATTTTTTCTTTTTTTTGCCTGTCCTTTTTTAAAGTGACATTAGTTCTTTTCAACACATTGTAGCAAAAAGCACATATGGTAACTAACTTATTACCTTGTTTTTCAGCATTAGCTAAAATTCTGGCTGGAGCAATGAGAGGCATTAGGTTATCTGTAATTAAAGGAAAAACAGTTCCACAACAGGTCCATTGAGAAAGCTCCTTCAACTCAATTCCTAAAAAAGTAGCTGTTTTTCTTGCTGAGTTATCAAGATTCTTTGCTTTGGTGGACAAGGTACATCCTGGATAATAAGTGTACTTCATTTTCTCCCTGTAAAAGCTTCTCCTGAAAACCAGAACTTCAGTAAGAGGTGAATTTACGAAAACTACTTATGAGCCCCTGCTGTGGAATTTCAGCCAAAACTTCAGAAGGGATTTTAGGAATAGACAAATAATCAAAACCCTTTCTTAATTTTATACTGCGCAAAGATTCGGCTATTTTAGAAATATCAATATCTTTTGGACAACGAGAAGCACAAACAAAACAAGAGGCACAAAACCAAATAGCTTTACAATTTAAAACATCCTCATCCCCTAACTGAACTAACCTGATAATCTGATTGGGCAAAATATCCATAGCTGATGCAACAGGACAACCGGCTGAACATTTACCACACTGGTAACAAGAAAGCACTTTCTGACCACTTAACTGTTCAATTTTTCCCATAAAATTTATTCTATCTTCATTATTTATATTCATCTGTTTTTCGTCCTGAAGCCGGCTATCCTTTCTTGTCTATTCCCTTATTATTTATTCTCTTTTATGTCCTGCCCTAAAGACATTACATTTACTATTTTTTTAGTCTTCTTTACTGATTTAGCTTTTTGAATCTTACTTTAATCTTCTGGAGCTGGTGGAATTATTTGTTTTTCCATTAAAAACTGTACCGCATCTCTGGCTCTTTTTATAATAGAGGAAGCTTTTGTGTAAAGCTCCTCCTTTGTAATATTAATTCTTGCTACACCCTCTTCAATTGCTTGCATTCCTACAGCAGCTGCTTCTCTGGGAAATACCTCCCATTCATTCATAGCAGGAATAATATATTCCTCATTCAATCCTTTGTCTTCGGCGCATTTGGCAATTTCATTGGCCGCAGCTATACACATCTTGTCAGTGATAGTTTTTGCCCTTACATCTAAAGTTCCCCTGAATATTCCAGGAAACCCCAAGGAGTTATTCACTTGATTGGGAAAGTCAGAGCGTCCGGTTGCAACCACTCTTGCTCCTGCATCTTTTGCTTCCCAGGGCCATATCTCCGGGATAGGGTTAGCACAGGCAAATACTATCGCATTATTGGCCATACCCCTCACCCATTCTTTCTTAATTGTTCCTGGTCCGGGCTTAGAAGCAGCAATACAAGCATCTGTTCCTTCCATTGCTTTTTGTATATCTCCTTTTCTGCGCTCCGCATTACTCTTCAAGCACATATTCCACTTTTGTTTATCTTTTTCTCTATCAATATCTTTTCTATCAGGATGAAGAATACCCTTGCTATCAGCCATAATTATATTACCAGCTGAAACTCCAGCTGAAATAAAAACTCTTGCGATAGCCATATTTGCAGCACCTGCACCAATCATGGAAATTTTTACCTTGCTAATATCTTTTCCCACAATTTTAAGAGCATTAACCAAGCCAGCTAAGGTAACAGCTGCCGTCCCCTGCTGGTCATCATGCCATACCGGAATATCCATCTCCTCTCGTAGTCGGTCTAAAATATAAAAACATTTAGGTTTAGCAATATCCTCAAGATTTATCCCTCCAAAAGATGGTTGTAACCATTTCACTGCAGTAATTATCTCATCAGGATTTTTAGTATCAAGACAAATAGGAAAGGCATCTACTCCTCCCAAATATTTAAACAAAAGAGCTTTACCTTCCATTACCGGAAGTCCTGCTTCCGGACCTATATCTCCCAACCCCAGCACTCTTGTCCCATCAGAAACTACAGCCACTGTATTCCCTTTATTAGTATTCTCATATACCGCTTCCTTGTTCTTTTCTATTACTCGACAGGGTTGAGCCACACCAGGAGTGTACCATATAGCAAAATCACTAAAATCTCTAACTGCACATTTAGATACTATTTCTATTTTTCCTCGATAGAAAGGATGAAGTTTTAACGCATCTTTCTCAGGCTTTTTAGCCTTTGCCAAAAGCTCCTCTTCGCTAAGTTTTTTTGACATTACCTACTCCTTTTTTTATTATTCTTGCACAAAAGAAAGAATATTTTGCTTAGCATTTTCGCTATGTTCAAGGATTAGCGTTTCAGCTTTATTTTTATCCCCGGTCAGCATAACATCAATTATCCTCTTATGCTCATCAAAAGCTTTTCCTGCCCTTCCCGGAACCGAAAATGATTTAAATCTTGCCAGGCGAATCTGATTATTTAAGTTTTCAATCATTTGAATCGATCTTTCATTTTTACCAGACCTAATTAGAAAATCGTGGAATTCTTCATCTAACTGGATAAAAAAGCTCAGGTCCCCTTTTTGGACAAGTTCCTCACACTCTTTAAAAAGGGTTCTCATCTTGGAAAGTTTCTTCTTGTCAAGAGAAGACAAAGAAGACCTTACAGCTAAAGATTCAAGAGCTCCTCTTATGTCAAAAATTTCTCGAACATCTTTGGAAGATACAGTCCTGACAAAAGCTCCCCGGCGAGGAATTATTTGGATCAGTCCGTCTTTTTCTAATCTATGCATGGCCTCTCTAACAGGAGTCCTGCTTACCCCTAATTCATGGGCAAGTTGATTTTCCTGGAGTTTAACTCCTGAAGTAATCCATTCGCTTTGGTTAATTAACTTCTTTTTAATGGTGGTATAGACAACTTCACTAAGCTTGGGATGATCTTTTATTCTGGAATTATCAAACTGCATTTAGTTATCACCTGACTTTTGTATACTGTATACTAATCGTTAGCTATTATATCTTTTCTTTAAATTTTCGCAAGTAAATAAATAACAATTTAGATTTTCTAAAGGGGTTTTCAAAGAAGCTTATCTATTAGTAAGTAGTAAAGGTAAAAATCTCTAAAAAGGTCATATCTTCCCCGTTCCCAGTGAAAAACAATATTTTCCTCTGTTATTGCTAGCAATCTAAACAAGAAATGGTTTTGGAAAAGGCAGGAAAACCTCTTAGCTTCAAATCTACAATTGATAAAAGATAGTGGAAAATTGTTACAAAGATTAAAGAAAAAAACCTGGAGAACTTTTCCGGTTTGATTTTTTTATTCCAAAAAATTTAAAAAATTTCCCAAAAAGGATTTAATCATTTTATAAGATCAAAGTGTTAGGCATAAAAAGTTATAAGTATACAAAAGATATTTCCTCTTTATATTAGCTTACATCCTCTTATAATTTGTAGCCGATATCTCTTAATAGTTTCTTGCGGGCTTTAATGTCTTCTTCTTTTTCTACTCCTTTAGAAAAGAACCCATCGATAACTCCCATAACACCTCTGCCCTGTTCTGTTTCAGCCACTATTACTTGAACAGGATTAGCTGTAGCACAAAATATGGAACAAACCTCCGGACACATTTTGATTGCATTAAGTACGTTGATTGGGAAAACTTCTTTCACTAAAATAACAAAGATATGCCCAGCAGATAAAGCGCAAGCATTTTTAATTGCTACTGCTTTAAGTTCTTCATCGTTTCCTTCGGCTCTCACAAGACAGGGACCTGAAGCTTCACAAAATGCGACTCCAAACTTTATCCCTGGAGAGGATGCGACCATAGCTTCATATAAATCTTCTGCTGTTTTTATGAAATGAGTTTGCCCTAAAATTATATTAGCGTTAGCAGGAAGTTCCATTTTTATTACTTTAAATTCCATCTTCATTACTCCTTGTTTTTCAGATTAAGAGCAACAAAATTAAGTCCCTGCAAGGTTAAATCAAGATTAATCTCTTTAATTTTTTCGCATTCCAACCCAATAATTCTTCCCCAACCTCCTGTAGCAATAACATTAAACTTTTGCCCCGTTTCTTTTTCGATCTGACTTAATACTTCCTTAACCATCCCTATGAAGGTATAAAACATCCCGGAAGTTACATTATCAGAAGTATTTTTCCCAATAACCAGATTAGGCTTTTTGAATTTAACCGGGAAAAGTCTTTCTGCCTTCTGCCACAAACCCTCAGAAGTAACGCGAATACCTGGAGCAATTACCCCACCTATATATTCACCTTTTTTGGATATAACATCAAAGGTGGTAGCCGTACCAAAATCTACAACTACAGCTGGTATCTGATACATCCTGTTAACAGCAATAACATTAGCTATTCTGTCAGCTCCGAGCTCTTCGGGATTATCACAGAGAATAGGAATGTTGGCTATCTGATGAGTAAGTTCTATGGGAGATACCTCAAAATACCTGAGCACAGCTTTCTTTATAGTTAAAAAAGTACTTTGAACCACGGAAGAGATAACTACTACATCAATAACAGGTTTTTCTGGTGATATTTTTAGCCAATTCATCAACATAATACCCCATTCATCGGGTTCTTTATCTGGATGAGTGGAAAAAGTGCCTCTGAGAAGTACCATCTCCTCATTAAAAAGACCTGTCTTTGTAATTGTATTGCCAATATCAATAACTAAATTCATAGGTAGAACTCCTCGTACACGATACTAGTTTAAATTTCCCGAAGAACAACTTTTCCAGAAAAACTTTCCCTTCTCTAAAAGTATTATCCAATAGTTCTTTTTTGAGAGAATTTACCGATCGTAGCACAAAATTTTACAAAAATTAAAAGTAAAGCTTAGCCCCTTATTATCGAAAATATCCAGGAGGAATAATAATTAAATCTACTAAGGCCCTAAATAATCGATTGAAACAGATTCTCCTGGAGTTATTGTCTGTTGCTGACCTTCTTCTGATTCTACAATTAAATGTCCTTGGTAATCAATACCTTTAACCCGAACTATCTTGTCCTCACCAGAAAAAGTTAATCGCACCAATTTTTCTGTAAAAGGAAAAAAGTTTTGAAGTTTATTTATAAGTAAAGTCTGGCTTAATTTAGAAAGAAAATATAAATCTTCCAAAATAGTAAGGAAACAATCTAAAAAATAAAAAGGATAAGTTAACCTGTGGGTTTCTAATAAAAGCGATGTGGCTGAGTTCTCCAAAGACAAAGGAAAATGCTCAACATTAAGGTTTATCCCTACTCCCAGGATTACCCATTTTACTTTTTCCTTCTCGGCTTTTAGCTTGCACATTGCTCCTCCTATCTTTTTTCCCCTAATAAAAGTATCGTTGGGCCAGCTAATATAAGCATCAGAAGAAGAAATCTTTTTAATTGTCTTAACTGTTGCTGCTGCCCCCAATAAAGGATAAATAAAGGTTTGCTCTGGCGAACAAGGAGGACGTAAGATAATTGAAAACCATAAACCTCCTGATGGTGAAAACCATTTTCTTCCTCTGCGTCCTTCTCCTTTAAACTGCTTGTCAGCCACAATCACAGTCCCTTCTTTTTCTCCTTTCTCGGCAAAAGAAAAAGCTATCTTATTGGTAGATTCAACAATTGGAAAGTGGTGTATAATTTTACCCAGTGTTTTACGTTTAGTTTCCTCGATTGGCAACTTATAGCTCATTTTAACAATTTCCGAATAAAAAAGTATAGTCCTTCAATATTCTTTCTGCTCTCTCTTTATCTTTTTTGAATTGCCGAGAAAATTGTACTGGCGCTAAAAAGGGGTGAATATCTCTTATTTTTTCTACCAGATTTACTTTCAATGTCTTTCCGCAAAGATCGCCCTTAAAACCCATTATATGAACTTGAACATCTAAAGTAAAATCTTCAAAAGCAGATTTGCCACCAACATTTATCACAGCTTTGTATTTTACCCCAAATTCCTCTATATACCCTACATAAACTCCTCCTCCAGGAAGCAGCTTATGAGAATCGGTTTGTAAACTAACAGTAGAACAACTAATTTCTTGACCTTTCTCTCTTCCGGCAATCGCTTTACCGATAATGGTGGAAAAACGACCTAATCCCTGTGCAACCTTATCTACCTTTCCTTCTCCAAGCCATTTTCTAAGTAAAGAACTACCGATTTTCTCTCCATCTAATTTTAGAGATGGGGCAGTTTTGAGTTGGTAGCCAAACTCAGCTTGCTTCTGGTATAAAAAATTAATATTTCCTTCCCTCTTGAGTCCAAAATTAAATTCTTCCCCCACTACAATCTGACGAATATCAAAAATCTCGTTTAGTTTTTGCAAAAATTCTTGGGGAGAAAGATTGGCAAATTGAGAATCAAAGGTAAAAACCTGCGTTAAATTAATTCCCAACAAACAAAAGATTTCCTTTTTCTCCTCCCAGGAAGTCAAAAACTTCATCCTTTTACCAGAAAAAAACTCGAGAGGGTGAGGATTAAAGGTAATCACGCAACTTTGAATATTATTTAGTTTTGCCTTTTCGACAATTTCATTTATAATTTTCTGGTGGCCACGATGAACTCCATCAAAAAATCCTATGGTTAAAAAAACACTTAGTTTTTCTTTTGTCTTAGAAAAAACCTTTCTTATCATCATTATTAGACAAGCACCCTGAGATATTTAAATCCTACCTTATCTTTTGCAAAATGGAAACCACTTTGCAAAGCCACCCCTACAGCTAGAAGCCTGCCTTCTTTTGAGCAAAGCCTCACTCTATCGCCTTTTTCTAAATCAGGAGAAATTCCAAAAAAATGAGAAAAATAAAGGGGCCTGCCCCATTTTATTAATTTCTCTACTCCTTCTTTCACTAAAATTTTTGGAAAATTAGGGAGGGCATCAGCCGGAGAAAAAAGAATCTTACTTAACTCACCTTTCTCCGTCGCTTTTTGAACATTTTTTAGGTCCTGAGCACTCTTTAATGAAAAAGGGCCAATTTTTGTTCGGCAAAGTGAAGCTTGATAAGCTCCATATCCGGATGCTTCACCAATGTCCCGACATAAACTCCTAACATAAGTACCCTTGGAACAGCAAAGTTCAAATACAGCTTCGGGATGTACTCCTGGATGAAATCCTATCAGCCTTAAATCATATATGTACACCTGGCGAGGAGGTACTTCCACCTTTGTACCCTTTCTTGCCAGATTATACAAGCGCTCTCCCTGCCAGTGGACAGCCGAGTACATAGGAGGCTTCTGAAATATCTTACCCTTAAAGCGGTGAAAAATAGCTCTCACTTGTTCTTCTTTTAAGGAAGAAGCGTCTTTCTTTTCTATAACCTCTCCTTCCTCATCGAGAGTACTAGTAAAAATTCCAAATATTATTCTACATTGATAGGTTTTATCTAACTCCTGAAGGAAGGGTGTCAATTTAGTCACTTTGCCTACGCAAACAAGAAGTAGCCCTTGAGCGGCAGGATCCAAAGTCCCTGCATGACCAATCTTCTTTTCTCCAATAAGAGCTCTCATCCTTTTCACAACTTCGTGAGAGCTTATCCCTTTGGACTTATCTATCAAAAATAAACTGTCCATTCGGGAACCTTTTTGTCATAAGATTTCTTTTTTAAACTCAATTATAAAAAATTCCTTTTCCCTATTCAAAAACTCTAAAATCTTGTCTAAAACCTTATTAGAATAATTGGTCTCTGAGGAAAGAAATGCTATTCCAAGCTTTGCTCTTTGCCATAAAGAATGATCACCTATCTCAGCCATCGAAACATTAAAATTATTCCGGATACGAGAAATCAAACTTTTAATTATTCTGCGTTTATCTTTTAAAGAATTAGAGGAAGACAAGCGAATGTATATTTCTAAAGTGCCTATGATCATTTAATTTAATAAACGGACATAAAAAGTACTAACGTACCCTTCGTTGCTGGTAAACCTCGATGGAATCTCCTTTCTGAACCTCATTTGCTCCCTCCACTTTTAAGCCACACTCAAGTCCAGTGGAAACCTCATTAATATCACGATCAAATCTCTTGAGACTTGTTATTACACCTTCCCCTATGGATTTATCTTTTCTTATTATCTTCGCCTTAGCTCCTCGAACCACTTTGCCTTCTAGTACATAGCACCCAGCTACTGTCCCTACGCGGGGGATTTTAAAGGTATCTCTAACTTCAATTTTTGCTACCAAATCATCAATATAAACAGGTTCCAACATGCCTTTGAGAGATAGTTTAACATCTTCAATAATATCATATATTATACGATATTCTCTTATTTCTATCTCTTCTTGGTTGGCAAGAGTTTGAATTTCCAGAGGAATGATAACATTAAAGCTAAATATTGTAGCTTCAGAACTGGCAGCAAGCAAAACATCTGATTTTTTAATATTTCCTATCCCCTGAGATATTACTTTCACTTTTATATTCTCATCCTCCATATTGGCTAAAACATCAGCGATAGCTCTTAGAGCTCCCTGGCTATCAGCTCTTAAAATTAAATTAAGAGTCTTAACTTTTTCTTGAGGAGAGCTAAAAATACTTTCCAGTGTTATTTTTTCTCTCTTATGCAAGCTTTTTTGCCTAATTTTCTCTTTTGTCTCTTCTGCCATACGTCTTGCCGTTCGCTCACTACCTACTTTGACAAAAATCTGACCCGGTAAAGATGTACTAGAAAGACCCAGTACCTGCACAGGAGTAGAGGAACCAGCTTCTTTTAATCTTTTTCCTTCCCAATTTATAAGAGCTCTTATCTTCCCATAAACCCCTCCTCCTCCAATAAGGTCCCCCACCTTCAAAACCCCTTGCTTTATTATTAAAGCGGAAAAGGCACCTTTTTGCTGATGTACTTCACTTTCCACAACTACTGCTTCTAACTTTCCATTGGGATCAGCAGATAGTTCCATTATTTCTGCCTG
>CAZGDY010000004.1:37392-45968 GCA_964524965.1 uncultured Clostridia bacterium
CTACTGCTTCTAACTTTCCATTGGGATCAGCAGATAGTTCCATTATTTCTGCCTGCAAAAGTACCATTTCTAAAAGTTCATTTAATCCTTTTTTCTTTAACGCGGAAACTTCTACACAAATCGTCTCCCCTCCCCAATCTTCGGGAGTCAAATTATACTTAGTAAGTTGTTTTTTAATTCTATCAGGATCGGCATTTTCCTTATCAATTTTATTTATTGCTACCAAAATAGGAACATTCGCTGCCTGAGCATGACTTATAGCCTCTTCAGTTTGAGGCATAACTCCATCATCAGCAGCTATAACTAACACAGCAATATCTGTAATCTGAGCTCCTTGTGCTCTCATAGCAGTAAAAGCTTCATGACCGGGGGTATCAATGAAAACTATTCTTTTCCCTTGAAAGTATATCTCTGAGGCTCCGATTTTTTGAGTAATACCTCCTACCTCATTTTGGGTCATCTGAGTGTTACGAATTGCATCTAAAAGAGAAGTCTTTCCATGATCCACATGTCCCAAAAAGGTAACGATAGGATCTCTGGGAGGTAAAACTTTTCCAGAAAGTTTCCCTGGGAGTTTTTTACTTAAAAACCCCTTTATCTCTTTAATTTCCTGGGAACTGAGGTTACTTAAATTACTTTTACCTTTTGCTCCCAATTCAGATAAAACTTCCCGTAACTTTTTAGTGGGAATTTTTAACTTTCTGGCCAGTTGATAGACTCGCAAATTATAACCTCCCTAGCTAAGCCAATTTCTCTTGAGCTTTTTCTAATATCCTCTGTGCCGTTCTAGAACCAATTCCTTCAACCTCAACCAACTTTTCTAAACCACCTCTTACGATATCTTTAAGAGTTAAAAAGCCATGTTCTCTTAGAGAAATCAGAGTTTTTGATCCTATTCCAGGCAAATTTTGTAAAAGAATTTCCTCTCTCTCTATTTGTCCCAAAGAACGAATATCTATCTGCCAACCAGTAAGCTTTGCCACTAATTTTACATTTTCTCCATTAGCTCCAATTGTAAGGGACAATTGATCATCTGTGACTATAACTTTAGCTTCTTTTTTCTCTGCGTCTACCCTAACCTGATGTATTTCTGCTGGTTTTAAAGCATTCTTTATGAATTCAGCAACATTAGGACTGTACTTAATTATATCTATTTTTTCTGTACTCATCTCTCTTAAGATAGCTTTTATTCTGGAACCACGCAAACCTACACATGCTCCAACTGGGTCAATTTTTTCATCATTTGATCTAACCACAACTTTGGCTCTTCTACCTGGATCTCTTTTAATTTGTTCAACCTTTACTATACCTTCGCTAATTTCGGGAACTTCCATCTCAAACAGCAGACGTAAAAAATTGGGGTGCGTCTGAGACAAAACAATATGAGGCCCTTTAGGTTCTCTCGTAACCCGCATGATATAGGCCAGAATTCTTTCTCCCTGTTTGTAACTCTTGTTAGGAAAAGTCTCTCTTTCGGGTAGAATCCCTTCCATTTTACCAAGGTCAACTAAAATAAAGTACTCAGTTTTATATTGAACAGTCCCGCTTACTAATTCTCCCTCTCTTTCCTTAAATTCTTCATAGAATTTATCCTTCTCTTTTTCCACAATTTGTTGCATCATAACATACTTTCCAGTACTGGCAGCTACTCGACTAAAATCCAAAGGGTCAACTTCTATCTCTATTTCATCCTCAATTTTAATCTCAGGATTTATCTTTTGAGCATCTTCAAGCAAAACTTCCACCGCTTTATTTTTAACTTTCTTTACTACCAGTTTTTTAACAAAAACCTTAAATTCTCCTTTTCCCTCATCTAAATTTACCCACAACTCTCGTGGGGGACAAGAGTACTTCTTTTTATAAGCAAAATAAAGAGCTTCTTTCACACCTTCCAATAAAGTATCTTTGGTAATGCCCCTCTCTCGCTGAATAGACTCAAGCGCTGAAATTAATTCTGCGTTCTCCATATTTAAACCAACTCCTCTACCTTTTTAATAAGTTCTTCTTTTTTTACTTTTATCAACTCGCCACTTTTACGTTTTTTTATCTCAACATTTCCCTCTTTTAAGAAAGTTTTCCCTACAATTATTTTCAGAGGAATACCTATGAGATCAGAATCTTTAAACTTTGCTCCTGCTGAGATATCCCTGTCGTCCCATAATACATCTATTGAGGCATCTTTTAACTTTCGATAAAGTTTCTCAGAAAAATTAAAGGTTCTCTCGGAAGTCGGAATAACTACAACCGCAAATGGTGCAACTTTCTCAGGCCAGATAATACCTTCTTCATCATAGTTTTGCTCAATGATAGCAGCAGGAAGACGAGATATTCCAATACCGTAACATCCCATTAATAAAGGAAGTTTTTTTCCTGTTTGGTCTAAAAAAAAAGCTCCTAAACTGGAAGAGTATTTATAACCCAATTGAAAAAGATGACCTACTTCTAATCCTCTTTTTACTTGTAGAGAAGCCTGGCATACCGGACATCTATTTTCAGACGAAGATTCTTCATTTTCCTGCCTTACTGCCTTTTCCAGTTTGAATGCATATTCACAGCTCTGACATTCAACTATCTTGTCTTCCCCTAAAGGTGCAAGAGCTATAAATTCATGAGAAATATCTCCTCCTATGGGACCACTTTCTGCTTCAACTAACTTATACTCCAGTCCACAACGAGAAAATATCTTCTCATAAGCCTGTTTCATCCCCTGATAAATTTCTTTCATCTGATCCTCGCCCTGACAAAAACTGTAAGCATCTTTCATTAAAAACTCTCTTGATCTAATTACGCCCCCTCTGGAGCGAAGCTCATCCCTAAACTTTATTTGAATCTGGTACGCAACAACCGGTAACTTCTTATACGAGGTTAATACCTCTGCCACTAAATCCGTGATGATTTCCTCATGAGTGGGAGAAAGAATAAACCAACTTCCCTTACGGTCCTTAAAACGTAAAAGCTCTTTTCCATACTCATCCCACCTTCCACTCCTTTTCCAGAGCTCAGCTGGTTGAATGAAAGGCAAAAGAAGTTGTTGCGCTCCAGCATTATCCATTTCTTCTTTTACCAAGCCAATGATTTTATCTAAGACTCTATAGCCTGCCGGCAGAAAAGAGTAAAGTCCGGAGGCTGCTGGTTTTATCAGTCCAGCCCTTAGCATTAATTGATGACTAGTAAGCTCTGCCTCCGCGGGAGTTTCTTTAGTAGTAAAAAATAAATAATTTGAAAGTCTCACTCTTCTCCTCTTTTTTTACTCTTTAAATAATACATTTTTAAAGGCTTATGTCAACTAACCTTCAAAATCAAGGGAAAAAAAATACCGTTTCCCTTGATTTCCTTGTAAATAAAGTTAAATAATTCAAAAAAACTTTAACTGTCCATTTTTCTTTTCTCTTACCTGCTCCTCACCAAAAATTTCAACTTTACAATATATACCATCATAACCACATCTAATTTTACAAAGTAAGACAACCACCAAAATAAAGATCCCTAAATTTGTCCAGGCCAGAAATATCCATATCCCCGGAAGTAACTCTACTATATTTAAAATGAATATGAAAATCAGCTATAAAGGACATCGATTATACCATCACCACATAAAGAGGGATGAGTTTTGCTATAATTTCAGCCATATTAAGTTCCATTGTTTTAAGTAAGACTTCTTTCCCCCTGTACTGATAGGGCATATCTTTTACATCGCCTATAATCTGCTTTCCCCTGTCATTAGCGGCATCAATTTTAAAGTACCGTTTCCCCTGCACTTCGTAAACTTCTTCCACACCCAAAAGATGGGAAAAATTGTACCCTCCACCGTGAGGAATTATATTGGCTTTTTTCAGACGATTATATACCTTTAAATTTTTAGCTCGCTTCTCAAAACCCAGAGCCTCAATTATCTCCGGGCTTAAATTTGGTTTACCTCTCAAAAGGTAGGCAGGAAGATCAGGCCTTAAAGTCAAGGGATATAGCTTATTAAAATCACTTATATAGTGACAACCAAGTAAAATCTCGTTATAGTTCAAAAGTCTTTGATGGTTTTCATTGCATATAAGCTGGTATTCTCCAAATAACTTCTTGGCTACTAATTCTCTTTTTTTTTGGGAAAAATTATCGGCAAATTGGTACAAATCAAAAAAACGGCGAGCCTTTTTCCCTTCAACAAAATGAAATAGGCCAAAAGGACTCTCAAACGCTACTGCTGCTTCTTGCAAAGAAGATGATTTATCCCAGTAAAGTCCCCATTTCCAGGGACTAGTCTCCTGTAGTTCGTTGGCTGAGCCATGGATAATAAATATATAAGGAGCAAGCTTAATATTCCTTCTCGGTTTTACCGAAAATATATCAATAAAATGATTGCCTTTGCTAAAATTCCACTTGATTTCCACTTTATCAATAACGTTAACAGAACCACGAAATTTCTCAATTCTTTCCAAAATAGTTTGTTCATCAGGAAACTGATCTATTCCACCCACTAACATTCCGCAAGCATTAGGTTTTGTATCCAATGCTATAATTTCTTCATCGCCTTTTCCCCAACTAATCTTACCTCCATATCCAAAACCACTCATCCACCTTGTTTTGTTTCGCGTTATGGTCATGTCGGGACAGGAAATAAAACTTGCCAGAGGTGATATACCCATTTTTTGTTGCCAATAATGAATTTTTGCCAGTCCGTATTGCATGTTAAATTTACATAACTTACTCCCACTGTCACCAAGACCAGTGGAAAAAATATGCGCCTTAGCTTGAATTAAAAGCTCTTGTTTAGTCATTTTTTTTTCTTATTCAGAGGAAGAACAATTTCTTTCACCCCTTTTAGCCTCTTACCCATATCCCTTTGAAGTTTTTCCAGGAAAAAAAGTGTTTCTTTGTAAGACTCTAATCCTATCTCTTTGCTCTCTTCAAATATTAATTTATCATAATCCTGGCTTCTTTTAACTATTACGCTTTCAAAAATTTCTTCCAAAGAACCTTTTTTATTGAGTATTCCCCGCAAAAGTCCAATCCAGCCAAATCTGTCAAGGGTATCAGCATCATAAACTATTTTTTCCTCCACCGTATCAGGAGATATGTGAGAGGTAGGAGTATGGCGAGTAACAATCCGAACAATCTTCTTGCCTGTTTTTTTATCAATCCAGGTAGCCTTAAGAAACTGATCAACCAGCGCTGCTCCTCTTAATCCATGCAAAATACCACTGGACTGGTTTACTCTTCCCAAATCGTGAAAAAGTGCCCCGCAAATTAAAACAAAAGGATCCACAGGATCAATTATTTTTTTAGCTATCTTAATAGCATTCTTGGCTACCTGAAGAATATGAGAGTAATCATGTCCTTCGCATCTGGCATGTTTTTCTTTTACAAAATTCTCAATTTTCTCCACTAATTGTATTTCTTCCTTGGCCAAACTACGAGAAAACATTTTTAGTTTTCCTTGAAAGAAAGATTTTCTAACTTCTTGATCAAAAGCGGCAAAAAACTGTGTAAATCTTCAACTATTCCGTAAGTAGCTATATTAAAAATAGAAGCTTCTGGATCTTTATTTATAGCTACAATTGCCTCTGAATTTCTCATTCCCACCTGGTGCTGTATTGCTCCAGAGATGCCACAAGCAATATAGAGTTTGGGCTGCACAGTTTTACCTGTTTGCCCAACCTGATGATAAGAAGGAATCCAACCAGCATCAACAACAGCACGAGAAGCTCCCACCGCACCGCCTAAAAGACCTGCCAGTTTTCTTATAAGAGAAAAATTCTCCGGTCCACCAAGACCTCTTCCCCCGGAAACTATTATATCGACTTCTTGCAGATTTTTAACATCAGCCTCTTCTCTAATTCTACCAATAATCTTTAATAAATTACTTTCACCACTCAATTCAGGGTCAATTTTAATAACCTCAACTTGGGAAGAAATTTGAGATTGGGGGAGCATTTTTTTCATAACTTTTGGTCTCACTGTTGCCATTTGAGGCCTATGGTAGGGTGATATAATGCTTGCCATTATATTACCACCAAAGGCAGGACGAATTTGAACAAGACACTTTTTTTCTTTGTCTATTTTCAAAGAAGTACAATCTGCAGTAAGACCTATATTGAGACGGACAGCAATCCGAGGAGCTAAGTCTCTTCCTATGCTGGTAGCCCCCATAAGCAAAACTTCGGGTTTGAATTTTCTAATCAGATCAGCGAATACCTTAGTGTAAAAACTGGTGCTATACTCACCTAAAAAAGGATGGTCGACAAGATAAATTTCATCCACCGAATATTTTTTTAATATCTCTACTTTTTCCTGAATTTTATTCCCCAATAAAACTACTGAGAGTTTTTCACCTAAATCATCAGCTAATTTTCTACCTACGCTTAAGAGCTCAAATGTAGTTGACATAATTTTTTTTTCTCTCTGTTCAGCAAAAATCCAAACTCCCTGACAAACAGAAAGATTTACTTCTTTCTTCTCTTCTTCCAAAACAATAGCTTCGAAAGAACAGGCATCTACACAAGCCCCGCAAAATGTACATCCGGGCATAATTTGAGCCTTATCCCCTTCCATCTTAATTAAATAAAGAGGACAAATCGAAACGCATTCGCCGCATCCAGTACATCTATCGTTGATTATTTCTATTGTAGCCATTTTAAAAGATTCCTTTTCTTTATTTCTTCAATTATTCTATCGACTTTCCTATTTGAATCACCTTCAACAATTTCCCCTTTAGAAGGTGATTCTGGGGTAAATATTTTGACCACTCGAGTGGGAGAACCTTCCAGACCTATCTTATTTAAAGAAAGACCTAAAAATTGGTTATTCCAAACTACGATCTCCATCTTCTTAGCTTTTAAAAGACCTCTGAGCGATGGATATCGAGGTTCATTTATCTCCTTAACAACCGTAATCAAAGCAGGCAGCTTCACCTGTACCACTTCAAAATAATCCTCTAAAACTCGCTCAGCCTTTATTACCCTATCTTCAAGTTCAATTTTTCGCACATAAGTTACTTGGGGAATTCCTAAGCATTCAGCAATACCAGGACCTACATGGGCTGTATCTCCATCAATTGCCTGTTTACCAACTATGATAAGATCAAAGTTCCCCACTTTCTTTATAACCTCCGCAAGAATATGAGAAGTTGCCCAGGTATCAGAACCGGCAAAAACAGGATCAGACACAAGAATAGCCTTATCCACTCCCATGGCAAGAGCTTTTCTAAGAGCTTCTTCAGCCTGAGGAGGACCCATCGATATAGCAGTCACCAAAGCTGCATTTGTCTCTTTTATCCTCAAAGCTTCCTCTAGTGCGTTTTCGTCAAAAGGATTAATAATACTCTTTATTTCCTCCCTGACAATGGTGTTATCTTTTACATTTACCCTAACCTTAGCAAGTTCCTCTGTATCCGGAACTTGCTTAATACAAACCGCTATATGCATCTTTGCACCCCTTAATTATTCCTTTTCCTTTAGAATTAAGTTTGCTATAATATTCCTTTGAATCTGAGAAGTTCCTTCTATCACCTCAAAAAGTTTAGCTTCCCTCATATACCTTTCTACCGGATAATCTTTCATGTAACCATAACCTCCCAGAACTTGTACCGCTTTAGTGCTAACCCACATAGCTGTCTCTGCAGCGCAAAGTTTGCCCATGGAAGCATATTTCTCAAAAGGCTTTTCATTATCCAATAGCCAAGCTGCCTTATATAAAAGACAACGGGCTGATTCTATTTTTGTAGCCATATCAGCCAAAATATGCTGAACAGCCTGAAAACTAGCGATAGAGCGACCAAACTGTACTCTTTCTTTGGAATAATCACAAGCCTCTTTAAAAGCAGCCTCAGCTACCCCTAAAGCACCTACACCTACACCAATCCTACCTGCAGCAAAGGTTTGCATAGCTATTCTAAATCCTTTTTTCTCTCCTCCTAAAAGATTATCTTGAGGGACCCAACAATCTCTTAAAATTAACTCTACATTGGGTAGAGCCTCAAAACCCATTTTTTTAAAATGTTGTCCAAAGGAAAACCCTTCCGTACCTTTTTCCACAATAAAAGCGATAAGTCCTCTGGCCCCTCTTTTCCGGTTAAGATTAGCTATTACAATATAAGTATCCGCCACTTCCCCATTAGTTATAAAAATTTTATTTCCGTTTAAAACATATCCACCATCTCTTTTTTCGGCTGATGTTTGAACATTTCCAGCATCAGATCCTGCTTCTGGTTCAGTAAGAGCAAAAGCTCCAAGAGAATCACCTCGAGCCAGGGAAGGAAGAAATTTCTTTTTTTGCTCCTCGGTTCCAAAATTTAAAAGAGGAAAGGTACAAAGAAGGTTAGCACCAAAAATAAGACCAGTCGTAGCGCAAGCTTTGGAAATTCTTTCAGCAATAAAAGCCCAGGTAAGATAATCCATTCCTAAACCACCATAATTTTGGGGAATAGTAATTCCAAAAAGATCAAGACTTGCTAATTTCTCAATATTCTTTTTGGGAAACTCACCTTTTTCTGCTACCTCATCAGCTAAAGGAGCAATTTCCTTATCACTTACTTCATCAACCAATTCTAAAATCATTTTCTGATCTTCCGTTAAATCAAAATTCAT
>CAZGDY010000005.1:0-1704 GCA_964524965.1 uncultured Clostridia bacterium
GGAGGCCGCTGCTCTGTCCTTCTGAGCTACAGGCGCATAGGTTTTATAGGATAGCGGTTTCAATTTTTCAAATATATTTATTTTTGAGAACTTGTTCTTTTTCCCTTTGCTTCCCTAATATATATAATCCCCCTGTCCAAGTCAATATTTTGCCTTTTTGCCCTTCCTCAAACATACTCACCTTACTTGTACTCTTTCGGTAAAAAGTGTTTAGTATCATTATAGCCAAGTACTCTTTTTTCTTGCCCAGAGAGAAAGATTATGGTAAGATTAAAATTGTAGGATTTCGGTGAATAATAAGTCCAGAAAATTTTAGAGGGGGATGACCGAATACAGCAAGTCGTAAGAAAACTCAATTTCAATGACGAGCTTAGAGTAGTTTGCCGAATCCGGGTTTAAAGAAAGTTCCGCCCAAAAATTAAAAAAAATTAGTAATATAATTGAAAAGAGTGAAAAATGAAAATTACCGATGTCAAAGCTTTTAGTCTTAGTGCTCCTCTTAAAGAACCGTGGCAAATTGCCAAAATAGCAATGAAAGAAATGACCACTACTATTGTTGAAATTTTTACTGATGAAGGAATAAGCGGAATTGGTGAATGTTTGACTCGATTAAGCCCACTGACTACTTGTTCAATTGTTAATGAAATATTTAAGCCTATATTAGTTGGAGCTGATCCTTTAGATGTAGCAGTACTATGGGAAAAAATGTTTTCCACTATGAGGAGCAGGGGTCATCATAAGGGATTTATGATTGAAGCCATAAGTGGAGTGGATATTGCTTTATGGGATGTTATGGGAAAAGCATTGGGTCTTCCAATCCACAAGCTTTTAGGAGGATGTTATCGAGACAGAATAAAGGTATATGCCTCCTCATTGTTATTCAAGGATACCAATATCTTAGTAAAAGAAGCTATAAAATTGGTGGAGGAAGGCTATCCTGCCATAAAACTCAAGATAGGACAAGGGTTAGAAAAAGATATTCAAAATGTTAAAACAATTAGAAAAGCCATTGGTGATGGAATCCAACTTATGGTAGATGCAAATAGTGCCTTTGACTCCTTCACGGCTATCCAATTAGCCAGAAAGTTAGAACCGTATGATATCTTTTGGTTCGAAGAACCAGTCCCTCCAGATGATATTGATGGCTATGCAAAGATCAGTAAAACATCGCCAATACCAGTAGCAGCAGGAGAGTCCGAATTCACTAAGTTTGGTTTTAGAGACTTAATTACTAAGGGAGGAGTAGCTATTATTCAACCTGATGTTTCGAGAGCTGGAGGAATCTCAGAATGTAAGAAAATAACTGATATGGCTAGTGCTTATAACTTGCCCTACAGTCCTCACACTGGAGCTTCCGGAGCAATAAACATTGCAGCTTCCCTTCAGTTAGCAGCGGGGATTTCTAACTTTTTGATTTTTGAATATATGTATCCTCCTAATCCTCTAAGAGAAAACATCTTACAAGAGCCCTTACCAAAACCTAAAAATGGATATATTCCAATTTCTAATGAGCCTGGCTTAGGAATAAAATTAAATAGGAAAGTTGTCTCTAAATATTTAAAGTGTTAATCTCACACTTCGTTTTTTTCGTACACCAAAAAAATTAGCAAGGCGGGTCATAAGTTAATCCTAACTGTGTAAACAAACACAAAAAAAACACCTCTTAAAATTACAATTTTCTTAGACGTTCCCTCAGTTTGCTCA
>CAZGDY010000005.1:1714-20352 GCA_964524965.1 uncultured Clostridia bacterium
TATTTAAAGTGTTAGTCTCACATTTCGTCGTACACCAAAGAAGTTAGCAAAGTGTGTCAGGTTGTATCCTAATCTTTTTTTATTATCTTTTCATAATCCGAAGCACTAAGCAGTGACTCCACTTCGGACATATCAGAAATTTTTATTTTTACCAACCATCCTTCACCGTGAGGATCGTTGTTGATAGAAGAAAGGTCCTCGCCAAGTTTTTCGTTAACTTCTATTATCTCTCCGCTAACCGGTGAGGGAACATCAAAAGCTGTTTTAATTGATTCTAAATTACAAAATGGTTCTTTTTGCTTCACTTTCGTACCCTTTGGAGAAAATTCAACATAAACAATTTCTACCAGTTCTTCCTGCCCATGTTGAGTAATACCTACTGTCCCTACCTCTCCTTCTACTTTAACCCATTGATGAGAATCAAGGTACCTACGATCATCCGAATACATTACTCTACCTCCTTATATAATATGTTTAATTAGTAATAATCTAGTTTAGCATTTGCGACTGTAATCCCTTTAAAAATAAGGTTAATCCGAAAAATAAACTCTTTCCTTCCCAGAGATTTATAAATACATCCCTCCATTTTAAATTGCGAACATTACTCAAAAAATATGATTCGTGCACACATAAGTTCTTTGAGCTCAATTACTAGATAAATATAATTCAATAGCTCCCTGAGGAGTCAAGTTCATGAAATAAAATATAAAAACCCGAAGGAGATTTTGCTCTATTTTCTTCTCTTATTAGTCCGGTCGAGGTAGAAGTTTTGCCTGTTCCACAATTTGAGGAATAACTTTCTCCCAGGCTACAGCCATAATGTGCACTCCATTAACTCCTTCGATTTGTCTCAACTGGGAGATAATTTCTGTACAAATTTTTATTCCTTCTTTCCTGGCATCTTTTGCACCCTTCATTCTATTAATAATCTCTTCAGGAATACTGACCCCTGAAACAGAATCACGCATGTAACGTGCCATCCCGATTGACTTTATAGGGATAACTCCAGCAAGTATATACACTTTATTAGCAAGCCCCTCATTTCTGAGTATCGAGAGCCATTTTTCAAACTTTGCTACATCAAATACAGCCTGAGTTTGTATAAAATCACAACCGGCATCTATTTTCTTAGCTAATCTCGTAGATCTAAACTCAAAAGGATCAGCGCCAGGATTTTCTACTGCTCCGATAAACAGCGAAGGAGGAGAGGATAACTTGTCACCTGACAAAAATCTACTCTCATTTCGCATCATCCTTAAAGCAAGAATAAGCTGGACCGAATCAATATCGTAAACATTTTTAGCCTGAGGGTGATTACCGAATTTCTGGTGATCTCCAGACAGACATAAAAAATTCTTCACCCCAAGACCGGCAGCACCTAAAACATCGCTTTGAAGAGCTAAGCGATTGCGGTCTCGGGTAACCATTTGTACAATTGGTTCAACTCCTAATCGAAGAAGGATGATAGCACAAGCTATGCTTGACATTCTTGTGACAGCTGTTTGATTGTCAGTAATATTAATCGCATCAGTATAGCCTCTGAGAAGTTCTACTTTATCTTTGACTGGTTGAGGGTCTGCTCCTTTAGGTGGACCAAGTTCACCGGTTATCGCGAATGCACCTTTTTTCAAAATCCTCTCTAATCTGCTTTCTGAAACTAGATGGGTAATATTTGTAGTCCTTTTTGTATCAACTTCTATGAGCGAAGAGATTTCTTCTGGAGATTTCGCTTTTGAGGTTATTTTTAATCTACGTAACCCCCCGTCTCGTGAAGTGGACCAGTTCTTGGGTGGGATTATTTTTTTTAAGACACTTAACTCCCCTCTTTTTTTTAATCTATCTATTATAAGTTGCCAGCCACATTCTATCTCTGAATTTATTTCGCACTTTCCATCCACTGACCCACCGCAGGGTCCGTTTAACAAACTCTTGGAACAACGAGTAACAGGACAAATTCCCCCTGTCATACCTAAAAGGCATTCCCCGCATAATTGGCACCTTTCTTCAAAATTTCCAAAGCGAATAATTTCTCCTAAAAATAAGCTATCGCATCCTGGATATACAGGTTTTTCCAGATTTTCGGCAACTGTTTGAACCCCATTCCCACAGGTTAATACCAGGAGAGCATCTGATTGCTCAATTTCTGATTTATGTTCTCGAAAAAATTTCAGGTTATTCAATTTGTGGCAGGCAAGATCAAGAACCACCCAACCCGACACAATTTTTTCAATTTCCTCCAGCTTATCCTTCATCCTCTTAACTTCTTCCTCCCCTCCTGTTTTACACAAGGTAGCGCACTCACCGCAACCACATATAAAAATCGATTTATAGGAAGCCAAAAATCGGGTAATCTCCTTAAACGGTTTTTGCTTTGTAGCAATCATTTTTAACTTCTGAATTTTTAAGTTTGGGTCAAATTTTTACTTAATAATAAATACAAAATGATACTCTTTATTAAATTTAAACCCTTTCTTGTCTTTCTTTAAACTTTTCCCTCTGAAGCATCCATCAGCTATCATCTTAATAGCACTCACCGCACCTTTTTGCCTTATGTTTTCCCCCATAGTTATTCTGAAACACCAATCTTCTTCCTGCACCTCAAAGTAATATTTCCTCCTGCACACAAGAGAGAGAACTTCCTATCAAATATCATAAAATTATTTTCCTTTCTGATTTTGTGGCCTATAGTTCTATAATTGTTTACAATATATTTTATACAATTCGCCAAAAGTGTCAAAAAAACCTTGACATATTATGTTTTTCTTGATTAAGTATGAAAAAGTAACATCCTCTTCATCCACGAAAGGATAGAGCTTTTGATAAATTTCATCAGGAGAAAAGCGTGCTCCAAAACTCAAATAAAATGAAACCTTCTGTTCCCATTCCTATAAATATACCGACTAATTATAAAAAGTGGCTTCTGATTAATCACGGTGTAGCAGATTCCGCTAAAATTATAGCTAAAGAAGAAAAAATAGCTTCTAAGGTAGGGAAAGGGGAACTACCACCTGTTTTGAAGTTGTGGATAGCCTCCCAAGAATGTTTTGTTTTAGGAAAAAATTATGCCAAAAAATTGGAAAAGCAAGGGAGGATGGATAAAGTAAGAAGAGAGGGAATTCCTATTGTTCTTCGCTCAAGTGGAGGAGAAGCAATTCTTCACAACTTTACCTGTCTTAATCTTGGAGTAATTACTCCTCGTCAATTTTATCCTGATGCTTTTATTATAGGCAAAGCTTTTACTTTATTTTCATCCGGGATAGTACAATTTTTTGAAAAAATGAAAATTCCCATCTCTTTTGGTAAAACTAAAACTTTCTGTCCTGGTCCCTACGATCTCCTCGTGGGAGAAAGAAAAATAGCGGGAATCTCTCTTTTATTGAGAGGAAATTTTTCTTTAGTGCATGGAACTTTATTTATCAACAGCAAAAAAAACTACGGGGAAAAACTTAAAGTATTTTACCCTTCCCTTGATGATGAGTTTACTTCTCTTAGAACTTTAATGGGAAAGCGTATAAATATGGAAGAAGTAATTAGCGCTATTATCCAAAGTTACAAAATTAGCTTGAATATAACTTTTGAAGATAATAAACTGTCTTGAATCCTTGATAATTGTACAATTTTTAATCTTCAGGAATAAGCTCTAAAAGAAACTTCTACAGCAGAAAATTAGCTACCTATTGGTTTTTTTATTACCTACATAAAATTCGGCCAGCTTTTCTTAGGGGAGAAAATTCAAAAAAGACCACTCTAGGAAAAGATTTTAATCTTCCAGAGAACTCTTTAGAGCAGCAATTGCTACCTCAAGTTGTTGATTATCGGGCTCCTTGGTAGTTATTCTTTGAAGCCACAGTCCCGGAGAAATCAAAACTCTCACTAAAGGATGGGCAGCTTTTTTCCCGGAAAATTTAATTACCTCATAAGATATTCCCGCAATAAGAGGTATAAAAAGAAATCTAATAAATCTTTCCTGGATATTTTGAGGTCTTCCTAAAAACATAAAGATCCCTATGCTTATTAACATAACTATCAAAAGAAAGCTCGTCCCACAGCGAGGATGATGAGTAGAATACTTCTTAACATTGCCCGCAACAAGAGTATCTCCTTTTTCCAAAGCGAAAATACTTTTATGTTCTGCTCCATGATATTCGAATACTCGTCTCATACTTTTCCAAATGGTAATAAGCCAAAGATAAGCTAAAAAAATTAATATTCTCATTGCACCATCAACTAAATTAAACAAATATCCTTTTTCGATTTCTAAAAGATCGGTAAGAATGAGAGGAAGATAAAAGAAAAGAAAAAAGGCAAGAAAACCTCCCAACCCTATACTTAAAGCAATCCAAAAAACGGTAAAAATTCGCTCTTTGACGCTTTTTACCTTATCTTCTTTTTCAATCTCTTCGCTGCCTTCTTTATTTCCTTCTTCCTCCTGAGCAAGAACATCAGCAGAAAAAGTGAGAGCTTTTATTCCTATATATAACGTCTCTACCAGAGCTATCGCTCCTCTAACGATCGGAAAATTTAAAAATCGATATTTTTTTGTTAGGGAGATAAAAGGGTCCTTTTTTAACACAATCTCTCCGTTACTTTTTCTAACTGCTACTGCTACATATCGAGAAGAGCGCATCATCACCCCTTCAATGACTGCCTGTCCTCCAACCTGCAAATTTTCAGTTGAAGTTTTCTCCTTTAAATTCGATTCTTTATCAATCTGGTTAATATTATCATCCATAATATTTTCACCTTATTAAATGAGTTTAAAAGCTTCCTCGACTGCCTCTTCTGCAGAATCTGCAATGACAGGACGGGTAGAGAAACTTTTTAAAAAACTTTGAAGCTGGCTGCTTGACAAAATATCTACCCAACCACCTGTTCCTCTAATTATCACAGTAGGCTTACCAACATTCAAAGAAAGGGAAATTTCATTTAAGGTTCCCCATCTTCCTGCAATGCCAATGATGGCATCTGAGCTTCTAACCAAAATATAATTTCTAGCTCTTCCCAGGTGAGTGGTAAGACCAACGTCCACAAAAGGATTAGCAAAATCTTTATCTCGAGGAAGAATACCTATAGTAAGCCCCTTTGCCTTTTTTGCTCCTTTACAGGCAGCTTCCATTATTCCTCCTCCACCACCACAAATCAAAATTCCATCTTTTTTGGCAATAAGATAACCTACCTTTTCAGCAGTTTCTAAAGCAATTTTTGAAAGATTAGTATCCTCAGCATTACTACCACAAACAGCTATTACTTTTCTCATGTACTCTTGCTCTCTAAATCCTTTAATCTTTTTTCCAGTTTTTTACGTTTTATAATCAGTTGCAATTTTTTCCCTTTCTCTTTTTCTACAACTTCCTCGGGAGCTTTTTCTAAAAATTGAGGAGAAGAAAGTTTTCCTTGAGTTCTTAAAAACTCTTTTTTTACCTCTTCTAAATCTTTTTTTAGCCTCTCTTTTTCTCTGTTTGTATCAATTAACTTAGTTAGAGGAATGAATATATCTACATCTTTCACTATTCCAGACGCGCAACTTTCTGGCTTTTTAAGATTAGAGTCAACAGTTAATTTTTCCGGATTAACAAGATCTATAATATAAGATGAGTATTCTCTTAATAAGTTCAAATAACTACAGTTTTTAGTCCGTAAAAGAATCTCTATTTTTTTTTGAGGAGGAATTCTCATCTCTGCTCTAATAGTTCTTATTTCGGTAATGATTTCCCTAAAAAAAACCATTTTTTCCTCGGCTTCTTCATCCCCAACCATTTTTTCCTCGGGCCAATTAGATATCATAATGCTCTCTTGTTTCTGGGGGAGGCGTTGAAATAACTCCTCAGTTATAAAAGGCATAAAGGGGTGCAAAAGTTTTAAACTTCCCTTCAAAACTTGATATAGAATAGTTTGAGTAATTTGACGTTGTCCAGATTTTTCTCTCAGACTTGATTTAGTTAGCTCAACATACCAATCACAAAAATCTTGCCAGATAAATCGATAAAGAGTCTGAGCAGCCTGAGGAAATAAGAGATTTTCCAGGTGATGAGTAACCTCTCTTACGGTTTTTTTATAGCGAGATAAAATCCACTTATCACAAAGTTGAAGCTTATCAATTAAAGTAGCCTCATTGGAGGGAGAAAAATCTTCCAGGTTCATCAAAACAAAGCGGGAGACATTCCATATTTTATTGGCAAAATTACGGTAACTTTTTACTCTATCTGAAAAAAAACGAAAATAAGGAGTTTCTGTTTTTAGAGCAACCAGAGAAAAACGAAAAGCATCGGTTCCATATTTTTCCATCATTTTCAAAGGATCTATTACATTCCCTTTAGATTTGGACATTTTCTCTCCTTTTTCATCACCAATGAGAGGATGGATATGAACTTTATAAAAAGGAACTTCCCCGGTAAAGTTTATCGCCATCATAACCATCCTTGCTACCCAAAAAAAGAGAATGTCCCAGCCACTGCAAAGAAGGGATGTCGGATAAAATTTTTTAAATTTTTCTCCTTCTTGGGGCCAACCCATAGTAGAAAAAGGCCAAAGACCTGAAGAAAACCAGGTATCAAGAACATCTTCATCCTGTTGGAGATTAGACGATGAGCATTTTCTGCACTGAAAAGGCTCCTCGCAACTCACTATTACCTCTCCACATTCCTTGCAATACCACACAGGAAGGCGATGTCCCCACCAAATCTGCCTTGAGATACACCAGTCATGAATCCTCTCTAACCAATCAAGATAATTTCTCTCCCAATAAGAAGGATAAAATTTTATTTTTTCTTCTTTAACGGCCTTGATGGCAGATTTAGCAAAATCTTTTATTTTCACAAACCATTGAGCAGAAAGAAATGGTTCCACAACTGTATTGCAACGATAACATCGTCCAATTCTATGTTCATGATCTTCTATTTTCTCTAAATATCCTTCTTTTTCCAAGTCGTTAACAATTATTTCCCTACACTTATTACGACCAAGACCCTGATAAACTCCCCCCTTTTCATTTATGGTAGCATCTTCGTTAAATACATTAAGCGGGGTAAGATTATGACGCTGACCAATTAAGAAATCCTCTCTGTCATGAGCAGGAGTGACCTTGAGAGCTCCTGTGCCGAAATCAGAATCAACATGTTCATCAAAAATAAGGGGCAAAACTCTACCCACCAGGGGAAGAGTTAATTTTTCCCCTTTAAATTGCTTATATCGTTCATCTCGAGGATTAACTGCTATTGCCACGTCACCTAACAAGGTTTCAGGTCGGGTAGTAGCAACTGTAATATATTTTTTATCCTTTCCTTTTGAATTAATAAAAGGATACTTAATGTAGTAGAGCTTACCGTAAACATTCTCATACTCCACTTCAATATCAGAAAGAGCTGTTTGGCAGCGAGGACACCAGTTAATAATATAATCCCCCTTATAAATATATCCCTTCTCATAAAGGGTAACAAAAACTTTTTTCACTGCTCTTGAGTGCCCCTCATCCATCGTAAATGTTTTATCTTCCCAACTACAGGACACTCCTAATTTTCTCATCTGATGAAAGATACGCTCACCGTACTGATTTTTCCATTGCCAAATTTTTTTTATAAACTCTTCTCTGCCTAACTCTTCTTTACTGTGTCCCTCTTTTCTTAACTCTCTTTCCACCACATTCTGGGTAGCTATTCCAGCATGGTCAATTCCTGGAATCCATAATACGTCATAGCCTTGCATCCTTTTAAATCTAACTACAATATCTTGAAGAGTGATATTAAGAGCATGCCCCATATGCAAAACTCCAGTAATGTTAGGAGGAGGCATAACTAAGGAAAAAGTTTTCCTCTTTTTCCCGGGTTGAGGAGAAAAATAGCCTTTTTTTTCCCAGAAACTCTCCCATTTTTCCTCTACCAGTTTTGGATCATATCTTTTTTCCATAATTTTTTCTTTTATCTATTATCCTTTACTTCTCAATTTTCGCCTCTCAACTTTATATGCCTCATATTATAAAACAGGATGTATTAGTCAAGAGAAATCACTTACTTAAAATAGTATTGGTGAGCTTTTAAGAGGTTTTCGAATAAAAACCATAAGGGTGAGAATCTCTTCACTAATAAAAATCTTTCTATAACTACCAGACTACAATAATTAAGAACACTTAAAAAAATATGAACTTAGCTGATTTTTATCAGCTAATATTTTAGCCGTTTGATTTTAGTCGCCGAAGTAAGGGAGTGTATAAAACTTGCTGTTGTAAATAGTTAGCTCGGCTAGATGCCCCGTGGGCAAGGAGAAAACAAACCTCGGCAACTCGCTTCCCCAGCGTTTGACTTGCTTGCACCGCTACGCGAGCATCAAGATCAGAAGCATGGTATAATTTTTCAATTGCGTCTTTGTCTCTTTTGTTGGCCGTCCATCCGCCAACACCAATGTAGGCCTCCCAGAGATCTCCTGACACAGGGATACTACCAGTTAGTAAAGCATGATTATTCAAATCGGTTAATGCATGCTCCTGGCCAGAAAAAATGTGTTTTCCTTGAGCAATTGAGCCCATGACCTTCATTGAAATCATTAATCCTTTTGCACCGTATTGGCGATTGTAGTATGCATTAATGCTATTTCCCAGCCTATCTATAAAACATTTCAGCTGTCCGGGAATGCTCATGTGATACACTGGCACCGAGTATACAATCCCATCTGCCTCAACCCAGAGATCCCTAAGTTCCTGAAAATTATCCTTAATGGCGCACTCACCATAAAATCGATCCTGACATGCATAGCAGTGAACACAGGGTTGAAATATCTTACCCTTGAATAAGTAAAGATGTGTGTGCACCTCATCTGGGCTTACGCTTTTAGCTGCAGCGAGTGCCTGCTTCAATAAAAATACACTGTTCCCGTCCCGTGGACTTCCCGATACCCCAAGTACATTTATTCGCATTTCAGAACCTCCCTCAAAAATAAAAAAGGATATTCTCCAATAATCTTTTTTTAAGAAAATTTAACAATCATTAAGATTAAAGCTATTTCTTGAGTACATTACTAAATCTTTTATCCGCTCAGTATTTATTTTCCAGACGATTGAAGTATCTGCATGGATCCGTAGAGACGCACAAGTAACTGGAATTCTTCTTCTGTATAGAAGGAGCACTTATTTTGACTAAATGCCTTGGCAACCTCGATGCAATATCGCGCCGCAGCCTCTATGTCTATTTCGTGATTGGCGCCAGTAGCACAGCCAGGCACTGGAGTTTCAGTAGTAATTGCAATTCCAATAACCGGTGAGCTGGTAACAGTACACGGTTGCATTATGCTATTTATGTGGGAAAGACTATTTTCGTACGGCGTGATATCCTGGGTGGTAATAGCAATAACCCGAGCAGGTTGTCCAGTGGTCCATTCCATAATATTAATCAAATCATCACTAACTTTTAATATGTAACCCTCTTTTACGGTTGGTGTTATGGCAAAACTGCGAAAATTTGCGATACGATTTCCCTTGGTAGTATCGATGGATAGTATGGCCTGCATTCTCTCATCAACCTCGAACTTATTCATCTGTGCGATACTGACCGGGCAGCCCATGAATGCAACCGGTTCATGGGGAACCGTTGGAGCGCATGGACAAATATGAGTAGCCACAATAACATTTCCCAAAAGAGAATCTCCCTTTTTTTTCATTTCGGCAAGCTTTAGAGCGCAGGCAATGGCAGCAATGGCACCATCAGCATCAGAAACCAAGCCTACTCGACCCGGCCGAGCCCCAACTCCCCCGAGTCTGCCTATTATTCCTAGTGTAGCCTCTTTCTTCTTACCTGTTATATTGGTTTTACCAGGAACAAAAATTTTGATAAAATCAGTGTACCCCTCCTTGGTTGTAACTCGTTCCACTTTGACGTTTTCCAGTCCAGCTTTGTGAAGATATTTGGCTACTTGCTCTCCATTTACCCCAGCATCATCCAATAATTCATGTGCTTCAATGACTTGTCTGAGCATATTGACTCCTGTGAATAGTATAAAATGTGACAAGACCTGCAGCAAGTATAGGATCAATCACCGCAAGACCTACTTGCTTTTGTAAAGAACTTGCAATATTGATTGTCGAGTAACCGGTACAAGCAAGGGCAATTACTTGCGCACCAGATTGCCGTAGTCGCTTAGCAGCAGCAATCGCCGCGTTAAGGGTATCCTTCGAATAAAGATCAAGTGTAGTGCTTACCCTTGGAGGCTTTTCCAGCCCTACCAAAGAGTGACCCAATATTTTAATCATTACATCGGGAACTGTATCTCCCATACCAATAATTCCCACCCGCGTACCTAAAGTTCGAGCAAGGCAGGCTGAGGCGCTTCCTGCGCCCACTATGGGTATTGTCAGTTCTTTGCGTAACTCGGATACTCCTGGATCATTAGCACAACTTACTACAATGGCTTTTAAACCAAGTTTGGCCATTTTTCTACCTAAGGTTAAGATTTTAGGGATGGCAATCTGCTCGGTACAAGAGTTATATATGCCGGCTGGCTGTTCCGGGATACATTCACTATGTACACTCAATGAAGGATAATTATTCTCTATAAGACGACCATGTTTATTGAGCTCAATTGAATTTTGAAGGCTAATAACTCGTATCAGTCCTATTTTAGTGTGCTCAATCATGATTTTTCCCTCATTTTACAGCTTCGGAAACCTGTAAAACATGTTTTCTTTCTCTTTTTTGATATCGGAAGGAGTTGTTTTCGACAGGTAGATGGTGTATAAAAGCTTTTTTGCATGGTTTTACTTAGCAGCATGAAGTAGTAAATCATCAAGTCCAAGCATCTTCAGCCTTTTCTCGGTAGGAATACCGTTTGCACTCCAACCACGAAGATGATAGAACTCCTGAAGAAGCTGGTCAAAACGCTTACGATTTATTTTGCGCCCTTTCCCCGGACCTCCGGGAATCTCCTCGAAAAAACGGGATGGAAGTGTATCATCAGCCCGTCCGAGTCCCTGATGAACATTAAACATACGCTCTAAGTTTATTACGCGCTCTCCTGCTCGCCGTAGCTTCTGGACATCCATAGAAATACCGGTAGCCGCCTGGAACATTTCAGCCAAAAGCTCTGGAGTAACACGATGAGAGGAAAGAGTATGCATGAAACACACTCCCAGACAATCTGAAGCACAGCACACTTCCTCGTGGTAGGTGACGAGTTTCGCCTTCCCTTCGTAAAATAATGGATCAGTTCCCCGAGAGGTACCAGTTATCCGATTAGCAATTTTGCTGTGCTCTAGAGTAGAACCAAACTGGCACATAATTTCGGTATGTAAGTGATCCCCTCCCCTGGGATTCACTGCAAAAGCAAGAGCGTAAGGTACGGTTGAGCGAAGTTCAACACTACTCAAAGGTAGTCCCTTTATCTGCATTGCGTATTGCTCTGAACCCTGGCCAATTTCCTTGCAAATCTCTAAAATTGGCTTTGAGAGAAGCTCACCAATTCCTTCTCTTTTAATGATTTTTTCCAGTAGCTCAAGCACGACGGGCCCATTTCCCCATTCGATTTGTAGTCCCTCGGTTTGCTTGTTGGTCAACAGACCTCTCTGGTAACACTCCATAGCAAAAGCAATAACGCCGGTTGCCGATAGCAAATCTAAACCATTTATATTACTAATCTCGTTTGCTTTCAACATTATTTCAGGGTCGTTGTTAAATAATCTTGCTCCGAAACAACTCCCCGCTTCCCACTCCGGTCCTTCAGAGTAAGTTCCAGCGTACGGTCCGTGCTCGATTTCATAGGACCTCCCGCAAGTAAGCACGCATGAGCCACAACCATTCTCCCGAATGAGATATTTTTCCCTGATGTATTCTCCACCTGTTTTGTATGCTTCAGGTAGGTAGGTAGTCTGAAAATTTTTTACAGAATTAGCTCCTGATTGGTTGGCGCCCACTACACCCCGATTTGTTCCAAATAAAAAATAACGATAAAATCGATCTTGATCGTTACGTACCTGTTCTCTAGCTGTAAGAGCAACCTGCTGAAAACGTTTTGGGTCTGCCACACGCAAAGGTATTGTCCCACGTACAGCAATTGCCTTTAGTTTTTTTGAACCAAATATTGCACCTAAACCACCTCTGGCTGCCTGTCGATAAACACTGGCCGCAATACCTGAGTATGCCACCAGATTTTCGCCAGCAGGCCCGATAGCTAAAATATTTGTTTTTGCATCTTCCAACTCAGCCTTAAGTATCCGATTGGTAAGACGCACATCTTTACCCCACAGATGTTGAGCATCACATATCTGTATGGATTCGTTTTGTATGCTAATATAGACGGGTTTTGATGAAGCTCCCGTAATCTTGAGCGCGTCGTAGCCAGCGAATTTCAGCTCAGGAGCAAAATGTCCTCCCACGCTACTCTTGCAGTAGATACCAGTCTCCACCGATTTTGCCGTAACGGTAAGTCGCGCAGCACCTGGAGCAAAAGTACCCGTTAACGTACCAGCGCAGATGATAACTACATTTTGAGGGGATAAAGGATCAACATCAGGGTCCACACTATCTATGAGAAGTCGTACTCCAATGCCTCTTCCTCCAAGATAATCTTCAAACAAACGAGGCGAAAGAGTATGTTTTTCTATCGTCCGTGTGGTTAGATCTATATGTACAATTTGTCCGCGAAACGCCATTTCAAGTTACCTCTTCTTCGGCTATGGGAACAAGGTTAACTAGTTTTCTTCTCTCGCCCACCGAGTATTTTTTTACCCACTCTAAAGCATCACCGGGACAGTATTTTACACATTGAGGATCACCACTGCACAAATCACACTTGATTATTGTCTTGTCCTCATCCACCTGTAAAGCCCCGTAGGGGCATGCCTTTAGGCAACGAAGGCAACCATCGCAATAAGCTTTGTTGTAAGAAACATAGCCGGTATCGGGGTCTTTACGAAGAGCATCAGTTGGGCAAGAATCCACACAAAGCGGCTTAGTGCACTGTCGGCAAATGAATATCTCAGTAGTCCCCCACTCTTCATTCTTTTTCAGAATAATGGCTGACTTCTCATAGCTAAACACATCAAAATGCTGGAACGAGCACACCAACTGACAGGTACGACATCCTGTACATTTTTTACTATTCACATTAAGCAAATTAGGTATTAGTCGGCGGGCAAGTTCTTTGTGAATAAGCCCCGAAGCAGATATATATAAAAAGCAAGCTGAGCAGTATTTTTCTTTTGTTGTGGAGGAATCAATAGTCTTTGCGTGTTCTTCACACAAAGGGATTCCACAATAATAGCAATCCCCAACAACTTCATTGGGGCAACCGGTCACTCCACAATATCTTAAATGCTTGCTACTGGCCGTCATTAAATTTTTACCTGGGGCATTTTGCACATATGAGTTTCCTCTTTCTCATAACACACAAAAAGTGTACCATTGCACTAAATATACTTTGCTTTCGAGGCAGTAAAACTTCTGTTATAAATCAACCGAACTACTTAGAATAACCTATCTGTTAGGAGAAACTTTGTCAAGATGCTTATTTAAACTTATTCTGCCGGTAAGGCTAATTAAGTTTCAACAGGCGCACCCAGTTTTCTCCGAGAATTAAATCCTGAGCCTTTTTGTCAAGAACTGCCAGTTTTACCTTATCTATTTCCAATTTTGCCCTTTGAGCAGGACTGTCAGTACCCATTAATACTTTTTCAGGACCCATCTCTTCTACTGCCAATGCGATATCACCCATGAAGGCACCTTCGGTTCCCAGAAATATGTTGGCGGTTCTCTTTGCTACCATTATTGCTTGTTCTGACAGAAAAATAGCTCCCATATGAGCTATCACAATTGGGACATCGGGGAAAGTTCGTGCCATCTCCTCATAAGCAAGAGGAACTGAAAAAACATCATCCGCTCCGTGGCCAATTATTGGCACTTTTAAGTGAGAGCATATCTCCAAAAGAGGGTCAAGTAAAGCATGATTACTCATGCTATAGCCATGAAGTGTGGGGTGAAGCTTCAAGCCTTTGAGCTCAAGATCCTCCAGGCTTCGTTTTAGTTCAAAGTGACAGTTTTCATTCCAGGGATTAATAACGGAAAATCCGATTAACCTGTCCGGGTGAGCTTGCATAGCCTTGGCAGTGGAATCGTTGTCGATCGTCTCAACCATATTAAAAATTATGCTTTTATCGACACCATCACGGTCCATCTTTTGTAGTAGCTCATCAACTGATTGCCGCAGCCCTGTTCGTACGCCAACATGAACGTGTCCATCAATTATCATTTTTTCCTCCTTTATAAAACACACTATTTTAGATGTCTGTTTTTTACCGGGTAACCCTCCCAGCATTCAGTCCACAGATTACTGTATATTTTGTTTTCTTTTATTTATTTGTCAATAAACACAACTGTTTTTACTTAAACTAAAAGGCAGAACTTGACTTTAGCTAAAACCTGATGTAATCTTAACTTCAAGAGCATAAAAGATGAAGCTAATTGTTTTTGTACTCAATAAAGAAGAATTCCTGGAAGAAGTTTTGGAAGCATTCGTAGAAGCAGGAATTACCGGAGCAACAATTTTAGACTCCGAAGGAATAGGCGGATTCCTAACCTACGAGGTTCCCCTCTTTGCTGGTTTTAGAGAATTTATGAAAGGCAACAAACCTTACAATAAAACTATTTTTTCTCTAATAGAAAAAGAAGATAAGATAAAAAAATTAGAAAAACTTATAGAGAAAATTTGTGGTGATTTATCTGAACCAGGAACAGGAATACTTTTCACCATACCAGTAGATTCTGTCAAGGGACTAATGAGAGAGGAGGAATAATTATGTTAAAATGGTCAGATATT
Organism: uncultured Clostridia bacterium; assembly: GCA_964524965.1. Classification (GTDB taxonomy): domain Bacteria; phylum Aerophobota; class Aerophobia; order Aerophobales; family B3-G15; genus Kmv34. Next base: position 16,505 of record CAZGDY010000005.1, read on the forward strand.
CTTGACATTAAATGTATAAAGTTAAATCTAACATCCAGAAAAAAGAAAGATGTCATAAAGGAAATAGTTAGTCTTCTCTATCAAGCTAACAAGATAAAAAATCCCCAAAAAATAGAGCAGGAAATTATCCAAAGGGAAAAAATAGGAACTACGGGAATAGGGGGAGGAATTGCGATACCTCACATACTAACCAAGGAAATATCTCAAACAGTTATGGCATTGGGAAGAAAAAAAGAGGGATTAAAGTTTGAGGCTATAGATGATGCACCTGTCCAGTTAATCTTTCTTTTAGTTGGTCCTGAAGGAGAGGAATCTTTGCATCTTAAATTACTTTGCAAACTCTCTCGGGTTCTCCATAATACTCGGTTCAAAAAAACACTAATTGAGGCGGAAAAAGAGGAAGAATTATTAAACGTTTTTAAAAGGCAGGAAGAAAAAGAAGAGTGAGATATGGATGTTTTTTTAAAATGGAAAATAGTTAGAATTATCCTCACTGCACTTTATCTTATGGTGGGCTGGATTTTGTTTACCGGCAACCTGGCATTATTTTCTCTTTTCCTCGGTGTAATATTTTCCTTTATCGTTGCTTTTATAACTTATAGTATATTTATTGAAGAAACAGAAGCTGCCCGTCGCCACCTTCTTCCTCACATATATTTTCTTTCTGTTTATTTTCTAGTCTTGTTATTTAAGATTTATGCGGCAAGCTTTAAAATGGTGTTTGATGTGATAAAAGGTGACATAAATCCACGTATAGTTCATTTTCGCACTCGATTAAAGTCTGACTTGGCAAAAGTAATACTTGCTAATTCCATCACTCTCACTCCAGGAACTATTACTCTCGACTTAGATGAGGATCACCTTGTTGTCCACTGGTTAAATGCAAAAACAACCCACTCTCACTATGCTGGTAAACTCATTAAAGAACATTTTGAAAGCTGGCTAAGGAGAATATGGACATGAGTATGCTGAGCCTGGATATTGCTATCTTTTTCCTTATGGGAATTTCTGCATTAAGTATGTTAAGAATAATCATTGGTCCTACTTCTGAGGATAGAATGATTGGACTTAATCTTGTCTTAGCTCAAGTTTCAGCAATTCTGGTGCTGATAGCAGTAAAGTTTAATCGTTCTATTTATCTGGATGTAGCCTTAGTTTACGCCGTATTAGGCTTTATCGGAATTTTAGCAATCGCAAGATACATCGGAGGGAAGGAAGGGAAAAGATGATATGGCTGGTACAAACTCTGCTGATAGTAGGTATATTTTTTGGTATCCTGGGAAATATCGGGGTGTTGAAATTTCCAGACATTTACACACGCCTGCAAGCTTCTTCTAAATGCAGTACTACCTCTGTTTTTTCCATATTTATTGCTTGTATGTTATTAAGAGGATTCACCCCTATGACTGGAAAAATATTAGTTATTGCTCTTTTTTTTCTGGTAACAGGACCTGTTACTACTCACATCATAGGAAGAAGTGCCTGGAAAAGAGGAATCATACCCTGGAAAAAGAAAAGGTTAAAAGATGATTGAATTTAAAAAAAATTAAAAATGACTGAGACAATCCTTATTTTACTTATAATTTTAGGAGTTTTAGCACTGCAGTTCAAAGACCTTTTGCACGCGATTATTTGCCTTGCTGTCTTCAGTCTCCTTTGTTCATTACTATTTTACCTCCTGCATGCTCCTGACGTTGCAATTGCTGAGGCTGCTGTGGGTGCAGGTGTAGCTACGGTACTTTTTACCTGGACAATAAATAAAACTCAAAGGAGAGAAAAAAAATAAAGTTAAAACAAATAAGGTTAATTGGCGAAGTACTTCTTTTTGCTGCTTTAGGAATAACTTTAGTCCTGGGAATTAATTTTAAGCAAGGCGCTCTTTCTCAGCTACAAGAACATTTTTTATTGCAAGGGGTAAAAGAAACTGGGGCTATAAATCTGGTATCTTCAATATATCTAAGCTATAGAGCATTTGACACCCTGGGAGAAACCATCATCCTGCTTTTAGCTGTTTCAGGAATAATTGTTATCCTTGAGACGAAAAGATGAGAGAATCAGAAATAGTAGATATGATATCCAGGAAACTTGCTCCCTACATTTTGTTGTTTGGTCTTTATCTCATTTCCTATGGGCATCTCTCTCCAGGAGGAGGCTTTCAGGGAGGAGTAGTCTTAGCCTCCGGAGTAATCCTTCTTTGTCTCAGCAGAGGGACTATAGCCACTCAAAAGTTAATCCCTGTTAATAAAGTAAGCCTGGGAGAAATAATGATGTTTTTCCTTTTTCTTGTTATAGGAATGGCGGGCTTGTTAGCTAATCGGTATTTTCTGGGAAATTTTCTCCCTTTAGGAAAAGCAGGAGAGGTACCAAGTGCGGGATTCATATTTTTTCTTAATATCATTATAGGTTTAAAAGTTGGAGCAGGGATAACTCTTATCTGTTTTTACTTTCTGGGAGGAAAATAAACTATGGCTAATTACCTTATTATCTTACTTTTTATACTAGGTATTTGGGGAATGGTTAAAAAAGATAACCTCATTAAAAAAGTCATAGCTCTTAGCATTTTTAACAGCTCCATAGTAATTTTTTTTATTTTCCTTGGCTCTCTCAAAGGAGCAACTGCTCCGATAATGGAGAAGGGAATAAAAGATATTGTTGACCCTCTTCCCCAAGCATTGATGTTAACAGCTATCGTCATTGGAATCTGTCTTACTGCTCTTGCTTTGTCTATCATCTTGCGGGTTTACCGGCGCTATCAAACCTTAAGTATTCACTGCATAGAAAAAAAACTAACTGAAGACAATGAATAATTTAGCAGTTTTTCTTATCCTTGTTCCTTTAATAGCTAGTTTTTTTAGCTTATTGAGCAAGCATTTCCCCCGTCTGCGCATGGCAGAGATAGCAAGTTTTGCCGGGATTGTTTTATGTTTAATTTTTCTGGGACTACTTTCCTACCCTATTTTCCAAGGAAAAATAATTAATTATCCTGTAGGCGGATGGCAAGAGCCTTTAGGAATTAATCTTTATATGAATGGCCTTGCCTGGTGTACTTCCGTAATCGGAATGGTAATTGCTCTTCTTGCTCTTATTTTTGCTCGAGGAGAGGGCAATTATAAGTACCATTTTTATTTTTTCTTTTTAGTCCTGATAGCAGGTATGGAAGGAGTTATACTTACCGGAGATATTTTTAATATGTTTGTTTTCTTTGAAATGTTATCCATAGCCTCCTATGTACTGATTGCTTATTCTAAAAAAGCAAAATCTATCATGGCAAGCTTTAACTATCTTCTTATCAGCTCTTTAGGAATGGGGTTTTTTCTTTTGGGAATTTTTATTTTTTATCAGCAGACAGGTACTCTCTCCCTACACACTATAGCTCATCTAATAGTTCAGGCAAACCCAAGTTCTGCCACACTTAACCTGGGACTTATTTGTTTAGTGGTAGGAATAGGAATTAAAGCTGCTTTTATTCCTCTGCATACCTGGCTTCCCGATGCTCACGCTTTCGCTCCTCATCCTGTTTCGGCAATTTTATCGGGAGTGATGATTAAGGTATCTTTTCTTGCTATATGGCGCATTTTAAGAGTTTCCCAGGCTATTGATCTACAACAAATGCTTTTGTGGATTGGAGCTTTTTCTGCCTTTTTAGCAGTCATTTGGGCTATGGCTCAAACCGATAGTAAAAAACTGCTTGCCTATCACTCTATCTCCCAAATGGGATTTATAATAGCAAGTTTTGGTGTAGCTACTTCTTTTTCCCTTACCGCTTCTTTTTATCATCTTCTCAATCACTCTCTTTTTAAAACTCTCTTATTTTTATCCATAGGTTGTGTAATATACAACACAGGAGA
>CAZGDY010000005.1:20452-32378 GCA_964524965.1 uncultured Clostridia bacterium
TAAAAAAAGAATCTTCAGTCCCTAAAACACACTGGAAAAAACTGCCCGTAGGAATGCTCATCTCTGTTAGCACTTTATCCATTCTTTGTTTAGTTACCGGTATCCTGCCCCATTTCTGGGTAAAAACCTTATCTAAGTTCATAACTGGCGAAAAACTAAAAACTATTCCCCTGATTTATTCTTTTTCTAATCTGACAAATAGCTTATCCGTCTTGGGTCTGGGGCTTGTCCTCTATCTTTTTATAAGAAGCTGGTGGGGCCGAAAAACACTTAAATATATAAGAGGGTTGCGTTTAGGCCTCAATAATTCTCTTCTTTTGGTTGTAGTGGGATTTTTGTTTTTAGTCTTAGTGAGCTTAATAGCAAGAAAAGGATTTTTTTAACTTCTAAAAAATCACTGTCTCCAGAAAAAGTGAAAAAAGAATTGTTAAAAACAGTCTGAAAATATTCCACCAAAACAGGAATTTTGACATTATCAGTAAATACACTAAGCTACGGATGCGTAAAGTGTAATTTATCATACCCTTACAACATCCTTAAGAATAATAACGAAATAAGAGAAGCTATGGATAAAAAGGCTAAGCCCCATTATTTAGGTCACAGGAAGCGCCTTAGAGAAAAATTCCAGAGATTAGGATCAGTTGGACTGCAAGATTATGAGCTTCTTGAGCTGCTTCTCACCTTTAGTTTTTCCCGCAAAGATGTCAAATCAATTGCCAAACACCTTATCAAACAATTTGGAAGTTTTGGGGCAGTGTTTGACGCTAGTCTTGAAGATTTAAAGGCCGTTAAAGATATCGGAGAACAATCAGCCCTCCTTATAAAACTAATGAAGGAGAGCTTTTCCACTTATCTTTCTGAGAAAATGAGGAAAAAGAACCTTGTTTCATCTCCTCAGGCCGCAGTAGATTTTGCCCGGGTAAAACTAGCTGGCCTGCCCCATGAAGAGTTTATGATTATCTACCTGAATACCAAAAACGAAGTTATCGGTTCTGAAATAATTCATGAGGGAACGATTGATAAAGCGGTAATTTATCCCAGACGCATTATAGAATCTGCTTTAAAACATCATGCTGCAGGAGTTCTTCTGGTACATAATCATCCCAGTGGGCATACAGAGGCATCAAACGATGATAAAAGAGTCACTCATACCATTATGAAAGCAGCAAACATAGTAGATATTAAAGTAATAGACCACATTATCGTAGGTAAAAATGGTTATTTTAGCTTTGTTGAGGAAAATTTGTTGGAGGATATAAAATGATCCTATTTTCCCCTGAATGTCTTGAATATAACTCTCCCGGGCACCCAGAATCTCCCCAAAGAGTGGGAAGGATATTGGAATATCTGACTAAAAGTGGTTACAAATTTAGAAAAGCTAAATCCTGTACTGAAGAAGATATTCTTCTCATTCACACCCCTCAGCATCTCAAAAGAGTGAAAAGTAACGACTTTTTTGACCCCGATACTCCCAATTTAAAAAACATTTATCAATATGCTTTTCTTTCAACAGGAGGAGCTCTGCAAGCAGCAGAAGAAGCTTTAAAAGGCGAGAAAAGTTTTTCCCTGCTCAGACCTCCCGGGCACCATGCCGGAAAAGATTATTTAGGAGGATTTTGTTATTTTAATAATATAGCAATTGCTGTTGCCTGGTTATTTGAGAAAAAAGATTTAGATAAAGTAGCTATAATCGATTTCGATGGGCATCATGGCAACGGAACCGAGGATATATTCTCCGAGGAAAAAAGAGTATTATATGTTTCTTTTCACCAATACCCGGCCTATCCCGGAACTGGTAGAAAATCAAAAAAAAATGCTTTAAACTTTCCTCTTTCTCCAGGATGTGCAGAGAAAAAATTTATGGAATTTTTCCTTAAAGGATGGGAAAAGGTAAAAGAATTTGCCCCATCACTTATTGCCGTTTCTGCAGGCTTTGATGCTCATGAGAAAGAAACACTTCTTAGTCTTAATTTAAAAACAGAAACCTACTTTAAAATAGGTGAAAAAATTATCTCTTTAGGAAAACCCACCTTTGCCGTGCTGGAGGGGGGTTATCACGAGGACCTGCCCTTTTGTCTAGAAGCATTCCTTCAGGGAGCAAAAATGGATGCTCCCCTGTACAACAAAGATTAACCCTATGAAAGAAAAGCTACCTAAACTTAAATGGATTGTCTTTTTATTAGTTATGGTAGGAGTTGGTATAGGTATTTTTTCTCTCATAATTTTTGTTCAGAAAAAGCAAGATATTTTTGAAAACTCTCGAGAAAAAATGATCGAGAAACAAATCATGGCCCGGGGAATAAAGGACGAAAAAGTTTTACGAGTTATGAGAAGAGTTCCTCGCCATGAGTTTGTACCTGATAACTATAAATCTCGGGCTTACGATGATACGCCCCTGCCTATTGGACTGGGACAAACTATTTCCCAGCCCTATATCGTGGCCTTAATGACAGATTTGCTTCAACTAAAAAAAGGAGCTAAAGCTCTTGAGGTAGGAACCGGCTCTGGCTACCAGGCAGCAGTACTATCAGAGTTAACCGATGAAATTTATACTATTGAGATATTTGAAGAGTTGGGAGAAGCCGCAAAAGAGAGACTAAAAAAGTTAGAATATACTAAAGTAAAAGTAAAAATTGCTGATGGTTATTACGGATGGGAAAAATATGCTCCCTTTGATGCCATCATTGTTACCTGTGCCGCTGGATATGTTCCTCCACCTCTGATTCACCAACTTAAAGAAGGGGGAAGAATGTGTATACCTGTGGGAGGTCCCTTTCAAGTTCAAACCCTTATGCTCATTGAGAAAAAAGAAGGAAAAATCATATCAAAAAGTATCCTTCCTGTTAGATTTGTTCCCATGCTGGGAAAACATTGATATGAGTTTATTTGTAAGTATATTTTTAATCTCTCTTTCCCTTTTAGCTTATGAGATTTTACTGATGAGGATATTTTCTATCACCAGCTGGTCTCATTTTGCTTATATGGTGGTCAGCGTCGCTTTGTTAGGTTTTGGAGCAAGCGGGAGTTTTCTCTCTTTTTTCCGAAAAAAAATAGTAAAAAAATCTGACCAAGCGTTTATTCTTTTTTCTTTTTTTTATGCAACAAGTTTGTTTATATGTATCTGGGGAATTCAATTAATTCCCTTTAATCCCTTTCTCATTGTTTGGCATAAAACCCAGTATTTATATCTTTTTGCCTACTATCTTATTCTCTCTATCCCCTTTTTTCTTGGAGCAAATTGCATAGGTATGAGTTTTGTCTGTTTTGGTAAAAAAATTCCCAAAATATATTTTTTTAACATGTTAGGATCAGGCAGCGGGGCTTTGGTAGCAGTTTTATTGATGTATATATTTTTCCCGGCCAATATCCTTTTTTTACTCACTGCTCTGGGTTTTTTGGCCTGCATGATTTTTAGTATTAAGCTAAAGAAAAAATATCTTTTGGTAGTCTTTTCTTTAGTTATAGGTATCGGGACTTTATTTTATTTTCACCCCTTGGTCTTAAACATATCTCAATATAAAGAATTAAATAAAAGCTTGCATTTCCCCGGGGTGAGAATATTAAAAGAGTATTCCTCTCCTCTCGGTTTTATCCATGTTATCCAAAGCCCAGCTATAAGATATGCTCCGGGACTAAGTTTTAACTTTGAAGGAGAAATTCCATCTCAACGTGCCCTTTTTATAGATGCTGATTCTATGTCGGCAATAAATCACTTTTCAGGAAATTTTCAGGAAATTGATTATCTTGACTATCTTACCTCCTCGCTCCCTTACCATCTTTTTACTAACCCCAGAGTGCTGGTCGTGGGTGCCGGTGGAGGATCAGAAGTATTGAACGCCTTATATCACGGGGCAAAAAAAGTCGACGCCCTAGAAATGAACCCCCAAGTCATTAAAGTTATTGGTGAGGATTATGCGGACTTTGCCGGGAATATATATTCCTTGCCTCAGGTAAAACCCATTCTGGCAGAAGGTAGAGGATACTTGGAACGTACCAGGCAAAAATATGATCTTATCCAGATATCGCTTCTTGATTCCTTCGCGGCATCTTCTGCCGGAGTATACGCTCTTTCTGAGAGCTACCTTTACACTGTGGAAGCTCTGGCGAAACTTCTGGAACGCCTTACCCCTCAGGGTCTCTTATCTATCACCCGGTGGATTAAAACTCCCCCCAGAGATGGAATAAGAACTTTATCTACCTCAGTAGAGGCATTAGAAAAACTGGGTGTAAAAAATATTTCAGAAAACATTATAATGATAAGAAGCTGGGCAGTTTCTACCCTTTTGGTAGGAAAATCACCTTTTTCTTCTCACCAAATACAACAAGCTTTAAAGTTTGTTGGAAAAAGATCCTTTGATGTTTGTTGGTATCCAGGGATTAAATCAGATGAGGTTAATAAATTTAATATCCTTCCCCAGCCTTATTTTTATAAGGCAGCAAACGATATTTTCTCTATCAATCGCCAAATATTCTATGATAGATATGTCTTTAATGTAGTTCCTACAACTGATGATTCTCCTTACTTTTTCCATTTTTTCAAATGGAAATCCTTGCCTTATTTACTAAAAACTTTGGGAAAAGAGTGGGTTCCTTTCCTGGAATGGGGATATATTATTCTTATTGCTACACTCTTTCAGGCTATTGTGGCAAGTGGGGTACTCATTATATTCCCTCTTTTTTTTCTTCCCAGAAAAACACTTTCGGAAAAAGCTGCCTCTGCTTCCAACAATAAGATAAAAGTGTTCTTATACTTTCTTTTTATAGGATGTGGCTATATGTTTCTGGAGATATCTTTTATTCAAAGATTTATCTTATTCCTGCATTATCCAATCTACACAATAGCAGTAGTAATAGCAGGATTTTTGATATTTTCAGGGTTGGGAAGTAATTTCTCTCCTTATTTTATTCAAGGCAAAAAATACAGGAAAGTTATCGCCTTTGCCGCAATAGCATCTCTTAGTTTCATTTATTTTGTGGGTTTGAGAAAGTTTTTTTTACAGACGATGAGCTTACCTGATTGGACAAAAATACTTATCTCATTGGGACTTATAGCGCCTCTTGCTTTTTTTATGGGAATACCTTTTCCTCTGGGACTTACAAAAATCAACCAGGAAAAACCAAATCTGGTGCCTTGGGCCTGGGGAATAAATGGATGTGCCTCTGTAATAAGTAGTATTCTTGCCACAACTCTTGCTGTGTCCTGGGGATTCACTGTAGTGGGAGCATTAGCCATACTATTTTACACGTTCGCTTGGCTAATTTATCCTGCCCCTAGTTTTTTTGGAAAAAATCAGTTGCGAAGACAACCCTATTAATATAATATAGAACAAAGTAATAATAATTTATTCTTCGCTAATCCCATAAACGATAAGGAAAACCCAAGTGGACAAACAATCTTCTGAACAATCTGCACTAAACGCATCTTTATCTAATGCTCAGACCAAAGGAGTCAAAACCCTTTTAGGTAACCCTAAAAAAGCCATCTTCAAACTTGCTCTACCGATGATTGTAGCAATGTCGGCACAAACACTATATAATCTGGTAGATGCCATCTGGGTCTCAGGGTTAGGAGCTGATGCCCTATCTGCGGTGGGTTTTTTCTTCCCCTTTTTTTTTATGCTCATAGCTATTGCCCGAGGTCTGGATGTAGGTGGTGGATCAGCTATATCCCGCAGGATAGGAGCGAAGGACAAAGCAGGGGCTGACAATATTGCAGCCCACATTATCATCATAATGTTATTGTTAGCAGTAGCTTTCACCGTTCCCCTTTTCATCTTTACCGAGAAAATATTTATTTCATTGGGTGCTGCTCAAACCATGAACATGACGGTATCCTATGCCCGAATAATGTTTGCCGGTACTTTAATAATATTTTTTTCACACATTGCCAACGGTATCCTACGTAGTGAGGGAGATGCGAAGCGAGCTATGCTGGCTATGATACTTGGTGCTGGCATAAACATCGCCTTAGATCCTATCTTTATCTATACATTTGGACTTGGAGTAGCTGGAGCCGCCTGGGCTACAATTTTATCCTTATTTATCACATCCTTACTTCTTTTCTGGTGGCTTTTTCTCAAAAAAGATACCTATATCTCCTTTTCTTTCCGTGGATTTCGCTTTGATATAAACATCATCAAAGATATTTTTAAAGTCGGGTTACCAGCCTCAGTACAACAACTATCTATGTCATTTACGATGTTAATTATAAACCTGATCATTGTTCATATCAGTGGTACTGACGGGATAGCGGTATATTCTGCAGGATGGCGAGTAATGATGATTGCCATACTGCCTCTCCTTGGAATTGCCACTGCTGTTGTGTCGGTAAGTGGCGCTACTTTTGGCACTCGTGCTTTTAAGAAACTTAAAATGGCCTTTAATTACGCCTTAAAGATGGGCATTATTATTGAGATTATTATCGTAATTATAATTTTCCTTTTTTCGCCGCAAATTGCATCCGTGTTCACTCGTACAGAAAATGCCGCTCGCATCGCCGACGATCTTGTCGTTTGTTTACGAATAATGTGCATTTTCTGTCCAGCAGTAGTTTTTGGAATGTTTTCTTCTTCAATGTTCCAGGGGACAGGAAAAGGAATGAAGGCGCTCACTGTAACAGTTATCCGCTCCATAGTACTGACACCTATATTTTCTCTGTTATTTGCTTACAGCCTGAAAATGAACCTTCCTGGGGTCTGGATTGGCATAGTGGTAGGGAACAGTCTTGGAGCAACGGTAGCTTTCTTATGGGCAAGAGGATACATACGCAGTTTAATTGCGATAGAAAAAAAATAAAGACAAAGGAAAAGTTTTTCTTAAAAAAAGCCTTTCGAAAAAACTAAACTATGACAAATTTTTGACTTTCCATAAATAAAATGCTATATATTTTTGAAATACTTGAGATGGGAGGACAAAGATATGGAAATACCAATATTCGATCTGAAAAAACAATATAAACTAATTCAAAAAGAAATAGAGAATAGCGTAAAACAGGTTTTAAAAAATGGTCATTATATTCTGGGGCCCAACGTAGATGCCCTGGAAAAATCAGTAGCCACCTATTGTGGCACATCTTATGCCATCGGAGTAGCATCAGGTACCGATGCCTTGCGTTTGTCTTTGCTCTCTTTAGAAATTGGAAAAGACGATGAGGTAATAACCACTCCTTTTACTTTTATAGCTACAGCTCAGGCAATAACTCAAATAGGAGCAAAAGCTGTTCTTATAGATATCGAAGAGGATAACTTTAATATGGACCTGGACAAGATTGAGGAAGCGATAACTGAAAAAACTAAGGCAATTCTCATCGTTCATATTTTTGGTCATACTATGGATATGAGAAAACTATTGAGCATAGCTAAAAAGTACAATCTTTTTTTAATTGAAGATGCTGCTCAATCTTTTGGTAGTGAGTGTAACACAGCTTCATTTGATTCCCCACCTCAGTGGAAAAAAGCTGGAGCAATGGGGGATATTGGTTGTTTAAGTTTTTACCCTACCAAAAATCTGGGAGGATTTGGAGATGGAGGAATGGTAATAACTAATAAAAAAGAGATTACCGATAAAATACGAAGTTTAAGAGTGCACGGAGGAAATTCCAATAATTATTCTTATGATCTCTTGGGATATAATTCCCGGTTAGACGAAGTGCAAGCTGCTATTCTTAGAATTAAGCTTCGCTACGTTGACCAATGGATAAAACTGCGTGAGAAAAGAGCTTCTCTTTACAATAAAGTGTTATCTAAAATTCCCTCTATTAAAATTCCTGTCTGCAAACCTTACACAAAACACAGCTTTCATGCTTATACAATAAAAACACCTCTTAGAGATAAATTAAAAAAGTATTTAGAAAAACACGGAATAAGCACAAAAATATATTATCCGATTCCTGTGCACCTCCAAAAAATGTATAAAAACTTAAACTACGATAAACTTAATCTTCCTGTTGCTGAGAAAATATGCAAACAAGTACTTTCGCTTCCAGTATATCCGGAACTTGAAGAGGAAAAAATCCTTTATGTAGCAAAAAAAATTGTTAGTTTTTTTTAAGTAATAATGCTCAGACAAACTGCTCCATCAAAATTATTACAATTAGGAGCAAAAAAACTAAATATTTCTCTTTCTCCAGATAAAATAGAAAAATTCCTCATATATCTGGAGGAGTTAAAAAATTGGAATAAAAAGATTAATTTAACCGCCCTGCGAGAGAACGATGAAATAGTAATAAAGCATTTTTTAGATTCTCTTTCCTGTTATCTGGTTATGGAGAAAATCCCTGATAAACTAATAGATATTGGAACTGGAGCAGGTTTTCCTTCTATTCCTCTTAAAATATTTTTGCCCAAGATAAAGTGTACTTTAATTGAGGCAAGAGAAAAAAAAATTGCTTTTTTACTTCATTTAACTAAAAAACTAAACCTACAAAATGTAACTATAATTAAGGCAAGAGCTGAGGAGGTAGCTAAAGAAGAAAAAAGAGAAAGCTTTGACTTAGCGCTAGGAAGAGCAGTAGCTCGTTTAAATGTTCTCTTGGAATACGCTTTACCTTATGTCAAGGTGGGGGGATACTTAATTGCTCAAAAAGGAGCGTCTATCCAGGGAATAAAGAAAGCAGAAAATGCTCTTTTTCTACTGGGTGGCAAAATAAGAAATATAAAGTACATAAAACTACCTTTTCTTGAGCAGCCTAGAAGCCTGATTCTAATCCAAAAGATTAAAACTACTCCTTTTGCCTATCCGCGTCGAGTCGGTATTCCCCAAAAAAGACCCCTTTAGCTCCTAAAACTATGAAAACTAATAACACTCGTTTTTCTCAAAAAAATTCTGGTGAACTTTATATTGTGGGAACCCCCATAGGAAACTTAAAAGATGTAAGTTTCCGAGTCTTAGATACTTTAAGTAAAGTAGACTTAATAGCTGCCGAAGATACCCGCCATACTCGTAAATTGTTATCACACTACAATATTCATACCTCTCTAACCAGTTTTTATGAACACAACCAAGAAAAAAAAGGACCTTATCTTATAAAAAAAATTAAAGAGGGGACTAGTCTTGCTCTAGTAAGCAAAGCAGGAATGCCCGGAATATCTGATCCCGGTTATCCCTTAATTAAAATGGCCATAGAAAATAAAATACCGATAATTGCTATTCCCGGTCCCTGCGCCCTGCTGCTTGCACTAATTTATTCAGGTTTTCCAACAGAAAGATTTGTCTTTGAGGGATTTCTGGGTAGAACCAAGAAAGAACGGATCAAAAAATTGAAGGAGTTAGTCAAAGAAAAAAGACCCATAATTATTTACGAATCTCCTCATCGCATTAACAAAACTCTTCCCGAAATAAAACAGGTCCTTGGAGACCGACAAATAGCTATTGCCCGAGAGCTCACTAAAAAATTTGAAGAGATAATCCGGGATAAAGTAAGTGAAGTGGAAAAAATATTTACTAAAAAAAAGCCTCGGGGGGAATTTACTCTGATAATTGAAGGTATAAAATAATTCTTTACAACGCCAACTAAGCTTAGTTTGACTTTATTCTTTTTTTTTGCTAAATATTAATTTAATATTTAAACTTTGAAACAAAAGGAGAAAAAGAAATGGGTAAAAAAGGGTTTAAAGGGATAATGTTACTACTGGTTGTTAGTTGTCTTTTCTTAATTGGAGGAGCAGGATTAGCTGCAGATGTACCCATTAAAATTGGGATAACGCAGATAGTAGACCATCCAGCTTTGAATGCAGTCCGAGATGGCCTTATTGATGCGTTAGAAGAAGAGTACGGCTACGTTCAGGGTAAAGATATTGTGTATGATCTCCAAAACGCACAAGGGGATATGGCAACTGCAAATATTATTGCCCAAAAATTTATTGGAGAAAAAGTTAATTTGGTATTCTCTATTGCCACGCCCACTTCGCAATCGGCAGTGAATGCAATTAGAGATATCCCTATTGTTTTCTCCGCTGTTACCGATCCTTTAGCAGCAGGTTTGGTAAGATCCTTGGAAATGTCAGGAAATAATGTAACTGGAATTTCAGATTTAACTCCCGTGCAGCGACAGTTCGAGCTTATTAAATTTATCCTTCCTGAAGCTAAGAATATTGGTACTTTATACAATTCCGGCGAAATTAATTCAATAACCACTAATAACTTAGCGCTTCAAGCTTGTGAAAAATTTGGTTGGAATCTTATTGAGGCGACTGTCTCTACCAGCGCCGATGTTGCTCTGGCAATTCGTTCTATAATTGATCGAGTGGATGTCATTTACGTTTCTACTGATAACACTATTGTTTCAGCTCTTGATGCAGTAATCCAAGTTACTAATGAGAATAACATACCTTTGATTCTTGCTGATCCGACTACCTTGCAAAAAGGGGCTTTGGTGGCATTAGGATTTAATTATTACCAGCACGGCCGCCAGGCTGCAGAAATAGTAGCTCGAGTTCTCCAAGGAGAAAAACCAACAGATATACCGGTTCAATTTGCTAAGAATTTAGAGTTAGCCTTGAATCCACAAACTGCCCTGGAAATTGATTTACCTTTGGCAAATTTACTCACTTCTTTGTCAGAATTTGCTGAATACCTCCAAGAAGAAGGAGCAAAATTAGAAATGGTATCTTTTGGACAATAAAGTGTTTTCCTTAAATTTCGTGGGTTTAATCCTAAGCCCACGGAATTTAAGTTAATAAAATAGAAAAATTAAGATAAAACTACCTTTAGACGAGAAAAGGAATTAATAATTGATTGGTTTTGCTTTTAGTGCTTTAAATGAAGGAATGTTATTTGCTATATTGGCCCTCGGGGTATTCATTAGTTTCCGAATTCTTCATTTTCCAGATCTTACCGTTGACGGAAGTTACCCCTTGGGAGCTGCAGTAGCAGCTAGTTTAATTGCAAGAAACACCGATCCTATTACTGCCACTTTAGCAGCTTTGTTAATTGGTGGTATAGCTGGCCTTTTTACAGGAGTGCTTCACACCAAATTAAAAATAGCTCCCCTTTTATCGGGAATTTTATCAATGATTTGTTTATATTCAATTAATCTTAGAATTATGGGAAAACCTAATATTTCCCTTTCCCCATATTTAGGGCATAAAACCTTAATTACTTATTTAAAAAAAATATCCCTACCTCTTCCTACGTATTGCATTATATTGTTATTTTTTGTTGCCGTAGTAATTATTTCAAAAGTGCTTATAGATTTATTCTTCCACACAGAAATAGGCTTAGCAATAAGAGCCACTGGCGATAACGAACTAATGATTCGCTCTCAAGGCGTAAATACCGACATCACCAAGCTTATTGGTTTAAGTTTATCCAATGCTTTAGTAGCGCTTTCTGGTGCTTTATATGCCCAATATCAGGGCTTCTCTGACATAGGGATGGGCATCGGAATGATTGTAGCTGGTTTAGCTTCCGTAATTACTGGGCAGGCTTTGATTCCTGCTAAAAAATTAGGAATGATGAGTTTCGCAGTAATAACAGGAGCGATTGTCTACAGAGCTGTTTTAGCTGCTGCTTTAAAGTGGGGGTATAACTTTGGATTTAAACCTACCGATCTGAAATTAATTACAGGATTGTTGGTGATAATTATTTTGTCTTTTCCAGTATTGCGCAGTAAATTTAAATTGAAAATACTTCAAAAAAAGATTGGATAAATGGTTAAAATAGAAAACCTTACTAAGATTTTTTTTCGGGGGACAGTTAACGAAAATATAGCTATAAAGAATATTGATTTGCATGTACCAGCTCAGGATTTCATTACTATAGTAGGAAGCAACGGTGCAGGTAAAACTACTCTGCTTAACTTAATAAGCGGAAGATTTTTACCTGATGTTGGGAATATCAAAATAAATGAATACGATGTGACCAATTTACCTGATTATGAGCGGGCAAAATTTGTCGGAAGAATATTTCAAAATCCTTTAGAAGGAAC
>CAZGDY010000005.1:32478-34516 GCA_964524965.1 uncultured Clostridia bacterium
CAATTAACCACTTTGATGGTTACCCACAATATGGAACAAGCACTTCAATTTGGTACTCGTACAATAATGATGCATGAAGGGGAAATTATTTTAGATATTTCAGGAAAAAAGCGGGAGAAACTAACTGTTAATGATCTGTTAGATATGTTCTTTCAAATTAAAAAGGAAAAGCTAACCGAGGATAAATTATTACTTTAAACTCATCCTCTGAATGAATGCATTTGCTAAAGCTTGACTCTAAGAATGGATAATGTAGGATAAAAGATACAGAGAAAATGAGAGTATTTATAGCAATAGAGATCCCGGAAGCAATAAAAAAAGAAATGAGCCGGTTTCAAAATAAAATGATGAATACCGTAAATAAAATAAAATGGGTAAACCATGATTCGATGCACGTCACCCTTAGATTTCTGGGAGAAATAAAAGAAGAAAAACTAAATGAAGTCTTTGAATCTGTCGAAAAAATAACCATTGAGCGTAATCCTTTCTCCATTAAAATTAAGGGAGCAGGAGCTTTTCCTGATAAAGGCAATCCTCGAGTAATTTGGATGGGAATAAAAGAAGGGTTCGTTGAACTTGCCCAAATGGCTAAAGACTTAGAAAAAAAACTTTCCGAGCAAGGTTTTCCTCGAGAAGAAAAAAAATGGATACCTCACATTACCCTGGGAAGAGTTAAACAATTAAAAGATAAAGAAATTATAAAAAAGTTAATAACTGAGGAAAAAAACAGATTAGGGGGAAAAGCAAAAGTGGAAGAAGTTACCGTAATGCGAAGTCACCTTACCCCCAGAGGAGCGATATATTCATCCCTACAACGTTTTTCCTTAAGAGGGGAATAAAATGGAAAAAGAAAAATTAAAAGCATTAGAGATTGCCAGGCGTCAAATAGAACACCAGTTTGGTAAAGGAGCTATAATGCGCTTGGGAGAAAGAGCAGCTCGTATGGACATAAGAGCAATCCCCACCGGCAGTCTTTCTCTTGATGCTGCCCTGGGAATAGGCGGTCTTCCTAGGGGAAGAGTGATCGAAATATTTGGCCCAGAAAGTTCAGGTAAAACTACTTTAGCTCTCCATGTGGCTGCTGAGGCTCAAAAAAAGGGAGGAATAGTAGCATTTATCGATGCTGAACACGCCCTTGATCCAATATATGCTAAAAAACTGGGGGTAAATACTGAAAACATATTTATCTCTCAACCTGATTCAGGTGAGGATGCTTTAGAAATAACTGAAGTCCTGGTTCGTAGCAACGCCATAGACGTAGTTATTATTGATTCAGTAGCTGCTTTGGTTCCTCGTGCAGAAATTGAAGGAGAAATGGGAGATGCCCATATGGGACTTCAAGCCAGATTAATGTCTCAAGCCCTACGTAAACTTGCTGCTGTAATCAATCACTCTAAAACCTGTGCTATATTTGTTAATCAGTTGAGAATGAAAATAGGCGTATTGTTTGGTAACCCAGAAACTACTCCCGGCGGAAGAGCTCTTAAATTTTATGCTTCAGTTAGAATAGACATTAGAAGAAAATCATCCATTATTAAAGAAAACAAACAAATAGGAAATTGTGTTAAGGTTACTGTAGTCAAAAATAAGTTAGCTCCACCTTTTCGAAAAGCTGAGTTTGACATTATTTTCGGAGAAGGAATTTCTCAAGAAGGATGCATTTTGGACTTAGGAACAGATACTGAAATAATTACAAAATCTGGGACTTGGTATTCCTATGGAGATACGCAACTCGGACAGGGAAAAGAAAAAGCTCGCGAGTTTTTAAAAAAACTAGAGAATAAACCTCTACGTGATGAAATGGAACAAAAAATAAAAGAAAAAGTAGGTCTTACCAAAGAAACAGCTAAGGGAAAAGACCTTAAAACAAACAAGAAAAATTGATATTTTAACAAAAATATTTGGGGAAGAGAAAATAGCAATTAGGGAAGGGCTCAATGGTGAAAGTTTTACTGGGGACAGGATTATTATTTATTTTTTTGTTGAGCCAAATCTGTCAAGCTCAGCAAGATTACTTCCTGGGAGAAGTAAAAGTAAA
>CAZGDY010000006.1:0-27672 GCA_964524965.1 uncultured Clostridia bacterium
TGCCTTATGGAAAACACACTCAGCGGGCAGCTAAGTTTACTGTAATGATATTTTCAAAGGTCTTTTTACAGCTCACTGGCTAGTTTCGTTCAGGGAATGTTTTTCTTCTCTGACGGGTATTAATAGTTTTTTTTAGGAAAAATTACCTGTTCTATGGGAAAAGTCATAAAAATAGCAAAGAGTACAACTTAATTGCAACCGGGGTTACTTCCAATAACCGGGTACTCGAATCCATCCACCTCGATATTTTTTCCAATGTCCTGGGATCCAGTGTTTATCCGGTGGTCTTTTAGTCCAGTGCCCCGAAATCCATACATAAGTGTGATGTTTCGATTTCCAATTCCAATGTCCCTCAATCCACACGTAGATGGGTCCTGGACGAGGAGGAGGTAGCTCGTAGTAGGGTGCAGGAGGAGTCTTAAACACAATTATTGCTCTTGGGTTAATGCACCCGGCAGCAAGTAAACCAGCCAAACCAATAACTACGAATAGTAGCACTAGTTTTTTTTTCATTCTTGTTCCTCCTTTTGGCTCTATTTTCTTATTTTTTTTATTATTCCTTCATATCACATTAGACATTATAAATAAGATAATAGTTCCCACAATACTCCTTTTTCTGTTTTTCTAGTTGACAAAAGTTTTTCATTTGCTATAACAACAAAACTATCAAATATAATAGTAAGGAGGGTGAAGAAAAAAGATAAAATAAAAATTTTTGGTTAGGTTGGGGTTTTTTAGTTGAGACTAGAAGAGATAAGGATTTAAGAAAAGAAAGATTAGAAGAGATGAAGCCGAAAAAGCAAGGTCCATCTCGGGCCTATTTTTTTTGGAATAGAGGAGAAAAATGTATTATCCTACGACTCAGGAATTTGAAAAGCTTTGCAAGCAAGGTAATTTGGTCCCGGTATATAGAGAAATTCTTGCCGATGTGGAAACCCCGGTTTCTGCTTTTATTAAAATGGATAATGGTAAACACGTATGTCTTTTGGAAAGTGTAGAAAAAGGTGAGCGATGGGGTCGATATTCTTTTTTGAGTGTGGATCCTTTTATGATTTTTCAAACCAAGGGGAAAGTAGCTTACCTTCTAAAATCAGAAGGGAAAAATGAAACCTACCAAATCGAGGGGGATCCCTTAAGTGTTTTGAAAAAAATTATGAAAAGATTTAAAGTAGTCAATCTTCCTCATCTTCCCATCTTTTTTGGGGGTGCAGTTGGTTATGTTGGGTACGATGTAATCAAATTTTGGGAAAAAATACCCCATTTAAGAAAAAAAGATTTAAATTTCCCTGATTGTTTTTTTATTTTTACTGGTGATGTGATTATTTTTGACCATTTAGATCATAAGATGAAGATAGTCAGTTATGCCTTTTTAAATGGGAAATCTCCCAAAGAAGCTTATAGAAAAGCAAAAGAAAGAATTGAAAAAATAATTTCTCGCCTCTCTCATAACTTGGACAACCCCCGGGACAAAATTCTCAGAAAAGTCAGTAACAGAGAAGTTAAATCTAATTTTACCCCTGAAGAATTTATGGGAAGCGTTATTAAAGCTAAAGAATACATAAAAAAGGGGGATATTTTCCAGGTAGTTTTATCCCAAAGATTGAAAAGGGAAATTTCTGTTTCTTCCTTTGATATTTATAGAGTATTGAGATCTCTAAATCCTTCCCCTTATATGTATTACTTAAGGTGTGGTGATTTTTCTTTAGTGGGTTCCTCACCAGAAATTTTAGTTCGCAAGGAAGGAAAAGATGTAATTCTCAGGCCAATTGCTGGGACAAGGCCTAGAGGTAGGAATCAGGAAGAGGATCAAAAACTGGCTGGTGATTTGGCTAAAGATGAGAAAGAGCGGGCGGAGCATATAATGCTTGTGGATTTAGGTCGAAATGACCTGGGAAGAGTTTGTGATTATGGAACAGTAAAGGTTGAGGAACTTTTTTCTGTTGAAAGATATTCTCATGTGATGCATTTGGCTTCTGAGGTCCGAGGTAATTTAAAAAAAGGAGTAGATCGATTTGATCTTCTCCGTGCTTGTTTTCCCGCAGGTACTGTTTCTGGTGCTCCTAAAGTAAGGGCTATGCAGATAATTGAGGATTTAGAACCATCGCACCGAGGACCTTATGCGGGAGCACTTGGCTATTTTAGTTTTTCAGGAAACATGGATACCTGTATAATCATTCGTACCATGATTGTCCATCAGAATATAGCTTATATTCAGGCGGGAGCAGGAATTGTTGCAGATTCTGACCCGGAAAATGAGTTTAAGGAAACCTTAAATAAAGCTAAGGCTTTGGTAAAAGCTATAGATTTAGCTGAGGAGGGAAGGGAATGGTTATAGTAATTGATAACTATGATTCATTTGTTTATAATTTAGTTCAGTATTTGGGTGAACTTGGAGAAGTAATAGAAGTGTACCGAAATGATAAAATTTCATTGGCCAAGATACGGGAAAAAAGGCCTGAAGCAATTGTGATATCTCCTGGACCAGGTAAACCTTCTGATGCGGGTATCTGTAACAAAGTAGTCGAGCAGTTTGTGAGATCTACTCCTATTCTGGGTGTTTGTCTTGGTCATCAATGTATTGGAGAGGTCTTTGGAGCAAAAATTGTAGAGGCTAAAAATTTGATGCATGGAAAGACTTCTCTTATTTATCATAGCGGCAAAGATATATATCATGGCTTAGAAAACCCCTTTATAGCTACTCGTTATCATTCTCTCATAATTAAGGATGGCACTCTCCCACCTTGTTTAGTGATGACTGCCTGGACCCGGGAAGGAAAAATTATGGGAATAAGACATAAGGAATATCCTGTATTCGGTGTCCAGTTTCATCCAGAATCTATTCTTACTAATGTGGGCATGGAGCTGCTAAAGAATTTTTTGCGTTTGAAAGAATGTATTCGCCAAAAAATCTGGCACATTCCCCATTGAAAATGGATTTTTATCCCTCGATTATCAAGAATAGAGAAAAGGTATAATGATTAAAGAAGTATTGGCTATATTAATAAAAGGAAAAGATTTGAGTGAGACTCAATCCCAAGGGGTTATGTTGGAAATAATGGAGGGAAAAGCAACCTCTGCTCAAATTGCTGCTTTTTTAACCGCACTTAGGATGAAAAAAGAAAGTGTGGAAGAGATAGCAGGATTGGCTCACCAAATGATGAGAAAAGTAATTAGTTTCCCCTGGGATGGTGATACTTTGGTGGATACCTGTGGTAGTGGAGGGGACGGTGTGGGAACTTTTAATATATCAACAGTTAGCGCTTTTATTGTGGCCGGCGCGGGTGTGAAGGTTGCTAAGCATGGCAACCGAGCCTTATCCAGCCGATGTGGTAGCGCTGATGTCTTGGAAGAGATTGGAATGAAGATTAAATTGCCGTCTTATTTAGCTCAGGAAGCCTTAGAAAAGATAGGTATAAGTTTTTTATTTGCCCCTGTTTTTCATCCAGCGATGAAATATGCTCTAATTCCCCGACGGGAAATGGGAATAAGAACAGTATTTAATGTGTTGGGCCCATTAACCAATCCTTTAAGGGCAAATATTCGCCTTATGGGAGTTTATAATCCTTTTCTTACCTTGATTTTAGCTCAGGTAATGAGCCGTTTGGGAGTTAAAAGAGGTTTTGTTGTGTGGGGAGAGGACGGACTTGATGAGATTACTGTGACCGGCAGGACTAAAGTAGCGGAATTAAAAAATGGAGAAGTTACAAGTTACTGGATTAAGCCGGAAAACTTAGGTATAGAAAGAAGTTCTTTAAAAGAGCTTAAAGGAGGGGGGAAAAAGAGGAATGCTCAGATAATTCGAACTATTTTAAGTGGCAAAGAAAAAGGAGCTAAAAAAGATATTGTTTTACTCAACGCAGCTTTTTGTTTATTGGGAGCAGGAGTTGTTTCTAATATTAAACAGGGGATTGAACTTGCTAGCCAGTCTATTGATTCGGGGGAGGCATTGAAGAAGCTCAATCAATTAGTAGAGTTTACTAATAGTTTTTTTATAAAGACTTAAAAAAGGAAAAGGAATGTTTCCAGAGATACTTGAGAAAATACTTTTTGCCAAAAAAAAGGAAGTAGCCAGAAAAAAATTACAGCTTCCTCTAAAAACGCTTCAGTCACAATTAAGTGAGATTGAATTACCGAGAGATTTCAGGAGTAGCATTTCTAACAAAGAGAAAATAAATATAATTGCCGAAATTAAGCGACGTTCTCCCTCGGCAGGGATTTTAAGAAGAGATTTAGATCCGGTTCAGTTGGCTAAATTATATGAGGAAAGTGGTGCCTCAGCTATATCTGTTTTAATTGACAAGGATTTTTTTGGAGGAAGTTTGGAGGATCTGATCAATGTCAAAAAGAGTACTTCCTTACCCCTTTTAGCTAAGGAATTTATTTTAGATGAGTATCAGATTTTTGAAGCAAGAATGGGGGGAGCAGATGCAATTTTATTAATTGTCAGAATTCTGAAAAAAGAAAAATTATTACATCTTTATCAGGTTGCCCATAGTTTAAATTTATCTTGTATAGTGGAAATTCATTCTCCTCAGGAAATTCAGAAACTTAACCACCTCCCTCCCTCAATAATAGTAGGTATTAATAACAGGAATTTAAGAAATTTTAAGGTAGATTTGACAATAACTGAGCGAGTTTTAAGCCTTCTTCCTCAAGGAAAATTGGTGATTAGCGAAAGTGGAATAAAAAATGCGAGAGATATAAAAATGTTAAGAAAAATAGGAGTTAGTGCTTTTTTAATAGGAGAGAGTATTTTGCGGAGTGAAAATTCTGCTTATATGCTCAAAAAGCTTTGCTATGGTAAGGATTAAGGTATGTGGAATAACCAATAGGGAAGATGCCCTTTTGTCGGTAGATTTGGGAGTAGATGCTCTTGGTTTTATCTTTGCCCCTAGTCCACGGGGGATAACCCCTCAAAAGGCAAAAAAGATAATTCAGGTTTTACCTCCATTTATTGAGAGAGTGGGAGTATTTGTTAATGAAACTTCTTGGAAGGTGAAAACTGTTGCTAAGCTTTGTTCGTTAACCTGTCTTCAGTTTCATGGAGATGAGTCTCCTCATTATTGCGCTCAGTTCAACCAGAAAATAATAAAATCTTTTTCTCTGAAAGATAAAATTCCGAAAGACATTTCCCATTATCAGGTTAGTGCTTACTTGGTGGATACTTTTTTAAAGGGAAAAAGAGGTGGAACGGGCAAAACCTGCAATTGGGAAATTGCCAGGAAAATAAGAAATATTGGTTTTTCTCTTATTCTTTCGGGGGGACTTACCCCTGACAATGTAGGAGAAGCCATAACTAAAGTTAAACCTTATGCTGTAGATGTTGCCAGTGGCGTGGAAGAGAAGCCTGGGGAAAAATCAGAGAAAAAATTGAAACAATTTATTCAAAATGTGAGGGGAAAAGATGAAACTTTACAGATTACCCACTTCTAAGGGTTGGTTTGGGAAATTTGGAGGTAGGTTTGCTCCTGAGACACTAATGCCTGCTCTTCAGGAAATAGAGGAGGCCTACAGAGAGGTAAGGAAAGATACTAAGGGGTTTCAAAGAAAACTTAAGTGGTATCTTTCTCACTACGCAGGAAGACCTACCCCTCTTTATCCTGCTCTTCGTCTGAGCAAACAGCTCAAGGGAGCAAAGATTTATTTAAAGAGAGAAGATCTTGCCCATACTGGCTCTCATAAGATTAACAATACTTTAGGGCAGGTACTTTTGGCAAAAAAGATGGGGAAAAAACGGATTATTGCTGAAACTGGAGCAGGCCAACACGGTGTAGCTACAGCGACAGCTGCCGCTCTTTTGGGGTTTCCTTGTCAAATTTATATGGGGGAAGAAGATATCCAAAGACAAAAACTTAACCTGTTCAGAATGAAGTTGTTAGGAGCTGAGGTGATTCCAGTCAGCTCCGGAAGTAAAACTCTTAAAGATGCTATAAATGAAGCAATGAGGGACTGGGTTACTAATGTTAGAACAACTTATTATGTTTTAGGTTCAGTGGTAGGACCTCATCCCTATCCGGTGATGGTTAGAGATTTTCAGTCAGTAATTGGCCGGGAAATTAAAAGGCAGATAATGAGTCAGGAAGGTAAAATGCCGGATTGCATGATTGCTTGCGTTGGAGGAGGAAGTAATTCTATGGGTATGTTTTACCCTTTTTTAAAAGATGAAGTTAAATTGATAGGAGTAGAGGCTGGAGGGCTGGGACTCTTTTCCTCCAAACATGGAGCCACTCTTGCCAGGGGGAATGTTGGTATTCTCCACGGCAGCAAAAGTTTTCTTCTTCAGGATGAAGATGGTCAAAGTCTTTCTACTCATTCTATAGCAGCAGGGCTGGATTACCCTGGAGTAGGCCCCGAGCACTCTAATTTGAAAATAACAGGAAGGGTTACTTATGCTACAGTAACTGATAGAGAAGCGCTTAAGGCTTTTAAACTTTTGTCCCAGGTTGAGGGTATTATTCCTGCTCTGGAGAGTGCTCATGCTGTTGCCCACGCTACAAGAGTTGCTCCTTGTATGAACAGAGAAGAATCATTGATAGTAAACCTTTCTGGTAGAGGAGACAAGGATGTAGAACAAGTGGCCAAAATTAATGCGAAAAAGATGAGTACAATCAATATAAAAAAAATGGAGGGATAATGAATCGGATAGTCAAAACATTTGATAGGTTAAGAGAAAGAAATGAAAAGGCTTTTATTCCTTTCATTACTTTGGGTTATCCTGATCTTAAATATACCGAACTTCTGGTTCTGGAAATGCAGGCAAGGGGTGCAGATATTATTGAATTAGGTATTCCTTTTTCTGATCCCTTGGCTGATGGTTCTGTAATCCAGACAGCCTCTTATGAGGCTTTAAAGAATGGCATTAATCTTGCTAAAGCTATAAAGTTTGTGGAAAAATTAAGACGTAAAACTCAAATACCGCTAATTTTTATGGGATACTACAATTCGATTTTTAAATTTGGAGAAAAAGAATTTGTTTCTCAAGCCTCCATAGCTGGAGTAGATGGGGTTATTGTGGTTGATCTACCTCCCGAGGAGGCTGTTTTATTGGAGAGATACGCGAAGGAAAAAAATTTAGCAACCATATTTCTGTTGACTCCTGTAAGTTCGGATCAAAGAATTAAACTTGTATCTCGTAGCAGTCAAGGTTTTATCTATTGCGTCTCTTATACAGGAGTGACAGGAGAAGGAAAAGGGAAAGAAGAGATGTTGAGGCATCTTTTAGCTAAAGTCAGGTCTTTTTCATCTACTCCTGTGGCGGTAGGATTTGGAATTTCTTCTCCCAAGGAGGCAAAAAGGCTCTGTCAATTTTCCGATGCCCTGGTTGTTGGGTCGGCTATTATCCGCGTGATAGCGGAAAATATAAATAAAAAAAATATGGTGGAAAAAGTAGGTGAATTTGTCCACTCCATTTGTTGGGCTGTCAAAAATTACAAAAATGGAGAAAATATATGAAAAAGCTCCCGGCCAGAAAAATAATGACTGATGTTTCCGAGGGAATGGTGAAAAAGGATTTAGAACGATATAAAAAAGAGGCGGTAGAGATAGGAGCTAGTGATGCTAAAATTATTTCGGCAAACTGGGTAAGGATAGATGAGAGAGTTAGAATGAAATGTCTTGTTCCCCGCTGTCAGCTTTATGGAGAAAACGCGAATTGTCCTCCTTATACACCTTCTCCTGAGGAGATGAGGAAAGTTATAAGCAAATATAGTTATGCTGTTTTGATGAAAAACGATGTTTTGCCAAAAGAGGACTTTATAGATGGTGAAAAATGGCACAAGGCCCATACGAAGCACCAGGGTAAGACTCATAACATTGTTTCTCATATAGAAGCTCTTGCCTTCAACGATGGATATTATTTTGCTCTGGGATTTGCTGCAGGAGGCTGCAAATCAGCTCTTTGCGGAGGGCAAATCTGTCATTTTTTAGACAGCGGGAGATGCAAATTTCCTCTAAAGGCGCGGCCTTCCATGGAAGCAATGGGAATTGATGTATATAATCTTGTTTGCCAGGCTGGATGGGATATTTATCCTATTGCTCACCCCGATGTTGATCCTGAATCTATTCCCTGTGCCATTTCAGTAGGGGTAGTATTTATCTGGTAAACAACTAAAAAGGGAGGCTAATTAATGGAAAAGAAAAATATTGTAGATCTTTTAGAAGAATATATTCCCGAAGATAATCCCAAAAAATGGGCAAAACTTACCAGTACCATTACCTATCGTCGTTTACATCTTTTACTTTTAAAAGAAATACTTTTAGAGGTAAGAAAAGGTAAAGATTAATAAATAGAAAATAGTTATTGACATTCACTCTTTTTCTATTTATAATGTTTTTCTGAGAGGAGTAATATGGAGCTAAATGAAAAATTGAAGATTTTCACAGGACGGGCTAGCGTACAACTTGCTGGAAAGATTGCTGAATACTTGGGGATAACTTTGGGAGATATGCAAATAAGTTCCTTTAGTGATGGAGAAACTTATGTGGAGATTAATGAAAATGTAAGGGGTAGAGATATCTTTCTTGTGCAATCTACAAGTCCCCCGGTTGACAATAATTTAATGGAACTTTTAATTATGATTGATGCTTGTCGACGAGCTTCAGCTAAGAGAATAACAGCTGTTATCCCTTATTATGGCTATGCTCGTCAGGACAAAAAAGATAAACCTCGGGTTCCAATTACGGCTAAGTTGGTAGCTAATTTGATAACCACGGCGGGAGTTGATCGTGTTTTAACCATGGATTTACACGTTGATCAAATCCAGGGATTTTTTGATATAAAAGTAGATCATCTTTTTGCCACTCCAGTAATTGTTGATTACTTTCGCAAGAAAGAGCTTGAGAATTTAGTAATATTGTCTCCTGATGTCGGTGGTCTCAGGAGAGCTCGAGTTTATGCTAGGGCACTGCAAGTACCTTTAACTATAGTAGACAAGAGAAGGCCTCTTGCGAACAAGGCTAAAGTTATTAATATTATTGGTGAGGTAAAAGATAAACAGGTACTTATAGTTGATGACATGATCGATACAGGAGGAACGCTTTTGGCTGCGGTGGATATTCTAAAGAAAAAAGGTGCAAGCACAATTCGTGTTGCCTGTACTCATCCGATATTTTCCGATAATGCCATTCAAAAGCTTAAGGAGTCAGTCCTTAAAGAAATAGTAGTAACTGATACCATTAATCTTAATTTGGGGGCTAATGAAGGTAAAATTAAGATTCTCTCAGTAGCTTCTTTATTGGGAGAGGCTGTTAAGCGGATTCACCAAAACAGGTCTGTGAGTTCTTTATTTGCTATTTAATTTTATAAGGAGAGTTTAAGTTATGAAAAAACCAGTACTTAAAGTTAAAATTAGAAATGAAGTTGGTAAGGGCTATGCTAGAAGACTAAGAAGAAAAGGTTTTGTCCCGGTGATTCTTTATGGCCCCCACCTTGAGAATAGCGTTCCTTTAGAGGTAGAACTTTTAGAATTACGCAGCTTTTTATCCTCGTTTTCCGGAGAAAGTAAAATAATTACCCTCCAATTTACAGATGAAAATAAGAATGATGAAAGAGAAGTTATAATTAAGGATAGACAGTACAACTGGATAAAAGGGAAGCTGGAGCACCTGGATTTTTATGAGATTACACGAGGAGAAATAATTTCCACGAAGGTATCTTTGCACCTGGTGGGAGAATCAGCCGGTGTCAAAAAAGGTGGCGTGATTGAGCAAATGGTGAGAGAAATAGAGGTAGAATGTCTGCCTAAGGATATTCCACCTCATATTGATGTAGATTTAACAGAACTTGAAATAGGAGATTCGCTAAGGGTTAAGGATATACAGTCTTTCCCTGGAGTTAAGATACTCACTAATGTTGAAGAAGTTTTTGTCTCTATCCTTTCTCCTATTAGCGAAGAAGAGCTTGAGAAATTGGAAGAAGAGATAGGAGTAGTAGCTGAAGAAGTAGAAGTGATAGAGAAAGAAAGAAAAGAAGAGGTGGGAGAAGAGGAAGAAGAGCCTACAAAAAAAGAAGAATGAGAGTTGTGGTTGGCCTTGGTAATCCAGGTAGAAAATACCAGAGAACACGTCATAACGTCGGTTTTTTAGTTATTAATGCTTTAGCTAATAAATATAAAATAGAGATTAACCAATACATTTTTCAGTCTTTATTAGGAAGGGTTGAGATAGCGGGCAGGCAAGTTCTTTTGATTAAACCTCTTACCTATATGAATCTGGTGGGTTCTGTGCTAAAGAATATTTCCCAAGAGTTTAAAGTGCAGGTTGAGGATATTCTTGTAATAAATGATGATGCTGATTTAGAATTGGGGAGACTAAAGATTTCTAAGGGAAGTGGGGATGCTGGACACTTGGGAGTGAGATCAGTTATTGAAAATTTGGGAAGCAAAGAGTTCCCACGTTTGCGTATTGGTATTGGACGACCTCCTTTAAACATGTGTTTGCAGGAATATGTTCTTCGGGAATTTACTTCCGGGGAATGGGAAGTAATGCAAGAAGTTTTTTCCAGAGCATTGACGGCAGTGGATATGATTATTCTTGAGGGAATAGAAAAGGTAATGATTAATTTTAATTAATCTCTAGAGAAGACAAAAAGGGCAAAAAAGGATGTAGGGTGCTTAGAAAACCAGCAGTAGCTGAAACATTTTATGCTGGCAGTAAAGATTCTTTGAAAAGACAAATAAAAGAGTGTTTTCTTCATTCTTCTGGTCCAGGAAAAATTCCTGTGATTCCTAAAAAGAGTGAGGGAAAGATTATTGGTCTTATAAGTCCCCATGCTGGTTATGCTTATTCTGGCCCGATAGCAGCTTGGGGTTTTTGTAGAGTTATTGAACAGGAAAAGCCTGAAACAGTAGTAATTTTGGGACCAAATCATAGAGGATTTGGATCTCCTGTAGCTATAATGAGTCGGGGAGAATGGGAAACACCTTTAGGGAAAGTTTCTATAGATGAGGAGTTTGCAAAAGGTCTTTTGCAAATTGCCTCTCCACTTATTAAAGAAGATGAAATAGCTCATAAGAGAGAACACTCACTGGAAGTTCAAATTCCCTTCCTTCAATACGGTTATGGTGCTCAATTTAAAATTGTTCCTATTTGTCTTACTGACCAAACTCTTGCCACCAGTCTTAGTCTTGGTGAAGCCATTTTTGAAGTAGCTAAAAATAGATCTAATATACTTTTTTTAGCCAGCACAGATTTAACCCACTATCAACCTCAGAAAATTGCCGAGAGAGAAGATAGAGAAATTTTAAATGCTATTGTTTCTGGTGATTCCGAAAATCTAGGGAAAGTTTTATCTTCTGGTTATTTTTCTATGTGTGGTTATGGACCGGTTATGGCGGTGTTGAAAACAGTCTCTTATTTAGGGTTAGCTAGCGTAAAGCTTTTAAAATATGCTACTTCAGCTGATGTAACTGCAGACCATAGTGCAGTCGTTGGATATGCCTCCTTATCCTTAGAGAAATGACCTACCTTATAATTAAAAGAGTTTTTCCAAATTCTGCAAATCTTTCTGACCGGATAGCTTCCTTTTAATTAGCATTTATCGCATTGACTTGGGTAGTTGTACGGTTAAAATTAAAAAATAGTAATATCAAATGGTGAAAATGAGTAAAAATAAGATAATTATTAAAGGGGCAAGAGAGCATAATTTAAAAAATATTGATGTTAAGATTCCTCGTAATAAGGTAGTAGTAATTACAGGTTTATCAGGTTCGGGTAAGTCTTCTCTTGCTTTTGATACTTTATATGCCGAAGGACAACGGCGGTATGTAGAATCTTTATCTAATTACGCTCGCCAATTTCTGGAACAGATGTCTAAACCAAAAGTAGATTATATCGAAGGTCTTTCTCCTGCTATATCCATTGAGCAAAGAAAAGCTTCCCGTAATCCTCGCTCAACTGTGGCAACTCTTACCGAGATTTATGATTATTTTCGCCTTCTCTTTACTCATATAGGCGAGCCTTATTGCTATAAGTGTGGCCGAAAAATATCTTCCCAAAGCATAGAGAGTATTAGCAAACAAATTATGAAGTTTCCTTCCGGGTCAGCTATCCAGATACTTGCGCCTTTGGTAAGGGGGAGGAAAGGAGAGCACGGAGATCTTTTTCAGGAGATAAGAAGAGAAGGATATTTAAGGGTGAGAGTAGATGGTGAGATAAATTCACTTGATGAGGGGATATTTCTGGACAAAAATAAAAAACATCGGATAGAAGTAGTGGTAGATAGATTAAAAGTCAAGGAGGGAATTGAGTCAAGACTTGCTGATTCGCTGGAGATTGCCAGCGAACGAGGTAATGGATTAGTTTTATTGACCGTAAAAGAGAATAATGAGGAGAAAGAATATCCTTTTTCTCGCCATTTTGCTTGTCCTCGTTGCGAGATAAGTTATGAAGAAATTTCTCCTCGTATGTTTTCTTTCAATTCTCCTTATGGAGCCTGCAAGAATTGCAATGGTCTTGGAACTCAACAGAAAATTGATCCGGAGTTGGTTATTCCTGAGCCAGAAAAATCTATTAAAGGAGGAGCTATCGTTCCCTGGAGTGAGGGAGTGGGGTATTATCGCTGGGCAAAAGCTGCTTCCCGTTATTATTTTCGGCAAATTGACTCACTGGCCAAGCATTATAAATTTTCTTTTGATACGCCTTTTAAGAACCTTCCAGATTTTATCCAACAAATTATACTTTATGGTTCAAAACTTGAAGAAATTGAGTTTACGGAGCATAGAGGCGGTAATCATTATAATTACAGAGCTTCCTTTGAAGGAGTTATTCCTAACCTTGAGCGAAGATATAAAGATAGTGATTCCCAATATGTAAAAGAGCGGATCCAAAAATACATAAGAGAAACGCCTTGTTCTGTTTGTAAGGGAGCACGTCTTCGTCCCGAGAGTTTAGCAGTTAAAATCAGGGGTAAAAGTATATATGATGTGGTAAGAATGAGCGTTAAGGAGGCTCAAATATTTTTCTCCTCTCTTACTCTTACACCAAGGGAAAAACTAATTGCTGGTGAAATTTTTAAGGAAATAAAGAAACGCTTAGAATTCATGGTGAGTGTGGGATTAGATTATTTAACTTTGGATAGACGAATAGGGACTCTTTCGGGTGGGGAGGCTGAGCGCATACGCCTTGCTACCCAGATTGGTTCTGGACTGGTGGGAGTTATTTATATTTTAGATGAACCCAGTATTGGTTTGCATCAAAGAGATATTAAACGCTTGTTGGATACATTGAAGGAACTGCGGGATTTAGGAAATACGGTAGTCATTGTAGAACATGATAGAAGTACCATAGAAGCTGCTGACCATATAATTGATCTTGGTCCCGGCGCTGGAGAACACGGGGGAAAAATAGTTGCCCAGGGTAGCGTTTCAGAAATAAAAAATTGCACTGATAGTTTAACTGGTAAATATCTTACGGGAGAATTAAAAATACCTCTTCCTTCTTCACGTCGCTCTGTTATCGATAATCGCTATCTCAAAGTACTAGGAGCTAAGGAACACAATCTTAAGAATATAAATGTGTGGATTCCAATAGGGATTTTTACTTGCATTACAGGAGTATCCGGTTCAGGCAAGAGCACTCTAGTGGAGGATGTTTTATATAAGGCTTTAGCCCAGCATTTTTATAAGAGTAAAATTAAACCAGGTAAATATGAAAAAATAGAGGGTCTTGAGCACATTGACAAGGTAGTTGTTATTGATCAATCTCCTATTGGCAGAACTCCTCGCTCCAATCCAGCTACATATACCGGACTTTTCACTCCTATTCGTCAGATTTTTACCAAGATGGAAGAGGCTAGAATGAGGGGATACTCTCAGGGTAGGTTTAGCTTTAATGTCCGAAAAGGGCGGTGCCATCAGTGTAAAGGAGAAGGGATGATCAGGATTGAAATGCAGTTCTTACCTGATGTTTATGTGCCCTGCGATTTGTGCAAGGGGAAAAGATATAATCGAGAGACTCTTCAAATTAAATACAAAGGTAAAAATATTGCTGATATTCTGGAGATGACCGTAGAGGAGGGGCTTCATTTTTTTCATAGTATTCCCCAGATAAAGAGAAAATTAAAAACTCTCTATGACGTGGGTCTTAGCTATATTAGACTGGGTCAACCTGCTCCCACTCTTTCCGGAGGTGAGGCTCAAAGGGTTAAACTTTCCAGGGAGCTGTCTAAAGTGGGGACAGGAAAAACTCTTTATATTCTTGATGAACCCACAACCGGACTTCATTTTGCTGATATTGAGAAACTTTTGAGTGTTTTAAACAAACTGGTAGATAAAGGTAACACGGTTTTATTGATTGAACATAACCCCGATGTTATCAAAGTATCTGACTATATTATCGATCTTGGACCAGAGGGAGGAGATGAAGGGGGAGAGATAATTGCCTGTGGTTCTCCAGAAGAAATAGTCCAAAATCCTCATAGTTACACCGGTCAAATTTTAAAAAAGCTTTTAAAAGGAGATTAAGAAAAAGGGACAGAGTTATTTTTTCTTTAGTACCTCATTCATACTCCCGCTTCGGTATCCTTCAAGGTCAAGGGTTACATAAATGTATCCTAATTGTTTGAATTTTCTTATAATTTTTTTTCTAGTATTGTTTTCAGATAATCTGGAGATATCTTCTGGTAAAACCTCAATTTTTGCGGTATCTTGATAATGCCTCACCCTCACTTGAGCAATTCCTAATTTTTTTAAAAAAAGCTCTGCTTCGTCTATTTTTATAAGGTCTTTCTTGTTTATTTTTATGCCGTAAGGAAAGCGAGAGGAAAGACAAGCAAGAGAAGGTTTATTCCAGGTTAAAAGTCCCATTTCTCTGGATAAAATACGAATATCATCCTTAGTTAATCCAGCTTCCCTTAGCGGTGATTTTATCTCAAGTTCTTTAATAGCCTGCATTCCGGGTCTAAAATCTTTTAGATCATCTAAGTTTGAACCATCGATAACTTGCTCAATGTTTTTTTCTCTTGCCAGTTTTTTTAGCATGCTAAAAAGCTCTTTCTTGCAGTAATAGCACCTTTTAGGACAATTTTCAACAAATTTGGCATTTTCAAGCCCTTTAGTTTCTATCAATATATGTTTTACTCCTAATGTTTTAGCTGTTTTTTCTGCCTCTTCAAGCTCTTGCTTGGGGTAAATTAAGGATGTAGCAGTTACAGCTACGACTTTTTCTTTTAAAGTGTCTCGGGCAGTTTTTAAAAGAAAACTGCTGTCCACTCCGCCCGAGTACGCGACTAAAACGCTTTTCATCTCTTTTAAAATATCCTTGAGTTTTTCCATTTTTTCTTTCATTTAACCCCTACTAAATGAGGATTTATTTGAGCCCAATTATAGGAAAGTCTTTCTTCGCGTCAACTGATTTTCAGCATTCTTTTTCTTGACAATCGTCCCTTTCTTCTTACAATTTAGACATATTTTATCACAAAAAAGGAGACTTACTAATGTTAGATGTTGGAGGAAAACCTATTTCCAAAAGAGAAGCAAAAGCTCGCGGAAAGGTTATTATGGGAGCTTCCACTGTTAATTTAATAAAGGAGAATAAAGTTCCCAAGGGAAATGTTTTAGAAAGTGCTCGAGTTGCTGCTTTTCTTGCTTTAAAAAAAGTACCACACCTTATCCC
Organism: uncultured Clostridia bacterium; assembly: GCA_964524965.1. Lineage (GTDB taxonomy): Bacteria > Aerophobota > Aerophobia > Aerophobales > B3-G15 > Kmv34. The sequence goes on from CAZGDY010000006.1 coordinate 15,610, forward strand.
CCTTTGCCATCCGATAAAGATAACCTGGGCTGATGTCGGGTTCAACTTGAAGGAATCTAGCGTAGAGATAGAGACTGCAGTTAGAGGGATTGATCATACCGGAGTTGAGATGGAAGCAATTACTGGAGTAATGGTAGCAGCTCTTACAATTTATGATATGTGCAAAACAGTGGATAAAAATATGGTTATAACTGCTATTGAACTAGTTGAAAAAAAGAAAGAAAAGGTGGTTTAATTTTGGGAGAAATTTTTTCCGTAAACATATCTTCTGACAAAGGTATATCTAAATCTCCGGTAAAACAGGCTTATGCAGTAAAACACTTTGGGGCCAAAGGTGATGCTCATTATGGTTTTTCTCATCGTCAAATAAGTCTTTTATCCTGGGAAGACATTGAAGAACAGAATTTTCACCTCAAAAGGAAAGGATTTGAGATTTCACAATTAAAGCCTGGTGATTTTGCAGAAAATATTACTACTAAAGGTGTAGATCTTTCTTCCCTTAAAATAGGAGACAAGATAAGAGTGGGACCGGAAGTTATTTTAGAAGTTACCCAGATTGGTAAAAAATGCCATGATGCATGTGAGATTTATAAAAAGATTGGTAGTTGCATTATGCCCAAACGGGGTATTTTTGCGAAAGTATTGAAAGAAGGGTGGTTTAGAAAGAGCGAACTAATTTTTTTGATAAAAGAGAAGATAGGCATAATAACAGTAAGTGATAGTTGTTTTAAGGGGAAAAGAGAAGATGAAAGTGGCAAAGTTATCCAAAAAATGGTAGCTTCTTTGGGCAAGATAGTTGAGTATAAAATAGTTCCAGACGAAAAAGGCCTCTTAAAATCAGTTTTACTTGATTTAACAGATGAAAAGGCAGTTGATCTTGTGCTTACTACTGGGGGAACAGGCATCTCGCCGCGAGATATAACTCCTGATGTAACCAAAGAGCTGATAGATAAAAAGCTACCCGGTTTTGGCGAGCTGGTGAGAATAAAAACTTTTTCTTCTTCCCCTACTTCCATTCTTTCCAGGGCAGTTGCTGGAATAAGAGGAAAAACAATTGTTGTTAATCTTCCTGGGAGTCCTCGAGGTGTAGAAGAGTGTCTTGCTATTTTACTACCCATTCTACCACATGCTTTTGAAATGATCCGGGGACTTTCTCATGAGCACGGTTGAAATAACCTTTTTAGGAACAACCGCAGGCATTCCCACCCGGCAAAGATCTCATCCAGCTATACATTTTAATTATAAAAGTGGTAAGGAGTTTTGTTATCTTTTTGATTGTGGCGAAGGAACCCAAAGACAAATGCTTCTTGCTGGTTTAAATTTTATGAAAATAAGTGAGATTTTTATCACTCACTGGCATTCTGACCATTATCTTGGTCTTCCAGGATTGATAGATACCATGGATTTTGAGGGAAGGACTCAACCTTTGGTAATTCACTCAACAGAGCCTCAAAGAGTTAAAAAAATGTTGGATGTAGATTATAATGCTCCTTCTTTTGAAGTTATATGTAAGAGCGTCTCGGTAAAGCATGATTTAATAACAACTTTATTAGAGACAGATAATTTTATGATTGTTTCAACACCAATGCAGCACTCTGTTCCTTCTGTTGCCTATGCTTTGATTGAAAAAGACAGAATTAAGATTGATAAAATAAAGTTAAAAGAAAAAGAGCTACCCTTCGAGGGGAAAATATATGGTGAAATTAAAGAAAAGGGGGAAGTAGTTTTTAAAGGGAGAGTAATTAATTTAAAAGAAATTTGCTCAGCACAAAAAGGGAAAAAAATTGTTTATTCTGGCGATACAAAAATATGTGATAATTTAATTAAAATCACTCAAAATGCCGATTTATTAATTCAGGATTGTACTTATTTCGATGAGACAGATTTTAAAGAATACGAACATGCTTCAATTAGAGATGTTATTAAATTATTAGGAAAGGTAAAAATTAAAAAAGTAATTTTAACTCATATTAGCAGAAGATATAAGAATCCAGATAATTTAAAGGAAAAGATAAAAGATTTTCCTAATTTGGAAGTAGCAGTAGATTTTATGAGAGTTGCCGTTTGAATTATATTCACCAGTCTTTTTTCTTTTTATTTTTCCAGCTTGCTCTGCAAATAACATTATCAAGGGAGCATACAGAGCCTGCTCCTTTCCCTTCCAGTATTTTAAACTGAATTTAGCCTTCTCTTTTAATCTGAAACTATTTTGTTTTTAAGGCCTCTTTATTTCTAAATTTTTCTTATTTTTTTAGGGATAGATTCAGGTGTTTTTTCAAACCAGCCTCTGGTAGCAAGGCATACTTTGACCAGCATAAGCATTACAGGGACCTCAATTAAAACTCCTACCACTGTAGCTAAGGATGAACCTGAAGCAAGGCCAAAAAGGATAGTAGATGTAGCAATAGCTACCTCAAAATGGTTAGAAGCACCAATCATGGCAGCTGGAGCAGCATTTTCATAAGTAAGACCTAAAACTTTTGCCAGAAAATAACCTATAACGAAAATGAAACATATCTGGATGAAAAGGGGTATAGCGATAAGGACGATACTTTGGGGATGTTTCAGAATAACCTCACCCTTAAGAGAGAAAAGAATAACTAAAGTAGCAAGAAGTGCTACGATGGAGATTGTGGTGAGCTTATGTACAAATTTTTTGTTAAACCAATCCATCCCTTTTTTCTTGATGATTTGCTTGCGGGATAAGTAGCCAGCTACGAGCGGAAGGCCCACATAGATGAGAACTGACAAAACTATTGTTTGCCAGGGAATGGGCATTTTATTCACTCCCAATAAAAATCCACCCAAGGGAGCGTACAGAAAGAGCATAGCTAAAGAATTAATAGCCACCATAATCAAAGTAAGGCCTTCGTTTCCTTTAGCAAGATAAGACCACATAAGAACCATAGCGGTGCAGGGAGCAATTCCTAAAAGAATGGTGCCTGAGATGTAGGAACGATAGAGCGGTATTTCTTGTCCCCGGATAATCTCTGTTCCTGGGATAAGAGGGCGAAATATAATTCCCAGAAATAAATAAGCAATTAAGAACATGGAAAAAGGTTTTATGGCCCAGTTAATAAATAAAGTTAAAAGTACCGGTTTAGGAGTTTTTCCGGTTTTTATTACTTGCGAAAAATCAATTTTTACCATAATTGGATACATCATAAAGAAAAGGCATATAGCAATTGGAAGAGAAACTTGAGCTATGCTCATTTTATCAAGCCAAACAGAAAAAGATGGAGAGGCTTTTCCGATGAGAATACCCATAATGATGCATAGCGCTACCCATCCTGTTAAGTATTTTTCAAATATACTTAATTTTTTCCCATGAGTTTTTTCTCTTGAAGCCATTTTTTCCCTCTTTTTTTCTTTTGTTTAATTTTCTAATCTTATTTCCGATTACCTTTCTTATCTTTTTAAAAAAACAGAAAGTAAAGACCAACTAATATTATTAAAACCCCTCCTAGTTTTCTTAGTACCGAACTAATTTTTCTGGCTTTCTTTGATTCTATCAAGGCTTTAGCTGCACCTATGGAGGTGCCAGCAATGAGAATTAGTATGCAATGTCCTAAAGCGTAGAAAAAAAGCAAAACTCCTCCGTAGAGCAAACTACTTCCCTTGGTTGCAACGTATGTCAGAAGTACCACAAGAATAGGAACAGCACATGGAGTAGAAACGACTCCAAAAAGCATACCTAAAAGTAGCGAGCTAAATGTTCCTTTCTTCAAAAATTTTGGGGCGATGGGTATTGAAAAATTAAATTGGAAAAGACCCAACAAATGTACTCCCATAATAAGAGCCACAATACTAACGATGTATTTCCAATAGCCGCCAATATCACCAAAAAGCCTGCCCCCTAAAGCAGCAATAATCCCTAAAATAACAAAGGTGATGGAAAGGCCAAGTACGAAAAGACTGGAGAAGATAAGTGATTTTTTTATCCCTACGGTTTGCTTGTTACTTGTTACAAAGCCAATCATAAGAGGAATCATAGCCAGAACGCAGGGATTTGAGGCAGTTAAAAATCCTCCCAAGAATGCGGCTAGAGGTGCAAACCATTGATTTGTTTGGATAACCTGTTTTAAATTTCCTAATAAATATTCTAGCACTATTTGACTCCCATCGCATTCAATTTTTCTTTTATCGCCTCCTTACCCATAAATCCTTCGTTACGGTAAACTTCATTTCCCTTGTCATCAAAAAATATCTGTGTGGGGATGAGTCTTACGCGATGACGCCGGGTAAGAGTTTTGTATTCATCAATTTCAATAATAAGAATAGAGGCTTTTTCTTTATATTCGATAGCTAATTCCTCAAGAATAGGCTTCATTTGCTTGCAAGGGATGCATGTATCTTGTCCAAAATCAGCTACAACCGGTCTACCCTTTTGAAGAGCTGCATCAAGCGGATTTTTCATTTTTATTGCCAATTGAGCTTTCACCCATTCCTCATTTCTGGTAATCTTAGCTGTAGTTTTTAGCTCTTCTATCCGTATCTCCAGTTTTTTCCTTCCTTTTTCCTGAAGAAGATAAGTTTTTAGCTGATTTTCTATTTCCTGGAAAGACTCTCCCTGGAGATCACCTTCAAGCTTCTCGTATAATGTCCTTATTTCTTCCGGTGAGACCTGTACGTCCTTAATCATTTTTTGAATGAGTTCCTGAACCAGAATTTCTTTTCTATTTTTTTTATTTGCCTCGATTTTTTCTTGAATCTCTTTTTCATCTTCCAATTTCTGTCTCTCAGCTTCTTGGAATAGGATTTCTTTTATAATTAGCTGCTCGAGAAGCTCTTCTTTATTTTCTTCGAAAATATCTTGATATTGGGGAGGAAGACTCTCTAATTCTTCATCGAGTTCTTTAGAGGTAATGGGTCTTTCATTAACTCTGGCCAGTGTTACTGTTTCTTCTTCTCTCGGTGTGGCAGTTTTGTTGATAATCTCAATGGTACCTTTTTTTTTGTCCGGTAGGTCCATCTCTTTTTGAGTTTTTTGTTGAAGAAGAGGTATTGTGGTTTTTGGTTTACTGGGCAAAGGTGACTGACGAGTTTTATTAATCAGAACCCCGGCCACAACAACAATACCTATCGCTACAAGAACTGTTATATTTCTCAAGGTTCTTTTATCTATCTTCACTTAAAGATTATCTCCTTTAGATTGTTGAGCTCCTGAATCACAAAGGCAATCTTTTTTATTTTACTTTCTTATTCGGTTTTTCCCCATTATTTTGATTTCTCCTGGAGCCATTTTTTTATCTTTTCCGGTGATGCTATCTCACCTGAGCACTTGATTTTACCGTCAATGGCAAGAGCAGGGGTAAACATTACTCCTGCTTTACTAATTTTCTCTATATCTTTTACCTTCTCAAATTCAACATCAATTCCAAGTTCATCAATTGTTTTTTTAGCATTGGCTTCTAGCTTCCTACATTTTGGACAGCCTAATCCAAAAACCTGAACTTTCATCTTTGCGCCTCCTTGTTTTTAAGTTTTTTACGAAACAAAATTGCCAAAAATCATCCCTATAAAGGTGGACATAACAATCACAAGAGCTATATATACCATCGCTTTTTTGGTTCCCATGATACTTCTTATCACCAGCATATTGGGAAGTGATAATGCTGGCCCTGCTAAAAGTAGGGTTAAAGCAGGTCCCTTACCCATACCTAATCCAAGAAAAGTTTTCAAAATAGGAACTTCGGTTAAGGTAGCAAAGTACATTAAGGCTCCTGCTATTGATGCGGTAAAGTTGGACCTTAAAGTGTTACCTCCCACCCAGGTTTGAATTATCTCGGTAGGTAAAACTGCTCCAATTATTCCGGCAATAAACACTCCTGCCAATAGCCAGGGTAAAATAAGTCGAATAAACTGCAAGGTTGATATGAGCCAGGATAAAACTTCTTTTTTTGTAAACCAGAGTTTTAATAGAATAAGTAAAATAGCTATTAAAAAAATTACTACCCACCATTTTCCCCAGGCTCCCAGAACCAGTATTCCTACAAGATCGGCAAAGAAAAAAAGAGTTACCAGACCGCTTTTTTGAGATTTATTTGGATCAGTTGCAAGAGCAAATTCTGTTTTTTCTTCTTTTTTTTGCTCAAAAATCCGTGCCATTATTAGACCAATTCCTATGGAAAAACCTATTGCCCCAACTGCTCTTGCTATGCCAAATTCAATCCCTAAAAGGCGAGCAGAGTAAATGATGGCAAGAAGGTTTATAGCTGGACCTGAATATAAAAAAGTAGAGGCAGGCCCTATTCCTGCTCCCATGGTGTATATACCGGAGAAAAGAGGTAAGATAGTGCAGCTACATACAGCAAGAATTGTTCCTGCTACTGAGGCTACAGTATAGGACAAAATCTTATTAGCAGAGGGCCCAAAATAGCGTAAAATTGTCTCTTTTTTCACCATGCTACTTATCGCACCTGCTATAAAAAAAGCAGGGATAAGACAGGTTAAAACATGTAAAGATAAATACTCAGATAGGGCTTTTGCTCCAGCTAAAAAAATAGATAACCACATTACTATTTTATCCTTTATGCTTTAATGTTCAAATATGCAAATATAAGCGGAAAAAAAATTAACTCAAGATAGTAATTTTTTCTTTTGCTGTCTTTTTTACAGAATAAAGAGCAAAATCGAGAATCTTATACACATTTTTATCCTGAACTTCATAATAAACACTTACCCCCTCTTTTCGGGAGGAAAGTATTCCTGTTCTTTTTAGTGCAGCAAGATGACGGGAGACATTGGATTGTTCTTCTTTTAAATAGGGCACAATCTCGCACACACATCTTTCACCTTCCTGTAAATACTGGACAATTTTTATTCTGGTGGAATGAGATAATGCTTTGAAATACTCTGCCTGGACTTCAATTTTTCGGTCTATCATAATTTTTCCTTTTATGGTTATATGCTCATAAAAGTATTATAAATAAATTTATTTTTTCGTCAAGGAAAGATTTTAGTATTTTTTCCCCAGGCAAAGATTTTCATTTGGCTTTGCGAAGCTTACTAGTAGCTTTAAAAGCCAAAATTGCTGCTATTGCCAGAGCAATGGTGAGTAAAAAAAAGAAGTACTTATAGGCTACTATCGAGTAATGTCCGCCACTTGACCCAAAAATATCAAATATAAACCCCGTTAACGGTTGAAACACCACTCCACCAAAGAAAGGAATTGAGTTGGTAATCCCCAGAGCAGTTCCAAAGTTAGTCTGGGGAAGTATTTCTGTGTATAGCCGCATTAAAAATGGGACAGTCCCATTTGCAAAGCCCAATATAAATATAGACAAAGAAAGAGCAAAAGGAGTAAGTGTGCCAATAGTTACCATCAGTATAAGATAAATCACTCCCGAAACAACAAAACCCATGATAAAAATCAAGCTCCCAAAGCGAGTATTAAGTAACTTTGCTAAAATTAAAGACCCCACTATGTACCCAATAGGTAAGGCCATAATCATATTAGAAGCTGCCGTTTTGCTAAAATCGTAGGCATCCATTAGAAAAGGAACTCCCCATAAACCTTGAAAAGCCATAAGTGCCCCAATATTTAAAAAAGCTCCACATACAAGATACCTTATGATGCTTATACTAAAGGTAGCTTTCAGAGAACTAAACCAGTTTATTTTAGCAGATGATTTTTTGGAATTTGATAAATGAGAAGAACTATTTTCCTTTTTTGATAAGGATATTTTTTTTGGTTCATCCCTAACAATAGTCCATACTAAGAGGGCTAAAATAAAGGTAATCACCGTTATCATCAAAGTAGCGTTTCTCCATCCCACTCTAGCGATTAAAGCTCCCAGTGGACCAGCAGCTACAATTGCCCCAGCATTTCCCCCCACCATCATCAGGGAAAAGGCAAAAGTTCGCTCCTTTAAGCTGAACCACTTTGAAATAAACCAGGTAATTGGCACAAATGCCCCCGCAGCACCTATCCCAATAATCACTCTGCCTGTAAATGCTACCAAGAAGTTTGGTGCCAAGGCAAAAGCCATACTACCCAATCCTATAAGGAGTGCACATATTGAGATTACTCGTCTGGGCTTCCATCGATCAACAAAAACTCCCACTATGGGCTGGCATAGCGCATAACTATAAAAATATGCGCTGGCCATTAATCCAAGCATGGTGCCAGAAACACCAAAAGTTTTCACCAGATCCGGTGCAAGTGCAGATGCGCTCACACGATGAAAATAAACAATGAAATAGACCATAATTATGATGCTAAGTGCCATCCATCGAAAGGTTTTTGACTCAATCAGTTGGCTGTGTTTGAGAGAACTTTTTTTTAACATTTCATCTCCGTTGATATAAAAAATAGTTATTTATGTTCAATTGGTTAAAATTTGAGGTGAGTTTAATAGACGATTGTTTCTCTCTCGCCTAATGGGATTACACCTTCAAGATATCTTTTTTTGTCAGGGGAATCCTTATCGTACAATGGATACATTATAGTATTTTAACCGTATATGCAAAGAAGATTTACCAAATATTGTTAGTTTCGCACCACATAAACAGTTTTTTTTATCTACACTAATGGAGATAAATCGATAACGGCAATGTCTTAATTTTTAAGAATTTTTATATTTTCTTGGTAAAATTTTTTTGATGGAGTTTCAGGGCAAGAGCTTTTTTAAATATAAGTTGGGTCATCTTTGCCGATTGGTGAAGGAGGGAATCTTTAAATCTTAGATCTATTTTCCCGGAAGCTAAACATGGGTAATAATGATGCAGAAGTCCTGCTTTTTTTCCTGCTTCTTCAATTTTTATTCCTCTGAGTTCTTTTGCAATAAAGCGAGTGGAGCCACAGGGAGATTCTCTTTGAATAAGAATCGTATTAATGACATCTTGCTTACAGTTAATAACAATTTTTGGTTTTCCAAAGTATCTGGCAAATGATTTTATATATTTATTATTACTGAATTTTTCAGTCAGAGAACAAAAAGGTGAGGGAAAGGCACAACTTATATTAGAATCCTCCAGCTCTTTTTTTATCTGGTTTTTAAGCCCTGGAGGCAACCATTCTTGATTATCGCAAGGAGCGATGACAGCATTAGTTTTTGATAGTTTATTTAGAGCTGGAATTAACTCGGCGATTCCTGTAGCCTCACCAAGAGAGATAAGCAAATCAGCTTGAGGTAGGTTTTGGGGTAAAAATTCTTCCGGTTCCTCAATAATTGGTGGAAGGAAAGACGGAGCTACCCAGGTATTTATTTCCCAGTCGCGGGGAGCAAAAGAGGAAATATTATCCACTATTTTCTTGCCATAACTTTTCTGTATTATGAATAAGATTTGCATATAAGTCATCCCTGTTTTTCTACTGTATTTTAATTTATATCTATATCGGACTCATTGTCAACAAGGTGACCTCCTTGACAAAATTTTTATTTGTTTATAATTCCTACTATGTTGATAGGTATAATAGGAGTTATAAGAAAGAGGGTATTTATGTGAAGCTTTCCACCAAGGGTAGATATGGGACGAGGGCAATGCTTGATTTGACTCTTCATTATGGACAAGGTCCTGTCCTACTCAAAGATATAGCACAGAGGCAAGGGGTTTCGGAAAAATATTTGGAACATATAATTAGCTCTCTTAGGATAGCTGATTTGGTAAAAAGTGTTCGCGGGGCGCATGGCGGATATATTTTAGCTAAACCTCCTCGTCAAATCAAACTTAGTCAGATAATAAAGGTTTTAGAGGGTTCTATAGCTCCTGTAGAGTGTCTTGATAATCCTAAATCATGTCCAAGAAAAGAATTTTGTGTAACCAGGGATATTTGGATGGAAATGAAAAGAGCAATGAATGAGATATTAGAATCTGTAAGCTTAAGGGATTTGATCGAAAAGCAAAAAATAAAAGAGCAAAGTAAGAAATTTTCAGGAGGTGGTGGTCATGACACGGACCATGGGTAGCCCGAAAGGGAGAAACAGCTTTAAGTTGGAAAAGGTAAATGGAATTTATTAATTTTTAAGTCACAGGAGGTCTTCGCATGGCAAAGACAATTGCTGAAATTAATGAAAAGATTAAAAATGGAAAAGCAGTTGTGGTAGATGCCGAAGAGATTATAAATATTGTGGAGCAGGAAGGAATTGAAAAAGCTGCCCAAGATGTGGATGTGGTTACCACAGCTACTTTTGGTCCAATGTGTTCATCGGGAGCTTATTTTAATGTCGGACACTCTGAACCCAAAATAAAATTAGGGGGAGGGAAGGTGTCTCTCAATGAGATTCCCGTTTATGGCGGTCTTGCAGCAGTAGATGTCTATCTTGGAGCTACTGCTCTTTCTGAGGATGATCCCAGGAACAAGGTTTTTCCAGGAAAGTTTGAATATGGAGGGGGGCATGTTATCCAGGACATAGTAGCCGGAAAAGACATAAAGTTATCGGCTACTGCTTACGGAACGGATTGTTATCCCCGGAAAAAAATAGAAACCTGGGTTAATATAAAAGATTTAAATGAGGCGGTACTCTTTAATCCCCGTAACTGCTACCAAAATTATAACGTAGCGGTTAATCTCTCAGATAAAATTATCTATACCTATATGGGTGTTTTGAGGCCAAATTTAGGTAATGCTAACTACTGTAGCGCCGGACAGTTATCTCCCCTTCTTAATGATCCACTTTACAAAACAATTGGAATTGGTACCAGTATTTTTCTGGGTGGTGGAAAAGGACATGTCATCTGGCAGGGGACTCAACACAATCCGGGAGTAGAAAGAAAGGAAAATGGTGTTCCTCGTGTTCCCGCTGGAACTTTAGCTGTAATAGGTGATTTAAAAGGAATGTCAGCGGAATACCTGGTAGGAACAAGCATGGTTGGTTACGGGGTAACTTTAAGTGTTGGCATTGGTGTTCCTATTCCTATTTTGAACGAAGAAATTTGCCGGTATACAGCCGTAAAAGATAAAGATATTGTGGCCCCAATTGTTGATTACAGTAACAGTTATCCCTCAAAAGAAAAGGAAAGCCTTGGTGAGGTAAATTATGCTGAGCTTAAAAGTGGTACGATTGTGGTAAAGGGTGAGAAAGTTCCTACGGGTTCCCTTTCCAGTTACGCTAAAGCTAAGAAAATTGCCAATATCCTTAAAGATTGGATTGAAAAAGGCGAGTTTTTACTAAGCGAACCCATCGCTCCTCTACCTGGTCCAGGGGCAGGTTATACCTTCAAATCACTAAAGGAAAGACCAGTTAAATGATGTGATGACGATAAACAATGGGGACAAGAAAATTTATCTGCTTAGGTTAAAGCCTTGTCCCCAAATAACCACCCTCAGGTCCAGGATAAATTTCCTGGAATTTTAAAAATCTCCCTAAAATATTTTGAAGGCGAATCGATGTTTATGGATTTAAATTTAAAGGAGACCGGAAAGAATGATTATTGAATTCCTTCTTATTTTTAAACATTATCTCATAGAAGTGTTACCCTTATTAGCCGTAGGGTTTTTTATCAGTGGGTTAATTTATGAATTTGTTCCTAACGGTTTAATCGAGAAGTATTTAGGCAAAAAAGGGGTAAAACAAATTATCTATGCTACTCTTGTCGGAATGGTTTTACCAATTTGTTGCTTTGGCGCTCTTCCTATAGCAGTCAGTTTTTACAAAAAGGGAGCGAAACTTGGTCCTATTCTTGCTTTTTTAGTAGCCACTCCGGCTACTTCTATAACCGCTCTTCTTATTACTTATAAGCTTCTAGGGCCAGGATTTACCATCTTTTTATTTTTTTCGGTACTTTTACTGGGTTTAATTATGGGTACTATAGGAAATCTCATCAAATCTTCAGCGAAAAATCGTGTTTCATCATGCCCAGTAAAGATGGAAAAGACCACCAGAGACCCTGTTTGTGGAATGAGCGTTAAAAATGAGGAAAAAGCAATAAAAATGGAATATAAGAGTAAGGTTTATTATTTTTGCTCTTTTCATTGCAAAACTACCTTTCAAAAAAATCCTAATAAATATATAGAAGACGATAAACAGAAGATTAAGGAAAGAATAAAGTCACTTTTCAAATATGCGTTTGTGGATATGGTCAGAGAAATTGGCCCAGAACTATTGTTGGGTTTAGTTT
>CAZGDY010000007.1:0-911 GCA_964524965.1 uncultured Clostridia bacterium
AAGATTGAATAAAAATAAAAGGAGGAGTTTATTAAATTTTTGAAAAATATGAAATATAAGTTCAATAATGAATTAAGATATTACCGAGGCTGACCGAAGAAAGGAAAAAAGTTTTCCCTGTAATTTAAAACATAAAAAAGGAGATAAGTAATGGCTAAAGTGACTAAGGTTCAAGAGATCCAACAAAAACTGATGCGTGATCTTGAGGAACGAAACAAGGAGCTAATGTGCTTTTATTCCATTTCTGAACTGGTTGAAAAGCCGAATGTTACATTAACGGAGATACTCAAGGGGACAGTTAATGCTGTTTCTTCCGCCGGGCAGTATCCGGAAATTACTTGTGCGCGAATAATCCTAGAAGACCAAGAAACCAGAACAGAGAATTTCAAGGAAACCAGGTGGAAGTTGAGTAGTGATATTGTCGTGGATGCTGAGCAAGCTGGTAGTCTGGAAGTGTACTACTTAGAGGAAAAACCTGAGAGCGATGAAGGGCCATTTCTCAAGGAAGAGAAAAACTTAATTAACGCTGTTACTGAGCGATTGGGACGAATTATCCAGCGCGTACGGGCCTCGGAAATTGTAGCACTACAAGCTCAGGCAATAATGGAGCTTTCGACGCCAGTGATAAAAGTATGGGATAAGGTATTAACTGTTCCTCTGATTGGTACTCTGGATAGCAACAGGACACAACTGGTAATGGAAACGCTCTTGCAAAGGATAGTAGATACCCAGTCCCGGGTAGTAATCCTGGATATCTCAGGCATACCGGGTATAGATACCCTGGTAGCCAATCACCTAATCAGGACAGTAACTGCTACCAGGCTTCTTGGGGCAGAATGTATTGTTACCGGGGTCAGCTCCCAAGTAGCTCAAACCCTGGTTCACCTTGGTGTCGATTTATCGGGGATTAT
>CAZGDY010000007.1:921-27397 GCA_964524965.1 uncultured Clostridia bacterium
GGAGTAAGTTATGACAGATGTAACTATGATGAAAATAGGCTCTGTGCTTATTGTTCCCATCCAGGTGGAACTACATGACTCAGCTGCAGTTCAGTTACAAGAAGACATTGTACAAAATATAGAAAAGACAGGAGCTAAAGGGCTGCTAATTGATGTGTCCAAGTTGCAGATGGTAGATAGCTTTTTAGGACGGCTTATTGGTGATACCGCGGCTATGACCAGAATAATGGGTTGTCAAACTGTAGTAGTCGGGCTCCAGCCAGGAGTAGCTATAACTCTGATGGAACTTGGACTACAGCTTAAAGGTGTTTACACTGCCTTAAATACTGAGATAGGACTGAAACTTTTAGAAGAGGTTATTGATGATAAAGGGGGTAAGGTTGACGCAGGAGATAACATTGATGAAAAAGTGATTTCAAATGAAAGATAAGCAAATATCCTCTCTTGGGATTGCCTCAGAGGAACAAATAATAGCTGTCAGACAAAAAGCCAGAGAGATAGCCGGCAAAATAGGCTTTGGTACTGTTGACCAAACACGCATAACTACTGCGGTTTCAGAATTAGCCAGAAACATTTACCATTTCGCTGGCAAAGGCATAGTTATTATTTTTAGCTTAGAGGGAGACCAAAAAGGGATCAAGATTATCTGTCAAGACGATGGTCCCGGTATCGCTGATATTAAGCTAGCGATGACCGATGGTTACAGCACGGGTAAATCATTGGGATTGGGGTTACCGGGGACTAAAAGATTGATGGATGAGTTTCAAATTGAATCTGAGTCTGATAAAGGAACCAAAATTACTGTTACTAAGTGGTTGTAGGTGCTAATTGTGAGTGTGAAATCTGAAACTATTTTATCAATTTGTGGTGATGCGGATATTATCCTTATCAGAGCCAAGGGAGAAAAACTGGTTCGAGATATCGGTATGGATAAAACCCAGGTCGCAGAGGTAGCTATAGCTATCTCTGAGTTGGCCTCAAATTTATTAAAACACAAAGCTGTTGAAGGTAAGATTATTATTCATGAGTTAAATAAAGAGGAAAATAAAGGTATAGAAATAATAAGCTCTGATTTGGGTCCAGGCATCCCTGATGTTAAGGTGGCCATAACTGATGGCTATTCTACCGCCGATTCCCTGGGTATTGGATTGGCGGCAGTAAACAGGCTAATGGATGAGTTCGAGATTAGGTCTAATGTAGCCGAGGGAACTTTAATCACCGCTCGTAAATGGGTAAAATCTCGACTCTCCTATATAAAGATACCAGAGCTTAAATTGAGCGTTTTTTCCCGACCGTTTTTAGGAGAAAAGTATAATGGAGACGCTTATTTTGTTAAAAGATATGAAGATAAAATTATTTTAGGCATCATTGATGGCCTAGGACATGGGAAAAGGGCCCAAGAGGCAGCACAAACTGCTGTTAGGTGTCTGGAGGAGTGCTACAAAAAACCTTTCACTGAAATACTTCAGTTATCTCACCAACGACTTAAGAAAACTCGTGGTGCTGCTATGAGCCTGTGTCGAATTAGTCTCAAAGATAAAGTAATGACTCATGCCGGGATAGGTAATGTGCAAACACGGGTCTACTCATCAGGAAAAACCCCCGCTCCGTTTTGTATCAATGGTACTCTGGGAGTAGCTATGCGGAAAATAAAAATGGATGATTATTCTCTTCCGGAAAACTGTCTAATTATTATGTTTTCCGATGGGATACAGGGGCGTTTTTCCCCCGATAACTTTCCGGGGTTTCTAAGTTTAAAACCACAGAACTTAGCCAAGCGAATAATAGATAACTTTGCCAGAGGTAATGATGATGCTACTATTATTGTGGCAAGGTTAAACTGATGATAGACGATAGACTCATTCGTCAATACCAAAAAATAATCTTTACTTACATTGAAGAAGAAGATGAGCGCTCTTTATATCAGGTTTCAAAACTTGTCCGAGATTGTCTTGCCCAAAAGTTGGGTCCTGAGATTTTAGTGGAGATACACTCTCTTGCTCTTTGTGAGCTCATGGAGGAAAGGAAGGCAGAGATTCGGGAGGTAACGATAAGAGCTAACCAGGTGTTGCTGGAAGCGATGATGACTTATAGCTTGGCTTACCAGGAGCTTATTGAACGGAAAAGTAGTGAACATAAGATGTTAGAGGGTTATACTAAAAAAATAGAAAAACAAACAGATGAGTTAAAGAATTTATATAAAGAGTTAGAGATATCAAATACAGGAACCATTGCTCTTTATAAAGAACTGGATGTAAAGAATCAACAATTAGAGGAGTTGGACCATCTCAAATCGCAATTTCTGGCCAATATGAGCCATGAACTGAGGACACCGCTTAATTCTATTATTGGTTTTACCGGCATAATACTCCAGGGTCTTAGCGGCAAGATAAATGATGAGCAAAAAAAGCAATTAGCGATGGTTTATGATAGTGGTAAACATCTGTTAGGTCTAATCAACAATGTGCTTGACCTTTCTAAGATTACCTCTGGTAGAATGGAAGTGATACCGGAAACCTTCCACCTTAGTGAGGTTATTAATTCAGTAATAGTGATGATAACGCCTCTGACTAACGATAAGAATCTCAAGCTACTGGTCACAAATATGCCTGCACCTGAGCTTAAGATATATAGTGACAAAAACAAGGTAAAGCAAATTTTGATTAACCTGCTTAACAACGCGATAAAGTTCACCGACAAAGGGCAAATTGAGGTTAGTACTAACTTTTTGCCAGGGGGAGAGATAGAAATTAGTGTTTCCGATACGGGCATTGGGATAAGAAAAGATGCTTTAGATTATATCTTTGATGAATTCCGCCAGATAGAAGGAACAGTTGTTAGGGATAAGGCAGGAACGGGATTGGGACTTAGCATTACTAACAAGTTAATAAAACTTCTGAAAGGTAAGATCTGGGTAGAAAGTGAATACGGCATTGGCTCCAAGTTCACTTTCGTCTTGCCCCTTCGACTATCAACAACTGAGGTAGTGAAATTAGCTATTCCTGGAAAAAAAGAGATTACCAAACCGCTGGTACTTACCGTTGAGGATGATCCTGAGGCACAGGAAATACTTCGTACCTATCTGGAAAATAATGGTTACCAGGTGATACAAGCTTATACGGGTACTGAGGCTATCAAGCTGGCTAAAGAATATAAGCTTTATGCTATTACTTTGGACATTATTATGCCCAGCCGGGACGGCTGGGATATTCTGCAAGAGCTCAAGTCAATACCCCAGACAGCGGACATTCCAGTGATTATTGTTTCAATTGTCGACAATAGAGAACTAGGTTTATCAATGGGAGCAATAGCCTACCTGGCGAAACCGGTTGAACCTGATGAGTTGATTCGAGTCCTTGGCAATATTGAAAGAGAAAATGGAATCGCAATTAACAAGGTGCTGATTGTTGATGATAATCCCACTGATGTGGAATTCGTGGCTACATTGTTAAAAGACCCTAAAATTGATGGTAAAACTTTGTTCAGAGCTTATGGGGGTGCTGAGGGAGTAAAGTTAGCTAAGAAACACCGGCCCGACCTTATCATCCTGGATCTGATAATGCCAGGGATGGATGGTTTTGAAGTAATTAGAAGGCTTCAACGGAGTAAGGCGACAAAAGATATCCCCATTTTGATTGTTACAATCAAGGAATTATCTAAAAAAGAGAAAAAGTTCTTAGCGGAAAATATTCAGCATATTATGATTAAAGGTAAGTTCACCAAAGAAGAGTTGATGCAAAGTATCAAGGAAATCCTGAAACGAGTTAAAAAGAGGTAATTCTATTATTTAGCTGATTAGCTATTGGCGATCAGGAAATTTGAGGCAAATACTTATGAAGAAAAAAATATTAGTTATTGAGGATAATGAACAAAATCGTTATTTAGTTAATTTTATCTTAGAGAAAAATGGATACCAGGTTGTAATTGCTCGAGATGGTTTGGAAGGCATAAATAAGGCTAAAAAGGAAAAACCGGACTTGATTTTAGCAGATATAAGGTTACCTAAGCTGGACGGCTATGAGCTAACCAGACGGATCAAGGCAGATAAGAGTTTGGCTGATATCCCAATTATTGCTCTCACGGCTTATGCCATGAAAGAAGATAAAGAAAAAGCTCTGAGGGCAGGGTGCAATGCTTACATTTCTAAACCAATAATTCCGGAAGAATTTATCAAAGTAGTTAATAGCTATTTAAGGAGGTAAATATAATGAAGGTATTGGTGGCTGAGGATAGCCAAGAAAGCCGCTACTTATTAGAAAAGATGTTAGAAGGCTATGGTCATGAGGTAATTGTTGCCTCTAATGGAGCTGAAGCACTGGAAAAAGCTTTGGTGCAGCTCCCTGATATAATTATCTCCGATATTTTGATGCCTAAAATGGATGGCTTTCAGTTATGCCACGAATGTAAGAGGAATGAGAAGCTTAAAAGGGTACCTTTTGTCTTTTATACCGCTGACTACACTTCAGATGAGGATGAGAAGTTTGCCTTAAGCATTGGAGCTGATATTTTTATCCGAAAACCTACCGAGCCTGATATCCTTGTTCAGATGTTATTTAAAGTATTTGAAAAGGCTAAATCTCCTCGTTTATCTTCTGTTGGGATTGTCTCTCTTGAACCCTCTCTTTATCTCACTGAATACAACAAGCGAATTGTTGCTAAGCTGGAGGAGAAGGTAGCGGCATTAGAGATAGAGATTACCCGGCGCAAGAAGGCAGAGAAAAAACTTAAAGAATACTCAGAAAACTTAGAGAACATAGTTGCCCAACGCACTAAAAAACTAAAAAATGCTCAAGAAAAACTTGTCCGTAAAGAAAAATTAGCTATCTTAGGTCAAATGGCCGGTAGCGTCTCTCATGAGATTCGTAATCCCTTAGGGGTTATCTCCAATGCCATTTATTATTTGAAGATGATTCTTCCTGAGGCTAACAAAGAAGTTAAGGAATATCTTGATATGATTTCTGAGGAGGTTAAAGCTTCTGAGAAAATAATCTCTGATTTACTTGATTTATCCCGCTCAAAATCTACCAAGAAAGAGAAAATAGCTATTTCCAGCTTAATTTCCCAACTGTTAGAAAAGAGCCCTTCCCCTAAGGGAATTGAACTGATAAGGAAAATTTCTCCCGACACCCTCTTTTTATTTGTGGACTCTCAACAAATAAAACAGGTCTTAGGTAACCTTATCACCAACTCTTATCAAGCTATGCCGGAAGGGGGAAAACTTACGATTAAAGCAGAGGCTAATAAAGGTAAAGTATTAGTCTCTCTGATTGATACTGGTTGTGGCATTCCAACAAAGAATATGAAAAAACTCTTTGAGCCCCTTTTTACTACTAAGGCTAAAGGAGTTGGCTTAGGTCTTACCATTGCCAAGGACTTAACTGAGCTAAACGAAGGCAAGATTAAGGTAGAAAGCAGGGAAGGGGAAGGTACTACCTTTACTTTAATTTTTAATAAATAAAAAATAGAATAGTTATTGACAAAAAATGAAAACATAGTTAAATAATAATCAAGGGTTTTAAAGATGAGATTAGCTGAGATGGTGGTCTTTAGATGAGCCTTCCTGGTTATTTTTTTAAGTTAATTAAGTTTTTGAGCAATTTATTATAATTTTTTACCGATTTAACTCTTACCTCATTAAATACATTTGGAACAAAAAATAAATTATTTTTTTCCTCCTCTTTTTTGAGAAAGGATTAAGGTGGAGGAAAGGAAGAATAGAAGGAGTTTTTGGCACTAACACTAAATTTAAAGGAGTTAAAGTGAAATAAATGGACAGATTATTAGAAAGTATCTATTGGGATAAGAAAATCGAAACTATTTCTCAGACAACGATTGAAAAAATGCAACTTCACCGGCTTAAACAGATCGTTAGTTATGCATATCAATCAAATCTTCTTTACAGGGAAAAGCTTGATTTACAAGGTATAAAACCGGAAGATATAAAAAGATTGGAGGATGTACAGATTCTTCCCTTTATGGATAAAGGATTTTTAAGAGATGCTTATCCCTTTGCTTATTTATGTGTCGACAGGGAAAAAATAAGAGAAGTTCATATGTCCTCCGGTTTTACAGGAAAACCTATTTTAATGGCTTACTCAGAACAAGATTTGAATCAGTGGGCTGAGTGTATGGCAAGGTGTTATAAAATGGCAGGAGTAAAAAAAGGAGCTGTTTTGCAAATCACTCCTTCTTTTGGTCTTTTTAATGGAGGTTTCGGGTTTTATCATGGGGCAAGAAAAGCAGGGTTGTTTGTAATCCCGACAGGTCCGGGAGATACTTTAAGACAAATAAAACTTGCCAACGATTTGTATACAGAAGTAATTGCAGGGGTTGTTTCCTATGGAATCCGTATTATGGAGGTAATGCAGGATAATAATGCATCCATTCCTTCTTTAAAAAAGGGGTTATTTGGTGCTGAGATTTTTTCTCAGCAAATGAAAAAGCGACTTAGAGAAGGTCTGGGGATTGAAGCGTTTGATATCTACGGAATGACTGAAACCGGAGGAGTAGGAACAACAGGTATGGATTGCTTTTCTCATCAGGGAATACATGTTTGGGAGGACCATTATTTAACAGAGGTGATAGACCCAAAAACTAATAAACAAGTTCCTGATGGTCATGAGGGAGAATTAGTATTTACTGCTCTTACCAGATATGCTTGCCCGGTGATAAGGTTTCGCAGTGGCGATCTTTCTGCGATAAGAAGCAGAGAAAGATGTGAGTGTGGGAGAACTCATTTAAGGATTGATTATATAAAGGGAAGGATAGATGATATGCTCATTGTTAAGGGGGTGAATTTTTTTCCCAGTCAAATTGAAGAAATTTTAATGTCGATTCCAGGAGTTAAAGAACATTATCAGATAGTAGTAAAAGAGGAAGATGGGATTAAAAAAGTTCACATTAATGTTGAAGCTGAAGAAGAAATCTCCAGTTCTCAAATAAAGGAAAAAATAAAAGAGGGATTGGGAATTAGCTTAGAAAACAGGATTTTTAAACCGGGCTATTTGAAGCGAAAACCGGGAAAAGCGGAAAGAGTTATTTTTGTAAAATAGGAAAAGGATTTTTAATAGGGGTTTTTGACATTCTCATTTATGGTGGGGGAGAGATGTACTCAATTGATGAAGCTGTTGCGCAATAATTATATCCTTGTTGCCAGAGGTAACAAGAAGATTAGGGGACTTTATTCATATAAATCTTACCCTAACAACCCACTTATAGGAAAAAAATATTTGGCATAACCTCAATTGTATTTATAATATGAAAATAATACTTGACTCCGGAGGGTTTGTTCTATGGAAAATGAAAAAGAGCTTTTAACTGGCAATGAGGCGATTGCTCGCGGAGCTTACGAGGCGGGGGTAGGTGTAGCTGCGGCTTATCCAGGTACTCCCAGCACAGAGGTTTTAGAAACTCTTGCTGGATTTAAGGATGATGCGATTTGGTGTGAATGGACTCCTAATGAAAAGGTAGCTTTAGAAGTTGCTATCGGGGCTTCTTTAGTAGGGGTAAGGTCAATGGCAGTTATGAAACACGTGGGGTTAAATGTTGCCTCTGATCCTTTTATGAGCTCTTCTTATGTGGGTGCCGAAGGTGGAATGGTAGTGGTAGTTGCTGATGATCCTGGTATGCATTCCTCACAAAATGAACAGGATACCAGAAATTACGCTCGATTTGCCAAGATTCCTTTATTGGAGCCTTCTGATTCTCAGGAGGCAAAAGATTTTGCCTTATTTGCCTTTGAGCTATCCGAAAAGTTTAAAACCCCGGTTATACTCCGCTCAACAACTCGCATATCTCACTGTAGCTCACCGGTTAGCGTATTAAAGAAAAAAATTAACTTAAAACCAGCTCATTTTATAAAAAATCCCCAAAGGTACGTTCCGGTTCCTCGTTACGCAAGGGAAATGAGGCGAAAAGTAGAAGAAAGATTAATAAAATTGCGGGAGTTTGCCAATCAATGTCCCAAGAACCGGATCATTGAAAGAGGGAATGATTTAGGAATTGTGACCTCAGGTGTTGCTTTTCAATATGTGATGGATGAGTTTCCCGATGCTTCTGTATTGAAACTGGGTTTATCTTTTCCTTTTCCTGATGAGCTTATCAGAGATTTTGCCTCTAAGTGTGAAAGGTTGATTGTCATCGAGGAACTGGACGATTTTCTGGAGGAGCATATCCGGAGTTTGGGTATAAAAGCTAAGGGAAGGGAGTATTTTTCCGGAATAGGAGAGCTAAATCCGGGCGAGGTAGCCCGGGGACATCGGGTGATGGAAAATCGGATTGAAGAAAAAGGACAGAATCGTACCGACAAGATTTCTTCTCTTCCGGCCCGACCTCCTGTTTTTTGTTCGGGTTGTCCTCATCGCGGTCTTTTTTATGCCCTTTCTAAGATTGATTGTGTTGTAACCGGAGACATAGGTTGCTACAGCTTAGGGGTGTTTCCTCCTTATGAGAGGATGGATACCATTATTTGCATGGGAGGGGGTATAACCGTAGCTCAAGGTATGAATAAAGCAGGATTTAAAGATAAACCTCTGATTGGGATTGTAGGAGATTCTACCTTTTTTCATTCCGGAATTACCGGGCTTCTGGAAATTTCTTACAATAAAGGGATTTCCACTATAATAATTGTTGACAATAGAATTACTGCGATGACCGGTCATCAGGACCATCCCGGTACAGGAAAAACTCTGATGGGAAAGGCAACTTATACTGCCTACCCGGAGGATTTTATTAGAGCCTGCGGCATCGAAAATATTGAAATTATAGACCCTTTAAATTTAAAACAAACCTTAAATGTGCTTAAAGAACAAATAAAAAAAGAATCTCTTTCGGTGATTGTTTCCAGGCATCCCTGTGCACTAATAGAGAGAAAAAAAGAAAACTTCTGGGAAATAGATAAAAAAATTTGTACCCAATGCCAGAAATGTCTTAAGATAGCTTGTCCGGCTATCTACAAAAAAGGAAAGGAAGATGAGATTTATATAGACCCTGTTTTTTGTCAGGATTGTGGATTTTGTGCTCAGGTATGTCCTAGTGAGGCTATCAAGCCCGCAATTAGTCACCATTAACCTAAGTCCTAGTCTATGTTTTGATTTGCAGCTCGCCCTTTTGGTGTGGACAGATTAAAAAGGTATCTCATCAAAGGCTCTTTTTTCCCTCATTTCAGTTAGAGAACAAAACTTATTCTTATCGGTGAAAGTTGACATCCGGAATTGTCTAATGTATAAATTAGATCAATACAGCTTGTTTGTGGAACCTGTTTTTCCCTGGTTCTATAAAAGGAGCTTAAAATGAGGAATTTCTTCCTTTGCGATTTACGGATGCAAGTCGGATCAGAATAAGATGAGGTATGATGAATATATAACACAAAAGAAAATTCTGTGAAAGTAAATAAGCCCACCAGAGTTCTCGTAGTTGAGGACAATCCTGAATATGCCGAACTAGCACGGCTGATGTTATCCGAATCCACCCATCAGTATGAAGTGGAAACTGTAGATTGCGTCTCTGTGGCTACCGAACGTCTAAAAACTGGTACTTTTGAAGTGATATTACTGGATACGATGCTTCCGGATAGTCAAGGGATTAATACGATTTTAAAGGTTCATACTGAATGTCCCACTGTTCCGATTGTAGTGCTCACCGGAACGAATGACAAAGAAATGGAAAATCATGCGGTGCAGGTTGGTGCTCAAGATTATCTGACTAAAGGAAATATTACTTCTCAGCTGCTAATCAGAACCATTCGTTATGCTATCGAGCGCAAACGAGTAGAGAGAGTTTTGCAGGAGGCGAACAAAAAAATAAAATTCCTGCACCAAGCAGCTCTTCGCTTAGAAATATGCCAAAGTGAAAATAAAGTCTATCAGATTGCACTTAAGGCAACAGAGGAGATTTTTCCCTTTTCAACGTGTAGTTTGGATATAGTTGAAGAAGACAGGCTTGTGATAAGAGCGGCATTGCCACAGTTACCTCTTAAAATGAGTCAGGATACTAATCTTGATGGGGAAGGATTAGCAGCAAAAACTTATCGAGCTGGCAAAATTATTACGTTTGGCAACTTGAATGATATACCTGAAGTTAGCTTAACCGATCCAGAATTAAAATCAGGAATCAGCATACCTATCAGCAATATAGGTGTGTTTCAGGTTGCTTCCACAAAGCCCAGTGCCTTTACTGAGGAAGATGTAGAATTATTTGGACTGTTAGTGGGATACATTACTCAAGCAGTGAAACGTATTCGTTTACAAAACGAACTCAAAAAGCAGGCTACTTGCGATTCTTTGACGGGTCTGTACAATCGTCATCACCTTAATTTAATTTTGGACCAAGAGATTAAGCGTTCCAAGCGGTACCGTCATGCCATTACTTTTTTAATGATAGATGTCAATAACTTTAAAAAAATCAACGATTGTTTTGGTCATCAGGCAGGAGATAAGGTTCTTCAATTGGTAGCCTCTGTGCTGCTTAAATCAGCAAGAGAAGCTGACATTGTGGTTCGCTATGGCGGAGATGAATTTTTAATCGTACTGATTGAGACCCACGGTGGGGCGGGGGTGGTGAAACGAAGAATTGTTAGAAACATGGCTCGTTCTAATAAAATAAAGGAGTTGTTAGATTTTTCGGTTACGCTCTCTATTGGTAGTGCTGCCTGGAGTACCGACCACTCTGAATCTCTGAAAGAAGTTTTGGCCAGAGCGGATAGGCAAATGTATGAAGAAAAGGGAAAACAGACAACAAATTATCCATCAAAATAAAGGAAGTGCTTATGTATTGTTCATTGAGTAAACTGGCGTTATTTTTCTAAGTCTTCCTTCGTTTGTTGAAATTCATCCCGGGTAATTTGTCCCTGGGCGTAACGTTTTTTAAGTATTTCAAGGGGAGAGTTATCGGGAGGAGATTTTTTCTCCATGATGATTTTTTCTAATTGACTTTCCCAAAATTTGTGGGTATCAAAATGAGCGTTAGGGTCTCGAAATAAAACATAACTCCACCAGATAGCCCATATCAAATTAACTCCCGGAATAACCATTAAAACTATATAAAGAACCATATTTCGTGGAACAAGAGGTTGGGATACTTTGGGATTAAAATTAATTCCCTTTTTTTTAAGGGCCTCGGACACCTGGTAAAAAAATTGTAGCTCCCCTTTCTCGTGCACGTAGTAATCCATAGTGAGCCAGTACCACACCACCAAAGTAAGTACAAAACCTACCAGAGAAAAAATGTAGCTAAAAACTACCCATAAGACAAAAAAGCCTGTACCTCGTTTTTGTTCTCGAAGAGAAAGCTGAATTTCACTACCTACCCAGGGATGAAGCTCTAAGTTGTATTTTTCTTTTAGCCAGAAAATAAGGCTTTTTTTGAGAGACTTAACTCGTTCAATGTGTTGGTTTCTTCTTTTGTAAAGTTGCCACTGATACCACCAGAGAACAACTGATAATGTAAAGCTTGCAATGAGTGAGGTTAAGACCCAGCTGGTTAAAAACAAAAAATAATTAGGGAAAAAAGGAAATCGATAAGCGAAATAGTATCTCGCCTGGTAACTATTAAGAAAAAAACGCTCCCAGTGCATTCCCATAAAAATAGTTATAATCAGGAATAAACCGATCAGTATAAAAATTACAATCATATAAATAGCGAAAGAAAAGTGACGATCTGTCTTTTTTCTTTTACTAAGTTCCGAAAGAGGAGTAACCATTTTTTTCCATCCTAATGCTAAATCTCTTTTTTGAAATTAATTAATAGTTCTTCAGTTAACTCAACTTTATTTTAACAACAATCAAAAAAATGGCAAGCAAAATATTCTTCCCTTTTTTATAAGCTGGATTTTTATCCAGTTTTCTATTTACCAGAGAGGAAAATATATTTAATCATTATCTTTTTTTAGTTTGACAGGTATAAAATTTTTTTATTTAATATGCTATGAGAAATTTGTGTATAAGGTTCATTAGTAGATATAGATGAAAAGCTTTTTGACAAGACAAAGAAATGAGAGCAACACTTATTTTTCTGGGAGTAGATAAATAATGGGTGATGTAAGTATAACTAAAAGGGAAGCTGAAGAGAAGATAAAAAATCTGCGAGATGAAATTCGATCTCTTGATTACAACTATTATGTTTTAAATGAACCCAAGACCTCTGATGCTGAATATGATAGATTAATGCGCCAGCTTCAACAGTTAGAGGGAAAATTTCCTGAGCTTGTAACTTTTGATTCTCCTACCCAAAGAGTAGGAGCTTCTCCTAAAGAGGGTTTTAATACAGTGAGACATTCTACAGCGATGCTTAGTCTTTCTAATGCTTTAGAAGAGAAAGAGGTATATGACTTTGACCAAAGGATAAAAAAGGGGCTGAAAGGAGCTTGGCCCGAGTATGTAGCAGAGCCAAAGATAGATGGTCTTGCTGTGGAAATAATTTATGAGAGAGGCATAATGCAGGTAGCCTCAACCAGAGGAGATGGGGAAGTAGGAGAAGATGTGACTGAAAACTTAAAAACTATAAGGTCGCTTCCTCTTAAATTGAGAGAGAAGGAGCTTAAAGCACCAGAGGTAATAGAAGTACGGGGAGAGGTATATCTGGGTAAAGACGAGTTTCAAAAACTGAACAAACAGCGAGAAGAAAAAGAGGAATCTCTTTTTGCTAATCCCAGAAATGCTGCTGCTGGGTCTTTACGCCAACTTGACCCTAAAATAACTGCCTTTCGTCCTTTAAGGATATTTTTCTGGGGAGTAGGTAGGATAGAGGGAAAAAAATTTCAGAGTCATTGGGAATTACTTCAAGCTTTTTCTAAATGGGGATTTACAGTTAATTCTCAGATTAAGCTCTGTCGGAGTATCAGGGAATGCATTAATTACTTTGATAAAATAAAGAAAATTAGAGAAAACCTTGACTACGAAATAGATGGGGTAGTTTTTAAGGTAAATCAACTTGAATATCAACGCAAGTTAGGCCAGATTTCCCGTAGTCCTCGTTGGGCTTTAGCCTATAAGTTCCCTTCTATCCAGGCTTTAACCAGGATAAAAGAAATAAAAGTTCAGGTTGGACGTACGGGAGCTCTAACACCAGTAGCTATTTTAAATGCCGTTGAGTTGGGAGGTGCCAGAATTTCTCGAGCTACGCTGCACAATCAAGATGAGTTAAGAAGAAAAGACTTGAGAGTAGGAGATTTAGTTTTAGTACAAAGAGCAGGTGATGTAATTCCTGAGATAGTTAAAGTAATAAAGGAAAAGCGTACCGGAAAAGAAATAAAATTCGAGTTTCCCTCTCGTTGTCCGGTATGTGAGAGTGAAGTTAGCCAGATTCCGGGTGAAGTTATAACTCGTTGTCCTAACATATCCTGTCGGGCCCGATTGAAAGAAAGTATCAAACATTTTACTTCTAAACAAGCCTTAGATGTTGAGGGTTTAGGAGATAAAATAGTAGAAGTTTTAGTAAGTAAAAAAATGGTCAATAGTGTTTCTGAGCTTTACCGTTTAAAAAAAGAGGATTTTTTTTTCCTGGAAAGATTTGCGGAAAAATCAGCTCAAAATATGATAAACGCTCTTGAAAAAAGTAAGAAAACAAGCTTAAATCGTCTCATTTACGGATTGGGAATTCGCCATGTCGGTCAGCATTTAGCAAAAGTTCTTGCTGAGCACTATATTGATATTGAATCTCTAAGTAAAGCCTCTCAAGAAAAGCTTTTGCAGATTCGAGAAGTAGGCCCAGAGGTAGCAGCAAGTATAAGGGATTTTTTTAAAGGAGAGGAAAATCTTAAAGTTATTAGTGAATTGGAAAAGTTAGGAGTAAGCTATAAGAAAAGAACCGATTTTAGTGGAAGTAAGCTTAAGGGAGTAAGTTTTGTATTTACGGGGGAGCTTGATAATTTTACCCGTGAGGATGCTAAAAGACTAACAGAGGCAGAAGGAGCCAGAGTGACCTCTAATGTGAGCAGGAAGACCAGTTATCTTGTTGCTGGGAAAAACCCTGGGGCAAAGTTAAATAAGGCAAAAGAGTACGGGGTGAAGATAGTTAATGAAGAAGGTTTTACCAGGCTTATTTCATAGAATGAGCAATTTTTACCATTTCCTCTAAGTTTAACTCTCCCATGAGAATAAAAGTCCTATTTTCCTTATTCCAGACCAGGGTATTGCCAAAGAGTCCTTCTCTAAATCTCACTTTAACATCGCCAAATTCAATAGGATGTTGCTGCATCATTAGGTTTGTATGAGGTCTTTGAAAAAACACCATAATCTGTATCCCGTTGGTGTAGGCCAATTTTATAGTTTTGTTGTCTCTCATTAACTCAGCTTCCTGGAATATATAGTCAGGCGGAAAACATTGGGGAAGAGAAAGAGAAAAATTGATTTGATCCTTTAATTGTTCCAGGTCGTAAAAAATAGAAGGAATATTTTTTTTGGTAATTGGTGGAATTTTAGGTATTTTACGGTAGAGCATCTCCTGAGAAAAAGATTTATTAAATTGTATCTCTTTGTAAATTAAAAGGGAAATCAACTTTCCTTGTGGAGTATATTTTTCTTTTTTTAAGGTAAAATAAGTTTCTTTATCCAGCCATATTTTTACGGAAGGATTATTTGGGTTTTTGGGAGAAAGAAAGATAACATAGGTTTCTCTTTCCAGTATTTTTTCTGGGGAAAGCTGCGATATTAGAAAATTTTGCAGCAATACTTGGAAAGTTTTTTCTTTTCTTTTTTCTGCTTGTAAAGAAGTTGGAGAAAGCAATGTTTTGGTTTTTTTAATTTTTGGTAAATACTCGATTCTTTTCTCTCCATCATCTATTAGCACCCTACCTGTTATTTGGGAGGGATTTATGTACTCCAAGTAGATGAAGTTTGGTTTCTGGTAAATTACCTTGGAAACAAAGGTATGAGTAAGTTTAGAGGTGAATATTTTTTCTTCTCTTATTCCCTCTAAATTGACCTGAGAAGGAGCATCAAGAGAAGCTCTTAAAATATTTTCAATTTCACTCCCCGATGAAAAAGGAGTTACAAATAAAATTATTGCAAAGCTAATAATAAAAATTTTCCCTAATTTATTCATTTATCAACCTCATTTACTCCTGAACCAAAATTATTGATGGAGTAGGTCCTTCTGCAAAGGAAAGCATTTCCCGAGACCTTAGATATTCTTCTTCGAACTGCTCGATACTTAACGTATTCGGAACAAGTAAAAATCGTGGATAAATTAGCGATAGAAATAATACGATTGCTAATCCTGCAACAAAAGCAGCTTTACCCGGTAGAGGGAGAGTAATCCAAATTGTTTTGAGATTAACTATTTTAGAACGAGAGATTTTTTCTTTGCGGGGCAGTCGCTCTTTAAGACGTTTGTAAAAATCAGGTTCAGGATTTTTCAAAAGCACTACTTTGCTTATTTTGCGGATGTTTTTAAGTTTTATCCATTCTTTCTTGCACTCAGGGCAGGTTTTAAGATGTTTCTTAATTCTCCACCCATTTAGAAAATTTACTTCCTCATCGATGTATGCAGAAAGATTATTTTTGCATTGGTTGCAGTTCATTTTTTTCTCCTAAGATGCATTAAGATAAACTCCAAGTTTTTCTTTTAATTGGTCTCTTGCCCGAAATAATCGCGATTTTATCGTTCCCTCAGGACATTGAAGAATATTTGCCAGTTCCTTATAAGAGATGTCCTCTATTTCTCTTAATATGAAAACTTCTTTTAATCCATCTGAGAGAGAATCAATAGCTAACTTTATTTTTTCGCTTAATTCTTTATTTTTTAAAACTTCCAGAGGAGATTTAAAACGTTTTTGAGGTAAATACGTATAAAGATCGTTTCCTTGTTCATCAATGGGTTGGGAAAGAGAAACTATTTTCTTTCTTTTGCCTCCCCCGTTCCGAGAATTAATACAAGTATTTATTGTTATTCTATAAAGCCAGGTGAAGAACTTGGACTTACCTTTGAATTTATGAAGAGAGCGATAAACTTTCACAAAAATTTCCTGAGAAACGTCATCAGCATCATTTTTGTCTCTAAGCATAGATAAAGCTATACTATAAACTCTGGATTGATATTTTTCTACCAGCTTTTCAAAGCTACTCTCATCTCCCGTTTTAAACTTTTTTATGAGGATTTCATCGCTGGTACTCATTTTCCCCTTTTGCATATAATTTTTGTTTACTTTCTCAGCTTTACCTTTAAAAGCCCCTAATATAGTTTAGCATTTTTTTCTTACGAGACAAAGATAACTCTTTAGTTGTTCGGACAACCTGTCAAAATAAAATTCTTTCTTTTGGCAATTGCTAAGGTAAAGGATACAGACATTTTTGTTGCCAGTGCTGCCAGATTTTAAGATGAGAGAGTTTAATGAATTGTTCTTTAGTTAAAATTTTTCTTAATTCCAGGATAAAATCAATTGTCTTTTTATTTATCTGGGTCCTGATATTTGACATTTCCTCCACCAGAGTATGAATTTTACTTCTGTTGGGAACCTCCTGCATAAAAAGTCTCTGGAGCTTAATTCTTTTTTTCTCTAAGATGCTGCAATAATCAATAATTTCCTCTCGAAAATTTAATTTTAAATAATTAATTTTTTCTTTTTGTTTTAACGTTAAACTCGGTACCTTATTTGTGTCTTGGTTTGATTTCCATTTTTGTTCTGATTTGTGCTGCTTATAAGAGTTCTGATCGGCCCAGGATATACTGGCAAGAGATAATCCCAGTACCGCTACCATCAAGATAATCCCTGTTTCTATTTTCCATTTTTTTGTCATTATTTTTCTCCTTTTTCGAGATTAGACTTGTTATTTAGACCTTAAATTATCAAAAAAGTTCCTCTTTAGTTTGATGTGGATTCAAATTTTTAAAATGGAAGGAAAACAAAGTAGTGAGAATAGAAACTTTATTTTACTGTTGTCCTCAGTTAGACTTTGGGATAAAATAAAAAATACAATAAACCGAAAAAAATTTGTGAGCTCAAAACCTGGTTTTGGTTAGTTTTTAAAGGGTAAGGTTTTCCTTTATTTCTCGGGGAGTTATATCGAGGCGATAATTTAGCCATTCTTTTAGTTTAGTCTCTATTAGTTTTTCCATTATTTCCTTTCCCAAAGTTTTTTCTAATAAAGTACTATTTTCAGCTTCTTTTATAGCTGCATAAAGGTCATGGGGAAGAGAACTAATTTTTTGCTTCTCTCTTTCAATCTCAGACATAGCATATAAATCTTGTGTTACAGGCTCAGGAGGAAGATATTTATTGTCAACACCCGTTAGTCCTGCCCGAAGCAAAACTGCAAAAACGAGATAAGGATTACAAGCAGCATCAGGGAATCTTATTTCTATTCTTGTTGCTTTTTCTTTGCCTTTTCTGTATACGGGAATTCTCACTAAAACTGACCGATTTGTCTCAGCCCAGGCAATATAAGCAGGAGCTTCAAATCCGGGAACAAGCCTTTTGTAAGAGTTATACCATTGATTGGTTATCAGGCATATTTCTTTACTGTGTTTAAGAATTCCGGCCAAGAAATGTTTTGCTATAGATGATAAATTATGGGGATCTTGGGAGGAAAAAAAGGCATTTTTTTCGCCTTGAAAAATAGAAAGATGAACATGCATTCCCGAACCATTTTCTCCCTTTAAAGGTTTAGGCATAAAAGTTGCGTGAACTCCGCACCTTTCTGCTATTTCTTTTACCAACCATTTATAAGTTTGCAGGTTGTCAGCCATAGTTAAAGCATCTTTGTATTTTAAGTCAATTTCATGTTGAGAGGGTGCAACTTCATGGTGGGTGTACTCCACTGGTATACCCATACTCTGCAGAGCAAAGGTGGTTATTTCTCTCAGGCTATCTCCTTCATCAACAGGATTTAAGTCAAAATAGCCAGCTTCATCCAGAGTTTTTGCTTTTTTTTTGTCGGCGAAATAAAAGTATTCAGCTTCAGGTCCAATATTCATTTGGCTGAGGTTATATTGGGGAAGTCTTTTTAAATTTTCTATTAGTATGTGTCTGCTATCACTAAGGTAAGGTTCACCTCCCGGGGTGTAAATAGAGGTAAACATTCTAAGAGCTTTACTACCGCCTATTTTAAAGGGGATTAATTGTGCTGTTTCTGGTAAGGGGAAAGCTACCATATCGCTTTCCTGAATTCTTTTATAACCAAGTATTGCAGAGCCATCGAACCCCATCCCGTAAGAAAAAGCATCTGATAGTTCAGAAAAAGTAAGACTGAAACTCTTTAAAAATCCTAAAAGGTCAGTAAACCAAAGCCTAATGGAATCTATATTTTTCTCTTTTGCAAATTCTTTTACATCTTTTGCATCTCTAAGATTAAGTCCCTTAGGTGAACCGTACTCTTCCACATAACGGCCCATTTGCTCTCTTAGACTTTCCATTTTTTCCTTCACTATCATCTTAAAATAGCTCCTTTTAAATTGCAATTTAGCATTTATTGGGATAACTTTAAAGTTAATTTTAGTTAACGAATAAAGGATGTCAAATTGAAAAGGTAAAGTGAAAAAACTGTCTAACTGTCTATTGTTATTTTATTTCAGATAATTTTGCAGGAGGCGATAAAATTTTTCATTGTCCCACTCCCGTGCTCCTACAGCTGCTCCTACAATATTTCCTTCAGGGTCAATGAAAAAATGACTGGGGATCATCCCTCTGGAAACTGGTCCATAGACACTAAACACCTGTGCTGATGTGTCTAAAAGCACAGGAAATGTCATCTTTAGCTGCTTATTTTTTAGGAAAGAAAGTATTTTACTTTCAGTTTCCCTTAAATTTACGGCCAGTAACACGAAGACATCCTCTCCGAGTGTTTCCCATACTTTTTGCATGGAAGGTATTTCGTCGACACAGGTAGGACATCCCGTACTCCAGAAGTTAATCCAGAGCAATTTTCCTCTAAGATTTTTAGTATCGATCAGTTCTCCTTTTAAATTTTTTAAAGTAAAATCTTGCATAGGGACAGGAGGATCGATTTTTTGGATAAATAAGGTTTGGAATGCTTCCCGAAGCTCATCTTTAGATAAGATAGATTTTAGTTGGGAATCTTCGTTTTCCTGAGATAAAACTTTCTCTTTGGGAGAGTTCACTGTAGAGTTCGCTTGATTAGTTGAAAAAAGAAGACCTTTTTCTTTTAGCAAAATAAATATCACCACTAACACTGCTATTGTAGCTATAAGTATTATTTTTTTCATAAAAACTACCCCCTTCTAAAAAATAATATGAGCAAAAATTCTTTCTTTAGTTTTTCTCCTTTTTTGGAGGAAAGGAGAATCCTATTTTCATGAAAATCTTTCATGGTTTATTGGGCACTACTTTTATTAAAAGGAAAAAGAGAAGCCAAAACCAAGAAAAGGGAAAAGATTACTTATAAGCAAAATACCCATAATTATCAGAAGAGCTCCGCTTACAAGAGAGATTAATCTCATATATTTTTTAAATTTTAGATACCGTTGCAAAAATATTCCAAGTGCTAAGGAAGCTATAAGAAAAGGAACTGCTAACCCTGCTGAGTAAAGACTCAAAAGGATAATTCCTTTACCCATAGAGGCACTGGCACTGGCGTAAAAGAGTATTGAACCTA
Source organism: uncultured Clostridia bacterium (assembly GCA_964524965.1). Classification (GTDB taxonomy): domain Bacteria; phylum Aerophobota; class Aerophobia; order Aerophobales; family B3-G15; genus Kmv34. The sequence goes on from CAZGDY010000007.1 coordinate 20,469, forward strand.
AAATGGGACCAACGCAAGGAGTCCATCCAGCAGCAAAAACAGCTCCTACAAGAGGTGTTCCCCAGTAACCCATAGAGTTTTGAGTTAAGTGGATTTTTTTCTCTCTATTTAGGAAAGAGATTTTTAAAAATCCCATGAGATAAAAACCCATAATCACGATAAATACTCCCCCAATCCTAGAAATCCATTGCTGATAATGCTGTAAAAGTTGCCCCATAAAGGAGGCACTGGCGCCTAACCCTATAAAGACCATCGAAAAACCCAGAATAAATAAAACAGAACTTAACAAGATTTTTCTTTTTAAAGGAAGATTTTCGGAATTCTGAGTTAATTGGGTGATTGATATTCCAGTAATAAAAGATATATAAGATGGGATAAGTGGCAGGATGCAGGGTGATAGAAAAGATAAGATTCCTGCCCCAAAAGCGGCAAAAAAGGGAAAATTAAACATTGGTTATTTCAACCTTTTGATTATTAAAGAAGCTATGATGCCTACTATTCTCATGATTATCCCTGAAATTATTATTTTAATGACTACAAGAATCTCTTTTAAGATAATGAGCCGATAAAGACTATAGCTCGTAAGCAGACAAAAACTTACTCCCCGAAGAATAAGACTTGTGAAGCGCAGTTTCTTTATCTTTTACCCTAGCGCTCAATTAAGTTTGTGGTGCTACGGGAGCTATGACAATCTGGCTACCTTGTATTTTTTGTTCCAATCTGTTTTTTATACTGTCGATGACAACTTGTACATCTTTCATTTTTCGGTCTTTGTCAAATTCCAGAAAGATTTCAATATAAATAATACTTCCTGATCGTCTTGATTTAATTCCGTGAAAGGCTACATATCCATCAAAATAAGCTGCTAATTCTTTTAATATAATAAGCTGAAGTGATTCTTCTAATGTTTGGTCAAGCAAGTCATATACAGACATTGAAATTACACTATAGGCAGAAAGGAGTAAGAAACCAGATAAGATCACCGAACCAATAGGATCTATATAAACTATCCAGGAATACGGTTTTAAAGTAAGACTCAATCCTAAAGAGAAAATGACGCATATATTGGCTATTGTTCTGACCCGGAAAAGACGCCATTGAGATTCCATTATAGGTGATTTTTCTTTTTGTGCCAACTGATAAGTGTGCATCCAGTACCAGGCATTAACACCTCCGGCTAAAATTGAAAAAAATATTCCAATCCCTGTCCCCAATCCTCCAATAATAACTGGATTTTGGAAGCGTTCGATAGCATTACGAAAGATAATAATTAGCGATATAATCATTACGGCTGCTACCACTAAACTGGCAAGGTTTTCCAGCTTGCCATATCCATAGTTGTACTTGTGAGAGATTCCTTTAGCTGCTTTGCGTACCATGAGCCAGGAGAAAAAAATTGCCAGCGTTTCGCTCCCACTTCTTAATGCGTTTGATTGAAGCGTCATTGAGTTAGCAAGGAGCATGGCAATAATGGTGGGGATAAGAGAGCCAAAACCAAAAATAAAGGCAAGAAATAAAGAACGTTCTTTTTGTTGCTGTGGTTTTTTATTGCTCCCCAGGATTTTTTCCATAATAACTTTAGCAATGTTTACTTTATTTTCTATTTTAATCCTCCCTTAAAGTATCTCCCGCCAATAAATTTTTTTTGATATGATTATGTTAATAATTTATTTATTTTATTTGTTCCCACCGGAAAAGACTCCCCTCTTTCTTTATTACCCAAAAATCATAATTAGCAAATTCGCGGTCTCCTTCTTCGTTAAGAGCTGTCCATCCGCTGGCGCCAAAGTAGGAATTAGCTGTTTTTATAAGGGCTATCTTTAAGGTATCAAAGTTATTAATATCTCCTACAACAAGATGAGTTAAGGTTGCAACCCAAAGTGCATCGTAAGCAGCCAGAGTAAAAGCATCAGGATCTCTTTTTATTGTGGTTTTGATTTGTTTTGATATGGATTCCCATTTATATTGTGCTTCTTGGTTTAAACCAAAAATAGGACAGAGAAAACCTGATTTTATGGCAAATCTTGCAACCGAGGGGTTTTCAATAAGAGCGCTACTAAGAGTGACACCATTACTACCGTACCATCTTATCTCAGAGAGATTGAGATGAGTGTAAGCCTGATTAAAGATGGATGCTGCTTCATTAAAAGCAGCCAGGTAGATAGCTACAGTTTTGGGGGCATATTTAATTATCATTTTTTCTACTTTTGAGTTTAAAGAGACTAATTCTTCTGAAAAATTCTTAATAGTTGGGTCGTACCGTACACCATCAAAAACGCTACCTCCTCTGGCCTCAAAACTATTTTTCAGAGCAATATGCAGACCATCATTACCCGTATCACCTCGCCACATCGGCACAACTACACGAATCCCATCTTCCCACATGAGAGCAGCCATGGCTTTTCCTTCGCTGACATCATCAGGGCAAAAGCGGAATATATTATCGTTTGGTAAGGCTAGGGAGTGGGCAGTACTGCCTTGGCTGATTATTAAAATGTTATTTTTATCCACATAATCTTTCACCGTTTTTACCTCGGCACTAGACTGGGGACCAATAACTACTTTAACTCCTTGTTTGCTTAAGTTTTTAAGTTTTTTGAGAGCAACTAACGGGTTGCCTGCCGTGTCCTCGACAATGAGTTTTATTCTTAGCCGGGATTGAATCTCAGAAAGATAATTATTAATGTCTTCAACGGCTATTAACAACACCGCCTGGCTGGATTCTCCCAGCGATGACCAATTTCCGCTAAGATCAAGCAAAGCACCGAAAGATACCTCTGTTGGATTTAGTAAATCTTCAGCATGGACGGGGATTCCGCTGCATACAACAAAGAGTAAAGTGGTCATAACAGCAATAATCATAAGCTTTGTCTTCCATCTTTTTTTCTTGATTTTCATGGTTTATAAATCTCCTTTTTTTATAAAATTTTTTTTTAAGTTACTTTAACTATCATCAGAGTAAAGTCATCAAATTGAGGTTGACCTTCAGAAAACTCCTCCACCTTTTTATGAATTAATTTAATCAGCTCCGCTGCTTGAAGTTGAGGGTTATCTTTGAGTAATTCAATGAGTTTTTCCATTCCGAATTGTTGTTTATTTCTGTCCATGGTTTCAGTAACGCCATCAGTATAAAAAACTATAATATCTTTTGTTTTAAGGATAATTTCTTTTTCTTGAAATTGTACCTCTTCAAGGGCACCCAATACAAGACTCCTTGTTTTTAACACCTCGTGCTTACCTGTAGTTGAGTGGAAAAAAATTGGAGGATTGTGGCCCGCATTGGAAAGTTTTAAGACTCTTTCTCGGGTATCCAAAATCGCGTAGAGGGCAGTGACAAACATGCCTTCTCGTGAGTCCTGGGCAATCAGCTTGTTAGTTTTTGTTAAAACAACATCAGTTTTTAAGCTACCGATAGCTTGGGCACGGAGGAAACTTCGAGAAAGAGCCATAAATAAAGCTGCCGGTAAACCTTTTCCGGCAACATCACCAATGGCCAAGCCAATTTTATTCTTAGCAACATCAATGAAATCATAAAAATCTCCTCCAACTTCCTTAGCGGGCTGGCTCATTGCCGCAATTTGGTAACCTTCAATTTGGGGAGGTTTATCAGGAAGAATGCTTGTCTGGAGTTTATGGGCAATTTCCAGTTCCTTCTCCATTCTCTCTTTCTCAACTACCTCCTGATAGAGTTTAGCATTTTCAATGGCGATAGCAGCGTGCACAGCAAAGGAGACAAGGAGGTGTTGATCTTCACTGTTAAAGGGAGTATCATCTTTTTTGTTGCAAACCTGAATAGCTCCGATAACTTTATTTTTTACCAGCAATGGTGTGCAAAGAGTAGAGTTTATTTTAAATCCAGCTTCTTTGTAGATAGAATTTGACAGAAATTCTTTAGCATCAACACTATTGGCTAGAAGTGGTTTTTTGTTCTTAATTACCCACCCCACAATACTTTCTTCCTCTTTTAAAATCAGTTTTTTTTCTCTTTTTATAATTTTTACAGAGCCTTTTAATTGGGAATTATTTGAACGATCTGTTCCCTCTTCAAATTTTGCCATGGAACCAAGAGATAATTTATTTTTCTCGTTTACTAAAAAAAGCCAACCTATTTTAGCCTCAAGTACTTCTACTGTTGTATTTACACAAAGCTTCGGTACAATGTTAATATCAAGAGTAGAGCTTACCTGGACTCCCAACCGATATAATTTTTCCATTTCATAAATCTTGCGTTCCAGTTCAAGATAGTATTTATTTCTTTCAGAGCTTGTCCTTTTTTCCTTTATTAAATTCACTACAAATAAAGCGAAGATACCAATTCCTATCGCGTTAGCACCAATCATAGGCAAACTGATTTCTTTGACCAATTGAAGAGCATCAGTAAATGGTTTAGCTATTAAAAGGGCAAGGAACATATGAAAGGATTCTATAAAAATAGCGAAGAGGATTGCCCAAAAAATCCCAATAAATTCCCCTTTTTTAAACTTATAAATTAAACCACCCAAAATACCAGAAATTATGGTAGCTAAAGTACAAGGGATGGCAGTGAATCCACCCAGGAAGTAGCGATGTATTCCGCCGATTAAACCAACTCCCAGCCCAATAAAGGGTCCTCCTACCAAGCCAGCAATCATTGGACCAAGGTCCCTGGTATTGGCAATAGCTCCGAATATCCTTATCCCACTGTAAGTGCCATATATAGAAAATCCCCCGAATGCTAAAATTAACACTAAGCTATCCCAGAAGGTAGGCTGCTTCTCAAGTGTGTTATGAAACTGTTTAGTTCGGGTTATCAGATAAGCAACAACAATTGTTAAGGATATCTTTTCTACCAGTACCAGTAAAAGTTTAAAAATTGAGGTTTCCATAGGCACTATTTATTACCAGATATTTTGCCGTGTTCTTAATAAAGATTTATTACTACACATCAGAGGAGATTTTCTCTGATGTTAAGCGGAAAGATAAAACATATTAAAAGTAAAAATTTACTCTCTTTAAAGTTTACAAAAAATTTCATAAGACAATAAAGAAAATTTCTTTTTTACCTTACTTGGTTTTATCCCGGGCTTAAAAGCTGTTTATCGCTTCCTGAGCGGTGTTATAAATTTTAAATATTTGGGTAAATCCGGCAACATCAAAAACTTCTTTCACGTAGGGTCGAAGAGAACAAAGTTTTATGGTACCTTCTTTATTTTTTATTTTTTTTGCTACTGATAAAAGAACTCGTAGTCCCGCACTACTTATATATTCTGTACCATCCATATCGATGAGAAGTTTTTGCGTTTCTTGAGAGGTAATCATATTTAGCTTGTTTTCCACCTCTCCTGCAGCGTGAGCATCAAATTGTCCCTTTAAGGAAAAAATGTGAACATCTCCCTCTTTTTTTTGGGTTATTTCCATTTAATCTCCCTCCTTAAATAAATTATTATTTAATTGTAATATCGTAGTGATCATAAACCGGACTGCAATAACAAAGAAAGGTCATTTTTTTTTCTTATTGAGCTCTTCAAAATTTAACTGGATAAACCGGGTAAATCAAACCAATCAACTTAAACATAAGTGAAGTTCCCCAATATCAAATGTCAAGACCTGATTCCTCCAAGCATTGGATCAGTCATAATTTACAAACAGGGGAACAATTTGGAATTTTTCTACATCCACAATTCCTTTGTCAGTCAGTTTTAACTCAGGAACAGGAGGAAGAGCAAGAAAGGAAAGACTCATAAAGGGATCTTTTAGTTTACATCCCAGTAAAGCTGCTGCTTGGTGCAACTGTTTGGTTTTATCCCTTACCTTTTCCAGTGATTGATCACTTATAAGTCCTGCTATAGGTAAAGCCAGAGAGGCGATTACTTCATCGTCCCTAACTACTACTTGTCCCCCTCTCATTCTGGCAACTTCAATAACTGCGGTCATCATATCTTCATTTTTTGTTCCTACTACTACTATGTTATGGGAATCGTGGGCGAAAGAGGAAGCCAAGGCACCCTTTTTTAATTCAAAACCTTTCACCAGACCAACACCCACATTTCCTGAGGCCAGATGCCTTTCGATTACTGCTATTTTTAAAATATCCCGATCAATGTCAACTACTACTTTGTTTTTTTCTATCTTGGGAGTCACGATTAATTTTTTGGTAATAATTTGTTCTGGAATCACCTGTATTACCAGCACTTTACCGATTTTAGCTTTGATGTCAAATCCTTTTAATCCTATCCAGTCAATGTTTATTGAGCTTCGAATGATTGCTCTGGTCTTCTTAATTTTTCGAGGAAGAATTTTTCCGTTTTGGGCAACTAATTTACCTCTCTTAAAAACTTTCTCCACTTTAAAATTTTTCAGATCATTTAGAACCACCATATCTGCTTTGTAGCCGGGAGCTATTGCTCCCACATTTGGCAGCTTAAAATACTCTGCTGTATTTATAGTGGCCATTTGAATAGCGACCACAGGATTAAGTCCCAGCTTAACTGCTTTTTTAACGATAGCATTGATATGTCCCTTTTCCAAAAGATCCTGAGGATGGCAGTCATCGGTGACAAAAAAACATTTCCGAGAGTTATTGGAATTGACAAGCGGTAAAAGGTCTTCAAGGTTTTTGGCTGCAGTTCCTTCTCGTAGCATTATATACATTCCCAATCTTAGCTTTTCTTTAGCTTCCTTGATGGTGGTACACTCATGATCGGATTTTATGCCTGCTCCTATGTAGGCGCAAAGATTTTTTCCCTTTAAGCCAGGGGTATGCCCATCTATTCTTTTTCCCTGCGCCATTCTGATTTTGTCCAGGACTTGCTTGTCTTGGTAAATCACCCCGGGAAAATTCATCATTTCGGCAAGGCCTAAAACACGTTTATTCTGGAGGAATGGGGATAAATCCAAACTGGTTAATTCAGCTCCTGAGGTTTCCATATGAGTAGCTGGGACGCAAGAAG
>CAZGDY010000008.1:0-27200 GCA_964524965.1 uncultured Clostridia bacterium
CCACCTTTCCTGTCTGAGGAATTTTGTAATAAGAGCCATCTTCTCTTTTGACAAAACCAAATCCATCGGAACCAATTGTCGCTCCTGAGTGCACTACACCTCTTTTACCTATGCTGACTCTATCTAATAAACTAACTTTAGGATGAAGAAAACTCCCCTCACCAACTAAAACATTTTTTCCTAAATAACAAAATCCAGAAATATATACATCACTATCGACCCTAACACCTTCCTCAATAATACAGTAAGGACCTATATTAACTCTTTCCCCTATTTTTGCTCTCTTATCAATTATCGCTGAGGGATGTATTCCTTTAAATTCGGGGGGAGGGGGAGCAAAAACCTCCAGTATCTTAGCAAAAGCAAGACGAGGGTCAGCCACTTGAATAATTGGTTTAATAAGACTTTCCAGCTGCTCTGAGACAATTATAGCAGAAACTTCTGATTTTTCCGCAAGAAGTAAAAACTTTTGGGATACGGCAAAGGTAATTTCTCCTTTTTTTGCCTCTTCAATCTTAGTAACACCTTTTATAGTAATGTCCTCCCTACCCTTGAGTTTGCCTCCTACAAGGTCAGCAAGTTCCCTCAAGCTTTTATTCATTTTTTCCTGCCTCATATTCTTCATTTAATTCAGTAATAATTCTTTCAGTTATATCTTGAGAAGGCACAGCATAAAGAAGAGCTGCTTTATCAAAAACATAGGTATAACCTTCCTTTTCGGATACTTTTTCTATTTTATTGATTATATCCTGAAGAATCTCCTGAGTGTATTGGTTTTGCTTTTCTTGAATCTGATTAGTGATTTCCTGCCGAAAAACCTCGATAGCGGTTATTTTTTGGGTAATTTCCTGCTGACGTTCATTTCTGGCTGCTTCAGTCAAAAGAAGCTCCTGTGCCGCATATTCCCGATTTAATGTCTCCAGTTTCTGTCGCATTTCTTCCAGTTTTCCTCGTCCCACCTCAGTCTCCTCTTCTAACATTAACTCAATATCACCTTTCTTCTGATATTCCTGAAATACCTTCTCTAAGTTTATATAAGGCATCCCTTTATAAACATCTTCAAGAATATCAGCTTTTACACATTGACTGGTTATCCCCAAAAATAAAAAAGCAACTATCAAGCTTAGCCCTAAAACCTTAATTTTACCTTGCATTTAACACTCCTTTTACTCATTAGTTAGGTAGTCAAATAGTTTTTTAAATTATGTTTTCTCTTTTACCCAAAAGTTTCAAGATATTTTTCGCTTTATTCCCCATTAGTCTTTTCTCCTCATCTTCATTGTCTTTATATCCCAAAAGATGAAGAGTCCCGTGAACTACTAACAGGATAAGCTCTTCTTCCAATGAATGTCCTCGCTCATTTGCTTGAATTAGTGCTAAAGAAGGGCAAATAATTATCTCACCCAAAAATCTTTTAGCTGGACCAACTTCACCTTGGAGAGGAAAAGCCAAAACATCGGTAAGTGAATCTTCTCCTCGATACTTTAAGTTAAGCTCTCGTATAATATCTGAGGGAACCAGTGCTAAACTTATCTGTTTATCCTGTACGTTATTTTCTTCAGCGAGAGTGAGGTAAACTGCCTTTTTTAAAATAAGTTCGGGAACTTTTTTTTCCCACATATTGTTGATTTTTAAGATTCTTCTTTTCATTATCTAACATCTCTTCTGGATATCTTTTTCGGGCATGGGACAATCCGGTGAGCACTCGAGTAAAAGCCTCTGAAATAAGATTTATATCTCGCAAGCTTAGATCGGCCTCATCCAGTTGATGGTCTTTTAATTTATTATTTATAACTTTTTGAATTCTTGCTTTAATCCCCTTAGGGCTTTTCCATGAAGAAAAACGAAAATCAGCCTCGACAGAATCAGCTAACATAACTATAGATGCTTCTTTTGTCCTTGGTTTAGGTCCGGGATAGCGAAAATTGGATTCATCCACAGAATCATCTTCCTTTGTTTCCAAAAGGGCTTTACGGTAAAAATAAGCTATAAGACCCGTACCGTGATGCTGAGTAATTATATCAATAACAACCTGGGGAAGGCGAAAAATTTTAGCAAGTTCCAATCCATCCTTTACATGGGAAATAATTATCACTGATGAAAGATTGGGACTGACCCGGGAATGATAATCATCTACTTCTCCTGTTTTGCTATTTTCGAAAAAAAAATGAGGACGAGTTACTTTACCTACGTCATGGTAATAAGCTCCAACCCTGGCTAAAAGGGGATTAGCTTTAACCTGCTCCGCAGCAGCTACCGATAAAGTAGCAACAGTTAAGGTGTGATGATATGACCCGGGAGCCTCTATCGATAACCGGTGCAAAAGAGGACTGTTAAGATCAGCTAACTCTAAAAGATGAGCGTCGGTAGTAATTCCAAAATAAGTTTCAAAATAAGGTAGAGTCAAATTAATCAAAATACTGGAAAAAACACCGCTACCCAAACCCCACAAGGCTAAGAATACTAATTCTGGTAAGGCTAAACTTTTAACCAAACCTATCCCTGCGGCAGAAGAAAAATTTACCAAACCTACCAAGAGACCTATTTTTGTTATATCAGTGCGATGGTGAATGGCATGAGCTGCGTAAGACCCTGCCATCCCCCCACAAAACAAAATGGGTAAGATTTCAAACTCCCCGGAAACAACAGAAAAGAGGATGCAGAACATCGAAAGAACAAAAATAGAGATGGGAAGATTAAAAAAAAGAGAAAAGAGAATAGAAAGAAAAGCAATCGGTATAAAAATATCAGGTATCTGAGGTAAAACCATAATAATCCGGCTAATTAGCATCGTACTTAGTAAAATAGTTGCAGAAAGAAGAAGGTATCTACCTGTTAAAAACTTCGGATAAAAACAAAAAAGACCCACCGAGAAAACACCCATAAAAATGCCTACAACAATCATCACACCAGTTTTATAATGAAAAGGAAGGCTTGAAAACAAAAGATAAATTAAAGAAATAGCAGCACACATCCCTACAAACCACAACCAGAAAGTGATAGAGGGATAAGCGAAAAAGCGCTTAATTTTTACCAGTCCAGAAAATTTGAACTCTTTCTTTCGTACTCTTTTTAACATCTCTAACCTTTTTTTTCGTAACCCTCATAAGCTTTCACTATTTCTTGAACCAATTTATGCCTCACCACATCTTTTCTCGTAAGATTAACAGTTTTAATTCTCTTTATCCCTTTAAATAAGGATTGTACTTCTAACAGCCCGGAATTTTTACGGGGAGATAAGTCTACCTGAGTAATATCTCCGTTTATGACCACCTTGGAGCCAAAACCAAGTCTGGTCAAAAACATTTTCATCTGTTCGTAAGTAGTATTCTGAGCCTCATCTAAAATAATGAAAGCATCATTTAAGGTTCTCCCCCTCATGTAGGCAAGAGGAGCAATCTCAATTATTCCTCGCTCTAAAAAAGAATGAAACTTCTCAGCAAGGAGCATCTCATAAAGAGCATCATAAAGAGGGCGAAGATAAGGCTCTATTTTTTCTTCCAGAGGGCCAGGAAGAAAACCAAGTTTTTCCCCCGCCTCTACAGTAGGGCGAGTAAGAATTATCCTTACAACTTCCCCCCTCTCTAAGCTAGCTACGGCCATAGCTACAGCTAAATAGGTCTTACCAGTCCCCGCCGGACCAATAGCAAAAACAACCTCATTCCCCTTAATCGCTTCTACATATCTTTCCTGACCTTCCGTATAAGGCTTTATTTTTTTACCCCGAGGAGAAGTAAAAACTTTCTCTGATAAATACTTTTCAAGATGGGAATTCTCACTATTTTTTATTTTATTAAGAGCAAGCTGGAGCTCTCTTGTATCAGGACTGTGTCCCTTGTGTAAACTATCCATAAGATCCTCTATTAGCCTTTTTGCTTTATCGACAAATTCACTTTTTCCTTGAATTTTAAGCAAATTATTTCTTAATATAAATTCTACTCTTAGCTGTCTTTCTATTAATTTTAAATTCTCATCTTTTTTGCCAAAAAGAAGCGGTATCTGGGAAAAATCCTCTATATTTACGCTAACTGCTTTCACAACCAATAATTCCTTTCCTTTTCCGTTCTCTTAATTATCTAAATTAATAGTTCCCTGTCAACTTAGTTTATCTCTTTTTTTCTTATATTCCTTTGTTCTTGAATTCTCTTCAAAGTTTCATCAGAAATGAGATAATGCATGAATGGAGGAGTGCCGGGAGAAAATCTCTTATTGATCAGCTCAACAGAGGCACTAATCTCACTAAGAAAATTTTTAGGAGACAGCGGAATTATCCTTTCGTCTAATACAGTCATTCCCTGAGCCAAATCAGAGGTAATCACATAAATCAAACTGTAATTTGATTTGTTCTTGGCAATAAATCTTTCAATAAAAGAATCGGCCGTCTTGCCCTCTGCAGTATGGACAACACTTACCAGGGAAGAAATCTCTTCCTTGGTTTGCCCTCCAATTCTTCTGTAAGCATCAAACACTATATAACTTCTTATATTTTCCAAAGAGCAGTACCGGCATACCATTTCCACCAGGCGGGCTTGAGCCGTGGATACATTTTGGTTAAAGAATATTTTAAGACCAGCAGAGGCATGAATCACATTGTAGCCATCAACAAGAATCATCTTCATTGAAAAAAATCTCCTTCTTTTTTAGAAAAATAGGAGGAGAACAAATTACCTGTTCTCCTCCTATGAGCAGTTAACTATTAACCGGGACTACTGAATTAAAAGAGGGTCTTTTCAGTTTCTTTATCAAATATATGAGCAAGATCCATACGGGCTGTAAACTCAGCTACATCACCAGAGTAAAGTGCCACATGAGGGTCAAGACGAGCTATCAAAACATTGTCTTCGTTTCTGATATGAACAATTTTTTCTGAACCGAGAGGCTCAACCACCCAGACCGAAGCATTAAAGGTAGTTCCTCTCTCGTAATCCCTGGCAGTTTGGGTGTCCGTAATATATTCAGGCCTCAATCCTAAGGTAACTTCTTGACCAATATAGCTTTTAATAAACCTTACTTTATCCGAAGGTACTTTAAGATTCATTCCTTTGGAGCGAACGTAAATATCTTTATTTTCTCTGATTATGGTGCAATCCACAAAATTCATGCTGGGCGAGCCAATAAAACCCGCTACGTACTTATTAACGGGATGATCATAAACATTTTGAGGAGTATCCATCTGTTGAATAACACCTTGATTCATCACTACGATTCTGCTGGCCATGGTCATCGCTTCCATTTGGTCATGGGTTACATAAATAGTAGTGGTTTTTAATCTCTGGTGAAGATCTAAAAGTTCAGCTCTCATCGCAATTCTAAGCTTAGCATCAAGATTAGATAAAGGCTCATCAAAAAGAAAAACCTTGGGGTCCCTCACAATGGCTCTCCCCAGAGCAACTCTCTGGCGTTGCCCACCCGATAGCTCCTTAGGTTTTCTATCCAAAAGTTCTCTAATCCCAAGAAGCTCTGCCGTTCGCTTTACAATATCATCAATTTCTTTCTTGGGAACTTTGCGCAGACGTAATCCGAAAGACATATTGCGATAAACATCCATGTGGGGATACAAAGCATAGTTTTGAAAAACCATCGCAATATCTCTGTTTTTGGGCGGAACATCGTTAACCAGATGCTCTCCGATGTAAATTTCTCCTGAAGTTACTTCTTCCAGTCCGGCAATACTTCTAAGGGTAGTGGTTTTTCCACATCCAGAAGGACCAACAAGAATAATAAATTCTCCGTCCTCTATATCCAAAGAACAATCTTCTACTGCTACTACCTTGCCAAAACACTTCCTCACATTTTTTAATTTAACTTTAGCCATTTTTTCGTCACCTTGTAATAGTTTAGTTTTCTTAAGAGGTATTGCAATAATTTTTTAAGAGAGCTTAGCGGGGTGTAATCTTTAAAAAAAACCAGACCCAATATTTAGAAATCGGGAGATCACCACAACCCTTTTTAGTTTTAGAGCGCTTTTATTTGATATTACTCTACACAACAAATACAGTGGGGCAAGCCCTCTCGAGAATGGCTTGCCCCATTATTTACCATAAATAGCACCCCACTATAAAAAATTAAAGGGTAATTCCAATCTTACCTTCCCAAGCAGTTACAGCAGGTGTACCAGCGCCAGCATCAGTACTAGCGACATCAAAAGTCAAAGTGACGTTTTCAGCTAAAGGAGTGTTGAACTCGCCGTAGATTTTGGAAAAGGGCGCCACATCATTATTTAAAGTGGCATCGCAACCATAATACTCTAAACAAAGACCACTTCCACCCGGTAAAGTGTAGGCAACTTTTACCACATAACCAGTACCTGAACCACCTGCGTTAGGAGAAAAACCACCATACTGACCGGTAAAGGTCATGGCATCAAGAGCATAGGTAAGCTGTGCTCCGTAAGAAGAACCGGCCGGGGCTCCCTGCCTAGAGTTAAAGGTAAAACCAAGACCCAAAGCATCCATAGTAAAATCAACCCCACCGGCAAAGTTGTAAATTACAGAACCAATTTGATTGTTAACAATACCGTAAAGGTCAAAGCCTTCCATAGGAACATTTATTTTCAATCCCGGATTAGAGGGAATACCCAAACCATCTTCAGCAAAATTTCGTACATCGAATAGCCCATTGTCAATTCCCAGTGGCTGCATGGTCACATTAAAAGCAGCAGCATTATACCTTATAAAGGCACCATCAATAAATGCTACTGGACACTCACCACTATCAAACTTGAAGGTAACAGAACCATCGAAAGGTCCATAAGATTGGGTAGCAGTAGCTGCTATATTTGCACATCCGCCAAATAATCCACTATCATTTCCGCCACTGGTCCCGGTGACATTAAAATCGACTCCAGCACTCCAATCAATTACTGGAACAGCCATTGCTCCGGCAGCTAATCCTAAACTAAGACAAACAATTAATACGCCTAAGAAAATTTTCCTCATTCCTCATCCTCCATACTTAAATTATCTTAAATTCTTCCCACTTATACTTATCAGTGTTTCTTTTCCCATACATATGACCTGCCTTTATAGCTTACCTTTCTCCTTTACCACCTCCTTCTTCATTCTTTATTTTTCAGGAACTGCCATTCCCTTTTCGAAGGTATTACTATCTTTAGCAAATAAAAGCATACCAGATTATTTTTTTTTGTCAAATCCCCCTTTTTCAGTTCCTAAATTTATCAATGAGCTTTAAGTTTAATTTCTTTTTTTTAAGCTTTTTAGATGTAAGCGCCCTTCTGTTCACTCTTCATCCTCTATATTACCAACCCTTTAAAATAAGTCAACTCTTTGAGCTCTTTAATCTTAATTCGTTACAATAATTAAGTTTTCCTCAAGGAAGCGTCCTTCAAAGATGCTTAAAAAAAGCCGCACTTTAAAAGAAGTTGGTTAAATGTACCTAATAATAAAAAATTTGTCAAGTGCCAAATAAAATTTTCTCAGCATCAGGGATTTTTTCCCTTAGGAGCGCAATTATTTTATCTGCTATCTCCTCAACTTTAAAATAATCTTCCCGGACCAGCCAGGTAATATCTTTTTCCTTCTTAAACCAGGTTAACTGGCGTTTGGCAAACTTACGTGTTTCTCTTTTTGTCTTTAAGACAGCCTCCTCAAAAGAAACCCTGCCTTTAAGATAAGCTGTTATCTGGCGGTATCCAAGAGCCTGCATCGAAGAAAGATTTTCTTCGTATCCGGCCTCAAGTAACTTCTTAGTCTCTTCAACAAGACCTTTTTTCAGCATTTTATCTACTCTTTCTTCTATAATTTTATAGAGGGTAGCTCTTTCCCTCCAACAAAGACCTATTTTTACTATCTTCCAGAGGGGAGGAAATGTTTTTTTTTGTTGATGCTTTGATACAGGCACTCCTGTTTTATACCAGATTTCAAGAGCTCGAATTATTCTCATCTCATCGTTAGGATGTATTCGCTCAGAAGATATCGGGTCAACTTTTTTTAGCTCATCATATAAGAATTTTTTTGTCCTTAATTTTAGCTTGTCCCGTAACTTTTGGTCTCTGCCTGGTCCCGGAAAAATACCATGAGTTAAAGCTCTTATGTAAAGCCCTGTTCCTCCGCAAATAACCGGAAGCTTATCTTCTTTTTGCAACTTTTCAATGACAACCTCAGCTTTTCGTTTAAAATCAGCTACGGTAAAGAGCTCGTCGGGGAAAACAAGATCAATTAAATGATGGGGATAATTTTCCCTCAACTCTCGAGAAACTTTATCTGTTCCAATATTCATACCCTTATAGACTTGGCGAGAATCAGCAGAGATTATCTCAGCTTTTATTTTCTTAACCAGAGAAAGAGCAACCTCTGTTTTACCCGTACCAGTAGCCCCACTAATAATTAAGGCAAAGTTTAGCAACTTTCGCTTACCCTTTCGCCTTTTAAAGCCCAACAACCTGATTCCATTACCTTTACCTCTAAAAATTGTCCGATAAGAGAGATATCTCCCGGAAATATAACTATTTTATCCTGCTTTGTCCTTCCTGCTAATTCCTGAGGATTTTTTGGTGATAGACCCTCCACTAAGACTTCCAATTTCCTGCCGACCCAAATTTTATTTTTTCTCTCAGTAATTTTTCGTTGAACATCTATCAGCTCTCGAATTCTACTTTTTTTCACTGATAAGGGAATCTGATTTTCAAATTCAGCAGCTCGAGTCCCTGAAAGAAGAGAATACTCAAAAGTAAAAGCCCCATCAAATCTTATTTTTTCCACCATATTAAGCGTATCCTGAAAATCTTCTTCACTTTCTCCGGGAAATCCCACTATTAAATCGGTAGTAAGAGTTATTCCCGGAATAAAATAGCGCACTTTATCCACCAGGGCAAGGTAATCCTGAGAAGTATAGCTTCTTCTCATTAACTTTAAAACACGATTAGAGCCAGCTTGCAAAGGAAGATGGAGGTGTTCACAAACTTTATCCAATTTAGCCATAGCTAAAATTAATTTGTCGGAGAGGTCCTTAGGATGAGAGGTTATAAATCTAATACGATGGATACCCTTAACCTCATTTATCTTGGAAAGAAGGTCCGAAAAATCAATTTTTTCTAAAAAATCCTTGCCGTAAGAGTTAACATTTTGACCTAAAAGTATTATTTCCTTACACCCCTCACTGATAGCGCTGTCAATTTCTTTTAAAATAAACTCTAAGGGTCGGCTTTTTTCTCTTCCTCTGACATAAGGAACATTGCAATAAGTACAAAAATTATCGCACCCTCTTATAACCGGAATGTAAGCGCTAAATCTTTTTTTTCTTATTAGCGGAAGATTATGAGGTAAATAGCGCTCTTTTTCTATATTTTCGATTTCAGCTACAGGAAATTTACTTTCTTTTACCCGCTTTAAAAATTCAGGAAGTTTGTGAAAATTTGAAGTTCCCCAGATAATATCCACAAAAGGAGCTCTTTTTAAAATCTCCTGGGATTCCTTCTGAGCCAAACATCCCCCTACCCCCAAAAGAAGATTAGGATTTTGCTTTTTTAGCTTCTTTAACTCTCCTAATAAACTAAAAATCTTATGTTTAACCTTTTCTCTTACGTAACAGGTATTAAGTATAATTAAATCCGCCTTAGGTAAATTATCGGTTAATTGAAAACCGTTTTGAGATAAAAGACCTCTTATTGCCTGCGAATCGTACTCGTTCATCTGGCAACCGAAAGTTTTAATGTAAACTAAGGGCATGATTTACTTCTTGTGCGTTAAAATTAATTTAATTTCTGAGCCATTTTAACACGAGCTTTTTTTAAATCCTCCAGACAAGATAGCGGAATATTTAAGGTACCAATTGATGACTTTCCTTTAGCCTCGCCATGACAATCGGAACCACCTGTAATTAAAAGGTTAAACTTGCTGGCAATTTTCTTATATTTTTCAACTATAGCTGGAGAGTGGACGGGGTGATAAACCTCTATTCCCATGAGGCCTACATCAATCATCTCAGGAATAAGATCATCTCTTTTGGAAAGAAAAGGATGGGCAAAGACCGGAATTCCCTCAGCCGCACGAATTAAGCTAATAATCTCAAAAGGAGAAATTTTAGGTCGTTCGATATGAGCTGGTTTCCCTGAGTTGAGCCATTTCTCAAAAGCCTCCCCAATCGAGTTTATGTATTTTTTTGCTAACATCCAACGAGCAAAATGTAATTTACCAATTACCTCTTTGGGAGCAAGTTGAGTGAGTTCATCAAGTGTTATGGGCATTCCTAATTGTTGCAAACGATCTAAAAGTCTTTCATTTCTTTCCATGCGCGTTTTTTGGAAGAATTTTAATCTTAGTAAAAACTCTTTTTGTTTCCAGTCAAGATAATACCCCAAAATATGAATTTCATCCTGCCCCACATCAGAACCCATTTCCACTCCTGGAACTACTTCCAGATTTATCTTCCTTCCAACCTTTTGAGCCTCTTCGATTCCCTCAACAGAATCATGGTCAGTTATGGAAACAGCTACCAAACCTCTTTTTTTTGCTAGCTGGACTGCCTCTTGAGGAGTAAAAGTCCCATCAGAAAAAGCGGTGTGAATATGAAGATCAATCCCGGACATTTTTATTTTCCTTAGTTAAGACTTATTTAACAAATTAATTTGGTATAATATAAAAACTTTCCCGAGATGTCAACCACAGCTTTGATTTTGTCAGATACAAATTAAAATTTCAGTACTTTTCTACGGTTTACACTTTAAAATTTCATTAGGGGTTCTTTGACAAATAGCCAGGAGTCATACCTATCTTCCTGAACAAAAGCAGTAAAAGGAGAATAAGTTATGACGAAGCAATTGCACAAAAGATTCTCTAATGAAGAGGTTAAGATATTCTTAAATTCCGGGTACACAAAGCTCCCTTAAGAAAAGAGATTCAACTTCGTATTGCTCCTAATCTTACCAGTGGAGTAGCAGAAGTAAGAATCTGCTATAAGAATACCCTTGCTGATGTCTATCAGGTTAAAAATTCTGACCTTAACTTAGTGAAATTTTAAAAAATTCCTAACACCACAGCTTTGATTTAATGGATAATTTGATGAAAGGATGAGCTGGACTTGACGAATTTTTAAGGTTGTGGTATATTCAGCAATCGAGGGCTTTAAATTTCAAAACGCTTTACAAAAGCCTATTTAGAGATAAGGAGGTGAGAAAATTATGAATAAAGCTGAGTTGGTAGAAGAAGTGGCACAAGAAGTAGGACTTACTAAAAAAGACGTGAATAATGTGATCGATGCAATGACTTCTGCTGTCACTGACGCTTTAGCCGAAGGAGAAAAGGTAACTTTGGTGGGATTTGGCACTTTTCTGGTGCAAAGAAGAAAAGCGCGTCAGGGTGTGAATCCTCAAACCGGGGCTAAAATAAACATCCCTTCCAAAGATGTCCCCAAGTTTCGTCCTGGCAGTGCTTTAAAAGAAGCAGTAGGCTAAATTATAAGAAATAGGCCAGGGATTTTTACTATCCCTGGCCTTGGGAAGTTCTGGACATGATTGAGGAATATAATTTTGGCCAGATTAAAATTAAAGGTAAGATATATACATCCGATGTAATTATTTACCTTGATAAAGTAGATGGGAACTGGTGGAGAAAAAAAGGGCATCTTTTACTTCCCCAAGACTTAAAAGAGATAATCAAGGAAAAACCTGATATCTTAGTGATAGGAACAGGAAATTCGGGGTTAATGAAAATTCCTCCTTCAACTAAACAGTGGGTTGAATCTCAAGAAATAAAATTAATAGATGCAGCAACTAAAAAGGCCTGCTTTATTTACAATCAACTGAGCAAATCCACTCAAGTAATTGCTGCCCTCCACCTTACTTGCTAAAAATAATGGAGTCAAAACAAACCTGACTCTTATTTATATTGTTTCATTTAATAATACTTTCCAGGCCCAAATCTCATCAGCGGTGAATTTTTTTTGAAGCTCTTTTACTCCTTCTGTCAGCTTTACAACCTTCTCTTCTTCTACCATCACTAAAACGGTATGATATTCTCCCGGCCATATGTGAGTGCCCATATGCTTTTCTTTCCACCTGCCCTTAACTTTATCCCACTTAATGTACCTATCCAGCTCTATTTTATCGATAAAAGAAGATACTTCTTCATCAAGCACTTCCTCATAAACAATGAAAAAAAGATACATTTATTTCCTACCTTTCGCCCAATAAAATAATCTCCCCGGAGAAACTAAAACCTTCCTCTCCCGTGTTTGGTTTGAGCTTTAGTTTTTCTTTTTTCCTTTCTTTCCTCAAAAATAGTATAAATTACGGGAATAATAAATAAAGTAATAAATGTTCCTACCAATAACCCTCCAATAACTGAGCGAGCCATAGGAGCCCAGTTTTTAGCTCCTGGTCCCATCTCCAAAGCTAAAGGAATCATAGCTAAAATAGTAGTTAAAGCGGTCATTAATACCGGACGGAATCTAATTATTCCAGCTTCTCTTACCGCATCACCAACGCTTTTGCCTCTTTTGCGTAAAAGATTAATGTAATCAACCAGGACAATCGAGTTGTTAATAACAATTCCCACCAGCATTATTGCCCCAATCATCGCTATCATGCTTAAGGTGGTATTAGTTGCAAAGAGCATCCAGACAACTCCGATTGAAGATAAAGGAATGGTAAGAAACATAATAAAAGGATCGCGTAAAGATTCAAACTCAGAAGCAGTAACCATATAAACCAAAAGCATCCCTACAATTAGGGCGATAGCCAACCACCTCAAAGATTCTTGCATTTCCTCCCCACTTCCTCCAATAACCCAACGAAAAGTTGAGGGAAAATTAATCCCTGCAAGCTCACCTTCTACATCACGCAAAACATCTCCCAGAGGCCTTTCTGCTGCCCGAAAAGATACAACGGCCGTTCGTTCTTGGTCCTCCCTGCGTATAGTAGAAGGAGCTCGTGCATATTCCACATCAACCACATCTTTTGCCTTAATATGCACTCCCTGAGAATTTAAAATATCTAATTCCCCAATATCTTCTATATCCGATCTATCCTCTTCTTTCATTCTTACTACAATATTGTATTCTCTTCCTCCTTCTTTATAGCGAGAAGCTACCGACCCCTGAATAGCAGTTTTTATCAGCTCAGATAGGTAAGAAGTCGAAAGAGACAGATCGTAGAGTCGATCACGGTCATAATGTAAGTTTAGCTGAGGACGACCACCCTCCTCGCCCATCGTATTTTCAATATCAACTACACCGGGAATTTTCTTTAAAGCCCCTTGAACCTCGCGAGAAACTTCCCCTAATGCTCTCAAATCATGTCCATAAATCTCAACAGTGGCCCCGACAGCATCCGCCCCCATACCCATGGGAGATGAAAAAGCTATCTCTTTCTCAGGAAATAATTTGGTAAGAATTTCTCGCAATTCTTGCTCAACTTCTTTAGAAGACCTTGTCCGTTTATCTCTATCCACAAGCTCTACCATAATACTTCCACTGTGCGCTTCCGTACTTCCCCCTCCCCCTCCTCCAAAACCTCCTCCCGCACCCAAACTTACCATTATATTCTTTAACTCAGGGGTTTGCGCTATTATTATTTCTTCAGCTTTAAAAAATGTCTTATCTGTTTCTTCCAGCCGAGTTCCCACTGATTCACTGATATTTATAAATATATATCCGATATCCATTTCTGGAAGAAAAGCTAACCCTACATACTTCGTCAGAACAAGTACACTTAAGGCAAAAAAAGCTGCTATGATAATCAAAACTCGTTTACGATATTTTAAACACCAGTTTAATATTTTTGTATAAATATGGGTACCTTTTTTTATAAAATTACCCAGAGAATACGCTAAACCTTTATTTGGAACAGATTTAAAGCGGAGAAGGTGTGAAGCAGCTAAAGGAACCAGACTTAGAGCCACAAAAAGAGAAATTAATAAAGAAAAGGTTACCGTAAGAACCATATCTCGGAAAATTTGACCGGCTATTCCGGAAACAAACATCACTGGGAAAAATACACAAATTGTGGTTAAAGTAGAAGCAGTAATGGCAGTAGCTACCTCCGAAGAACCAATAATAGCTCCTTGACGAGCTGGTTCTCCTTTCTCCCGATGACGAAATATACTTTCCAGAACAACAATAGAGTTGTCTACAAAAAGACCTACTCCCAGAGCTAATCCCCCCATAGAGACAACGTTCATTGTAACTCCAAACAAATTCATAGCAATAAAAGTAGCTACAATAGAAACAGGTATAGAAATCAAGACAATTATGGTGCTTCTGAAATTACGCAGAAAAATAAGCAAGATCACTCCACAAAGAACCACAGCTAAGATAATAGTATTGAAGAGATTACCCATTGCCTCCTGGGTGAACTTGGCGGGCTCAAAAATAACGGTAAGGGTTATTCCTTCCACTGAATTCTCAATAGTCTTCAATTGAGATAAAGTCCGCTCGGAAACATCTACAACATTGGCGCCGGAAACCCGGTACATAGCAATCACCACTGCTGGAGTTTGATTAACTCTGGTGATTTGCCGTTGTTCTTCAGTTCCATCTATGACATCAGCAACATCTTCAACATGAATAGCAACTCCATTTTGATAGATAACCACTGTCTGAGCAATTTGTCTAAGATTACTGTACTCTCCCAGAGTTCTTATAGTGTACTCAGTGCGTCCCTCCTTAATAGTCCCTGCAGGAATTACTATATTTTCTCTGCTAATAACATTCATTAGTTGTCCTAAAGTAATCCCCCGAGCAGTTAGTCTCTCCCTGTCCACCTGAATTTGAATTTCTCTAATCTCTCCTCCCATGGTATCCGCCGATGCTACACCCCTAACTCTTTCCAGGCGAGGTTCAATCTCATCCTCAGATATTTCTCTTAATTCTGCTAAGGTTTTTTTACCAGACACGCCAACAATCAAAGTTGGCTCTTCTTCCATCGAGTATTTAATAATCAAAGGTTCTTCTGCTTCACCAGGAAGTCTTCCCTTAATACGGTCCACTCTCTCTCTTATGTGCCGCTCAGCCATGTCCATATCAGTTCCCCAAGAAAACTCAGCTATAACCAGAGATAATCCCTGACGGGAATAAGAAGAAAGTGTTTCCAAGCTCTCAACGGTAGCCACTCCTTCTTCTAGGGGCCTGGTAATCAAAGCTTCTATGTCCTCTGGCGATACTCCCGGATAAGAAACAGTTACCACTACAGTTGGAAATTCCATCTCAGGCCAAAGGTCCATTCGCAAGCCAACAAGAGATAAAACTCCTATCCCTACTATAGCAATAAACAACATAAGAAAGGTAACAGGTTTTTTAACTGCCAGTCCGGACAGGCTCATTCTTTACTTTTCCTCCTTCAACAAGAGTTTTACTCGGGCAAACATACCTGGTTTGATACGAAGGTCCGGGTTGATAATTTTAATTTCAACTTTTATTTTTCTGCTGCGAGGATCCATGGTAGGACTAATATTAATTTCCTGAGGAGTAAACGTTTCCTCCAGATAATTTTCAATCTGGACAACTACCTTTTCAGTAAGAAATATTTTATCTAAGTTTTCCTCACCGATGTGTAGAATAATTTTAACTGAATTTATATCTACAATGGATACCAGGGGTACTGCCGGGCCAACTAAAGAACCTTCCTCGACAAAACGCTCGCCAATAATCCCGGAAATGGGCGATTTTATGGTACAATCCTTTAAGTAAGATTTAGCTAATTCTAAAGCTGCTTCTGCCTGTTGGACTTGAGTTTTAGCTAACTCAATATCCTCTTCCCATAATTTATCTTCCCATGCTGTTTTAGCCAACTCAAGAATCGACTTAGCATTTTCCCATTGAGCTTGAGTTCCCTGGATTTTTACCTCCCAGGTTTTAGCTTCTTTTAATTTCTCCAAACTATCTAATGCAGCTTTTGCTTGCTGAACCTGAGCTTCAGCCATTTGCATATCTTCTTCCCGAGCCCCCTTTTTAATGAGCTCAAGAGCAGCTTTAGCTGAGGTAAGTTGAGCCTGGGCAATTTCAAAACCAAGCTGTGTTTTATCTAATGCCTGTTCGGGGATAGCTCCTCGATTATAGTCATCTTCTGCTCTCTGTAAATCTTTTTCCGCATTATGAAAATTAGCAAGAGCCTGTTGATAAGCCGCTTCAACCCCTTGAATTTCCTCTAACCTTGCTCCTTCTTTAGCTTTAGTCAAATTAGCCTGAGCTATTTTAAAAGCTGCTTGGGCTTGTTGAAACCCGCTAAAAAATTCTGTTTCAGCAGTTGCTTTTAGCAAATCCAATTGAGCTTGAGCTGCCTTAAAAGCAGCTTCAGCTTTTTTAAAATTGGTTTCCGCCTGAACCTCAACTATTGATTGGACTTTTCTATAATTAGCTCGGGCAGAAAGTAAAGCAGCCTCAGCTTGCTTTACTTGAAAAACAATATCGGCAGAGTCTACCTTAGCTATCACCTGTCCTTTTTCCACTTTGCTTCCCAGTTCTCCAAAAATTTCTTTTAAAGTCCCACCTATCTCAGGCATTAATTGTACCTGCCTGGAAGGAGCTATGTCAGCAGTAAGAAATAGTTCCTGGATAAAATCTGTTTTAACTATTGGGATTTTTGTCGAATTAGACTCAAGAGCCTGAGAAAAAGCTTGAGTTGTCCCCAAAAAAAATACACCCAACGCAGCCAATAGTATTATTTGTCTTTTCGTGCTCATAATATTTATATCTCCTCTTATAAATTTCTTTCTGAGCTTTCTTCTTTTATTCCTATTGCTCTGTCAAGATGTGCTCTGGCTAAGTTATAATCAAATAAAGCTTTGTTATAGCCTGCTCTAGCTCGAGTTAAAGCAAGCTGAGCATCCAAAACCTCTAACTGGATAATAGTTCCGCTTTCGTATCGCGCCTTAGCAATAAATAAAGCTTCTTCTGCCTGATAAATATTTTGCTCTTGAGCAATTAAAGATTCTTTTGCTGCTTGCATATCCAAGAAAGCTTTTTTGACCTCTATTTGAATTGCTCCCCTTAACTGTTGAATTGCCAGTTCTGTCTGTATTACCTGGGATTTTTTTTGTTCCACAACAGCTTTATTTCTACCAGAATCAAATAAGGGGAAGGACAAAACGATATTAGCATTCCAATTATCCTGCCACCCTTTTTCCCCAATTGGAGTAAATTCATAGTTTGCGATAAAGGAAAGAGTAGGAAGATTATTTGCCTTAGCTATTTCCCAGAATAATTTAGCCATATCTTTTTGACTCTCCCAACTCTTTAAATCACTTCTTGAAGTAAGAGCATCTTTAATAGCTTGATTTAAAGTTAAAGTTAAGACCTCGAATTTTAACTTACCTTCTACCTCGAAAGAAGAGGAAGGTAAAGATAAAAGAAATGCCAATTTTTCCTTGGCTAAATACAAACTATTTTTTGCCTGGATTAACTCAGGTTTAAGGTTGGCAATCTCTACTTTTGCCCTTAAAAAGTCAAAACGAGAAACTCTACCCGATTGGAAAAAAGATTCTACCACCTTTAGATGTAATTCAGCCTGCTCAAGAGCTTTTTCTATTATTTCCAGGTTCTTCTCGGCTAAAAAATATGAATAAAAACCTTCTTTTACCTGATAAGCCACTTCCTTTTGTATATTTTCCAGGTCCTGTTTTACTGTTTGGTAATTTACCTCTATTTGCTGTTTAGTTAAACTAAGGCGACCACTAGTATAAAGAGGTTGAGTCAGAGAAAAAATAAAAGAAGCTACATCTTGCTCACCCGTGGAAACCTCTCCTAAATGAGTGTAGACTCCATCTAAATTAAGAATAGGAAAATAGGCGGCGGAAGCCACTTTTAGTATCTGTTCAGCTTCTCTTATTTTTTCTTTACCCATTAGAATCTGAAGATTATTATCTAAAACTTTATTTAGTGCCTCTTCCAAGGTAATTGCCATAGCAGTCCCAGAAAAAACAAAAAAAACAAAAACTAACAAAAAAAGATAGATATATTTACTTCTCAATTTTTTATTTTTTCTCCTTAAAAACCCGGCCATGGATAACTTGAAGTATTTCCATTAGATTTTCTCTTTCTTGGGGGATTAAACATTTTAAAATTGATATTATTCTCTTTTTTCTTGCCGCTTCAAATTTTTCCACTACCTTGATACCTTTGTTACTCAAAATCACTTTGACTACTCTCCTATCAGAAGGTTCAGCTTTTCTCTGTACAAATCCCCATCCGACCAATTTATCTATAATTCGGGTTAAAGTACTAAGCTGGACATCACTCACTTTACCCAACTCGCCCATAGTGGGTTTTTCTAAGATATGAATCTGACAAAGTACCGACAAGTAGCTAAAATTAATACTAATATCCAATATTTCCTCAACATCCTGCATAGCAAAAGTTCGGGCTAAATCCTGAATAATTTTGTCGATAATAAGTACGTCTCGTTGAAGATTTTTTTCCATTAATCTTCACTCCCTTTTTCTTAAGAAGATATAACACAATAAATCTTATTATAATCAAATTTTGAATATGTCAAATTTTTCAAGGCGGGCTAAAAAGATCTTATCTCTTGTCTCATAAAAACTATATAGGAGCTAGCAAAACACAAAAGCATTAAAATTATCAGCCCCACAAACTCTGGCCATACTATCATCAGAGACTGGGATAAAGACAGAGGAGCAGGAATCAAACCAGTTATTTGAGCGGGATTTATAAAACCAAAAATTCTAACAGAAGGGTTTAAGGCAGCAGTTGCAATTTCCTCAAATAAAGTAGCAGGAGATACCAACATAATCCCTCTTCTAATCGCTTCATTTTTAGCTAACATCTCTGTTTGAGCAATAGAGGAAACCGGAGCTAACTGACCAGCTACCACGCTGGCAATCATATAGACAAAGAAGGTAAAAAAAATCCAGATCATTATGGAAGTCAAGGCTGAAGAAGAGGTTCTTTTAAATACAATAGAAAAGAGTATCCCCAGACTTAGCCAGAATCCCACGTAAATTACACTTGCCAAATAATAAACACCTATCCTTGAAATTTCCCCCACATTTGGAATAATACCTAACGTCCAGATGCCTAATCCTATAATGATTAGAAAGATACTCAATAACATTATAGCTATGGTTACCAACCCCGCTAAAAATTTCCCATTAATTAAGGAATCTCGGAAAATAGGTTGAGATAAGATAATACTTATAGTGCCGTGGGCGCGCTCTGAGCTTATAGCATCAAAACCTAAAATAATTCCTATTAATGGGCCAAAAAAACTTATAAAAAAGGTAAAAGAAGGTAGTGACCCAGCAGGTGAGATGAAAAATCCAAGAAGAGTAAATTCTACAGGTACTAGAGTGAAATTTTCTAAATTTTGACTGGCTAAATAAGCAATTGAAACCCCCGTAAGACAAATAATAACAAAAAGTATTAAAAATCTTTTACTTCCAAAATAATCAAGCATTTCTTTCCAAAAAATAACTTTAACTCCTGACATTTAAACTACCTCTCTTCGAAATATCTTGCATAAATCTCTTCCAGAGTATAATCCTGTGTCTTTATAAGCAAAGGATAAGTCCCATTTTTTATAATCACTTTGGATATTTCTAACCTTAAATCCTTGGCACACCTTATATTTAATAAATCATCCCGCTGTTTAACATCCTCTACTCCCTCAATTTTCTTCAAAGATTCTAAAAGATGGGGTGTCAATTGGGATACTTGAATCTGAATTTGAGATTTTCCGTCTCCGATTATCTTTTTCCCTACTTCGTCTATTGAACCTTCAATCACCATTTTACCTTGAGAAATTATGCCTATATTGTCGCATATCCTCTGAACCTGGTGAAGTAAGTGAGAGGATAAAAGAATAGTTATATTTTTTTCCTCCCTCATTTTTACGATAAGATTGAGAATCTGTTCCACTCCCTCCGGGTCTATTCCCAAAGTTGGCTCATCAAGAATTACAAGTCTTGGTTCTTTGATAAGCGTTGCCGCCATTCCCAAACGTTGCAACATTCCCCTGGAAAACTTACCCGTCTCTCTATTGGCAACCTCTAAAAGACCCACTACGGAAAGAACCTCCTCTATTTTAAAGGAAACTTTCTCAGAACTAATACCATTTAACCTTGTGATATGAACTAAGTTCTCTCTTGCTGTTAAATCCTCGTAAAAGCCAACATTTTCTGGAAGATAACCCGTTATTCTTTTAACTTTCAAAGGATTTTTTGTAGCATTATAGCCAAAGACTTTAACTTCTCCCGAAGTAGGTTCAGTAAGCCCTAAAAGCATTAAAATGGTGGTAGTTTTACCTGCTCCATTAGGACCAAGAAATCCAAAGATTTCCCCTTCTTTTATCCGAAGATTTATCCCATCAACAGCTTTGAACCTATCATAAATCTTAGTAAGCCCATTTATCTCTACAATCCAGTCCATGTCTTACCTTCTTCCCAACTTAATAAAAACTCCCACAAGTGCTACTATAATAACCACGACTATTCCAACCCCAACTAATCCCCACACTGTTGAGCGTTTAACAGTAACTCTCAAATCCATTTCGTCTTGGTCCTGTTGGCCAACGGCTTTCACCGTAAACATATAATCACCGGGTAAGGTTCTGGGAGGAGGAGTTACACTAAGTTTTATTTTTTCCGGTTTTTTAACCTCCTGATAAGAAGAAATAGAGGAAATTTTTTCTGGATCAAAGGATATTTCCCAATCCTCAGGAGAGTTTACAACAAAAAAACTTACATCCTCAATAGGAGTTGAGCCTTCATTCCATAAATAAACACCCAGAGTTTCTTTTTGCCCAGCAATAGCATCAAAGTTTAAGCGAGCAGTCTCTGTTCTCACCACTAAATGATATGTTCCAGTAATAGTTGCTTTCAGATCTATAACTTCTGTTAGATCCTGATGCCTTGCCACAAACTTTATGGGATAATCTCCTTTAGAAACATCAAGAGGTGAGATTAGTGTCAAAATAATATCTTCTGAACCACTGGCACTAACTTTTACAGAAGAGATTTTTTTATCCTCTTCCCATTTTGGGCTAACGTAAGCTCTCCATCCAAGGGGATAATCAACACCTAAATTCAAAACCAGGGATTCACTTCCTCTGTTTTTCACTTCAATTGCAAACTTAAACTCTTTTCCGGCCGGATTTTCTATGCTGGGATAGTCTGCAGCAAGTTCTATCTCTTGGTAAACCTCTTCTTCAATGACTTCTTCTTTCTTTAAATCGATAGTGAGGGTAGCAGAGCGCTCTATCTTTTCATCAACAGTAATTCCCTTCACGATGAACTCATATTTTCCTTCCTTTATATCTTCCGGAGGCTTTGCATTGAATTTCAAAATCATTGAATCATCAGGGTCTTCAGTAAGCAAATTAATGCTGCTAATCCGCATTTTATCCCACCTGCTCTCAAGACTTATATCCCACCCTTCAACTTTTTTCCCTGGAATAATAGAAAAGATGATTTGCTCCTCTTTTTCTCCCTTATTGATAACCATAAGCTCCAAATCTAATATTTCCTTAGCACTAACAGTTATACTTGGGTACCTAAAAAAAAGCAGAAATTCTCTTTTTTCCTCTGTTGCCTGAACAGCTTGGGAACCTAAAGTGAAAAAACTTGCGAGCGCCAAAACAACTAAAAGCAAAAGTGGCAATAACCTTTTTTTCTTATTAGCCCTCATCTATCCTACCTCCTTGAGAGAAAATATTGAACTAGTATTTTATCTTGCGTACACCTGATTGTCAAGGTTTCGCATTGAATCATGGTAATGTGCCAATTTGACAATTAGCTGTTTGTTTGCTAATAATATCCAACCTTATAAATTAAAAGGACAAAATCATGGCAACGGATAACCAAACAGAAAAATTTAATATAGCAGAACAGAAAATGAATGAATTAAGGAGGTTTCTTTGAAATAGAGAAACTAAAAAGTAAAATTGAGCAATTAGAAGAAAAACTTTCCAATCCACAATTCTGGCAAAAAAACCAACAGGTGAAAACAATACAGCAATTATCTTCTCTCAAGGAAAAAAAAGAAGTTTGGGAAAAAACTCTTTTTTTATATGAAGAAATCACAACTTTCCGAGAACTTTTAGAAGAAGAAAAAGATCCCGAAATGGAGAAAGAGCTGGAAAAAAAACTCTCTCTCTTGAATAAAAAATTAGATAACCTCTACATTCTATCCTTACTTGCAAAACCTCAGGATGAAGCTAACGCTATACTATCAATCCATCCCGGTGCAGGAGGAACAGATTCTTGCGATTGGGCCGAGATTCTTTTGCGAATGTACACAAACTGGGCAAATAATAAAGGATACAACATTAGACTGGTCGAATGGCTATCAGGAGAAGAGGCCGGAATTAAAAGCGCAACTTTACTAATAGAAGGAGCTTTTGCTTACGGATATCTCAAAGAAGAGGTTGGTATTCACCGTCTGATTAGAATTTCACCTTTTGATAGCTCACACCGGCGCCATACTTCCTTTGCTGCAGTTGATGCCATACCGGAAGTACAAGAAAAAAACATTCAAATAAAAGAAGAGGATTTAAAAATAGATACTTTCCGTGCTGGAGGACCAGGAGGCCAACACGTTAATGTTACTGATTCAGCAGTTAGAATTCTTCATCTTCCCACGGGAATTATTGTTCAGTGTCAAGACCAAAGATCTCAACATAAAAATAAAGCAATGGCTCTTAGGATTTTAAAATCACGTCTGTACAACTTCGAGGAAATGGAAAAAAAGAAAAGATTAAAAAAAAGACACCAAGAAAAAGCTCGGATTGAATGGGGATCTCAAGTAAGATCTTATGTCTTCCATCCCTATAAAATGGTTAGAGACCATCGAACAACTCTGGAGATATCGAATGTAGAATCAGTTCTTAATGGTAAAATTGATCAATTCATAATAACCTCTTTGAAACAAAAAAATAACCAGGAGGTAAAATAAAATGGGGGGATATTATATAGGAACAGGACGCAAGGCAAGAAAGGCCTATGGATTTGATGAAGTAGCTTTGGTTCCCGGAAACCAAACCATCGACCCCCAAGATGTTGATATCCGTTGGAGTATAGGAAAAATTTTTTCTAAAGTTCCTATATTAGCAGCAGCTATGGATGGGGTAAGTGATGTTAATTTTGCTATTGAAATGGGGAAATTAGGGGGACTTACTGTGCTTAATTTGGGAGGAATTCAAACTCGTTACGATAATCCAAAGAAGGTAATTGAAGAAATAATTTGTTCTTCTCCTAAAAAAGCCGTTGAAATAATACAAAAAATTTATCGAGAGCCTATTAAAAAAAATCTAATTAGCGAAAGAATAACTCAGATAAAAAAGGCAAACATTCCCGTAATTGTTTCCTGTATCCCCCAACAAGCAAAAGAATTCGGGTTAATTGCTGAGAAAGCAGGAGCTGATATTCTCGTAATCCAAGCAACAGTCGTCACTGCCAAGTACCTGTCTTCAAAGCACCAAGCACTTGACTTCAAAAGTTTCCGCCAACAAATTTCAATCCCGATTATTGTTGGAAACTGTGTCACCTATAAAGCTGCTTATCAACTCATGGAGACGGGAATAGATGCAATTTTGGTAGGAGTTGGTCCAGGTGCAGCCTGCACCACAAGAGAAGTTCTGGGAGTGGGCGTACCTCAGGTAACAGCTACTGTAGATGTAGCAGCGGCTCGGGATGAATATTTAAAATACTCCGGACGCTATGTATCCATAATAACCGATGGGGGAATGAGAACGGGGGGAGATATATGTAAAGCCCTTGCCTCAGGAGCAGATGCAGTAATGATTGGATCATCTTTCGCCCGGGCAAAAGAGGCTCCAGGAAAAGGGTACCACTGGGGAATGGCTACTCCTGATGAAAACCTTCCTCGCGGAGCGAGAATATGGGTTGGTATAACAGGAACTCTAAAAGAAATATTATATGGGCCAACCCGCTTAGATGATGGATCTCAAAACTTAACCTGGGCTATAAAAACCAGCATGAGTTACTGTGGGGTTTCCACCATAAAACAAATGCATAGCATAGAAATGATAATTGCTCCTGCTATAAAAAGCGAAGGGAAATTCTTCCAGAAAATTCAGCAGATAGCCAAGGAAAAATAAGCAGCACTTATTTATTAAACTAACTCAACCTTACCCGACTTTAGACAGGCTGTGCAAACATAAACCTTAGCAAAACTATCTTTAATCTTAACTTTTTTTTTCTGAAGATTGGGCAACCATCTTCTCTTGGTTCTGTGTTTAGATTTACTTACCCTGTGCCCAACAGATGGGCTTTTACCACATATGCGACATTTGCGCGCCATTAAGGTTGCTCCTTTTTAAATAATCCACAGTCTAGCAGTTCTAAACCTACTACCTAATAAACGATAAATGCAAACTGTTGGAATTTTTACTTCTTTAAATTAGCACAATTTTATCAAAAAGCAAGCGAGTAAATCAAATAGCTGTTTAGAGCGAGAAAACAATCGATATTCCAATAGATAGTTTTGTAATTCCGATAGCAAACTCCGGCTGGTACAAAAGTGGAGCTTGGAAATTAAACTCTTATTGATTAGGAAAAAATCCCTGGAGATTGCTTTTATAACCTGCGTATAAATTTTTACCACTCAAATACAAACCACAGATGCTTTTCCCTCTGATAAAAAAACATATCCAAAATATAGAAAAAGGTTGTCTAAAAAATGAAAAAGAAAACACCTCATCTATTTATGAGTTAAACATTCTCAAGTTTTCCGTACAAATAAAAAATGATTTAACAGCAAACTACCCTTGCTTTTTAATCTAAAAATAACCGATTAAAAATAAATCGGGGTAAACATGCTCAAAGTCAGAACTTGTGCTTAGTATTTGGTTGAGACTCGTACTAAAGTAGCCTCAGGTACTGGTGCAATATATGGCTTGAACGGATAACGATATATAGAACCCTGGGCCTTCTCTATAAGTCTAACCATCCTTTTTAATTGGGAAAAAGGAATCCCAACTATTAACTCATCTCCAGCTGCTGCGTGCCTGCGCTCACCAATATCTGCCAGTGCAAGCCTGATCTCACCTGTAAGATAGGGCACACTTAAAACCTCATTACAGCTTGCCCCATGGCCATTCGTTTCCAACTTTATTCTGTCACCACCGTCCCAAATGTTTGCATATACACAGGCAAGCATTTGCTCGGGAGTACCAAACATTTGGACCACATCCGGATTAATCAGCATATCTTTCAAGGGACAAACGCCCAAGGCCTGGAATTTTCCAGTTTCAATGATCAAACGTCCTTCCATTAATTTGGCAGCAGACTTAACATCCTCGGTCCATGCTCCGGCATTCCGTGTTCCGTCAAGCATTGTTTGGGGAGGTGCATAAAGTCCGGCTGAAGCACCACCCATAGCACAAGCAGTTGCTGAATCCTTGGTAGCAGCTACAGCTTTATCATAAAAACGAGCCATCCCAATAAGTTGACACACCATAATATCATCGTTAATAACCTGAAATTCTTCAGGAATATCCTCCACTTTCTTAAAAAACTTAATCCCTAGGGCCGGGGTTCTCAGTTTTAAGATGTTGTCTAACTTTTTTCCCATTTCTTGAATGTCACTCATTATCATTCCTCCTTGATTAATCATTAGTCATTTATCTGTTATTCTCAACTTTATTTTCGAATTTTTTTATGATAAGACACTACTTTATTCTGGTATCCTCTCCATGGTGGCAAAAGCCATCTCGTGAGAAGGGATAAGAATATCGGCAATTCCTTTTATATTTAAAACACACCAGTAAGCATCTAATGCATTTGTGTGAATGCCTGGTGTGAAAAAAGGCCAATGAACTCCCATATCATCCGGAATGTTAAAATTATCATTAATACAGCAAAATCCCGTAATAATTGCCAGACCTTTGTCCGTTTGTATGGCAACAGATTGAGTTCCTGGTGTATGACCAGGAGCGGGAATAACTCGAATACCCGGAAACAGCTCTTTTTCACCATTAATTACCTGGAAATTGAGGTTTTCGTATAATTCTTTGGGATATATTGCTGCAAACAGCGGATGAGGCGCATAGGCAAACTTTAACTCTTTTTCCTGTACGATTACTTTGGCATTAGTACAAAGGTGAGTATTACCGTGATGATCAAAATGGAGATGAGTAGCAATAACGTAGTCTATGTCTTCAGGTTTTTTCCCGTATTTAGCCAGTGCTTCCTCAAATGTCTGCACGTCCTCGCCACCGTACCAGTATTTATCTATTGTTGCCGCATCAGCTGCTGCGTCCACTAAGATATCCACACCATCAGCGTTAATATACCAGGCAACGCAAGGCATCTTGATTTCCTCCCCAAAGTAACCAAAATAAGTTTGGGTACTCTTGTCCGTACTAATCTTAGCTGTCATTACCGGGTAAATAACATGTCCCATATTCTTACCTCCTGTTTTTTTGTTTAACAAATCTCTTCAGCTTGTTCAATTAATTAATACCCTCTTAAAAGAGGGGGAAAAAATTTGTTTTTTTATCAGTAAATATTTATTATCTACCTACCTTAATAATTTATTTACCATAACAGAGGTACTAATTTTTGTCAAATTATATTACACTTATAACGTACCTTTTTTATGCTAAAAAATCTTTTTACTCATACGCGATTTTTCCTTTCAACTTTCCTTAATTCTGCTAAAATATCCAGAGGCGCTAAGACAAAATTTTTCCATCTTCTCCGAACGGATTTAATAGCTCTCAGTCTAAAGCCGATAAAGTTTTCAATTTATACCAAAAATTTTGCAAAATATTATCTTGACATCCTCCTATACACTTCTTATAATGTGAAAATAAAAAATTAGGGAATAAAATGAAAGTAGGGCTTATCGGGTGTGGAGCTATCGGCAGACAGATAGCTGAAGCTATAGATAAAGAAATCCATCAATTTAAGCTTTTATTAATTTATGACAAAGAGAAAGTAAAAATTGATTCCCTGATGCAAAATCTGAATATAAAACCGGGTATGGCTTTAAATATTAACCAAGTAGTAGAAAAGGCAGACCTCGTTGTAGAATCTGCTTCTCCTAAAGTTGTAGGAGAGTTACTTAACCTTGTTATGGAAAAAAGAAAAGATTTGCTCATTATGAGTACAGGAGGAATTTTGGAACATCTTAACACTTTAAAAAGAATAAAAAAAGAAAGAAGATGTAAAATATTCCTCCCATCAGGAGCAATAGCCGGATTAGATGGGATGTGTGCTGCTCGGGAAGAAGAAATATATTCCGTAACCTTAACTACCTCCAAACCTCCC
>CAZGDY010000009.1:0-25946 GCA_964524965.1 uncultured Clostridia bacterium
GTTATATCTTTGTCGGGTACCCCGGTCTGGTTTAACTCATTTAAAATAGGAAGAATTAGTTTTTCTTTAGGAGTGGGCCTGGTTATATCATCACCCAGGATAACGATTTTCATGCCTGAGTTTATCTGCTTGGATAAAGGGGGAGAAGATATCGGATTTTTTAGTGATTCTTTAATTGCCTCGGTCTCGTTTTTTAACTTAGGGATATTTTCTGGTTTTATATCATACAAAAGATTTTCCTGAGGAACTTTTATTTCAATTTCACCCTTTTTATACCTTAAAGTCAGCTTCTTTTCCATTGTATTTTTTCTCCTTATTTTACGTCCGTATCTTTGTACCTGAGTTAATTTTCTTATTTTTTTTTGTTGGCATTTAGAAAATTAAATTGATGTTTTGGATAAGCTTCTTTTTTTATTTTACAGAGTATTTATCTGGTGTCAAACAATTGGTCAAAGGATGTCAATGGGGTCAGGGTACAATTATTTGACAGGAAGTGAAGTCTTGGTAAAATGCTAAGCGGTAAAGGGACATGCCTGACTCAAAAGATTTGGTTATTAGTGGATAAAATTCTTATTCACCAAAAAGGTAAGGACAAAATATATTATAAGGAGGTAAGAACAATGATAGGAGGCTATTACGGAAAAGTTTTACGAGTAGATTTAAGCTCCAAAAAAACGTGGGATGAACCGTTAAGTGATGATGTATGCCAGAAAGTAGTAGGTGGGTCAGGATACGGGGCTAAGGTTTTATATGAAGAAGTAGGGCCTGAAGTTGATCCTCTTGCCCCGGGGAACAGAATCATATTTGGCTTGGGTCCTTTAAACGGTAGCAGAATTCCGGGAGGTGGAAAGTTAAATGTAATAACTAAATCGCCCCTCACCGGAATTCAAGTTGACACTTGCACTGGGGGACGTTTCGCAGCTGAACTTAAAAAAACGGGATATGATGCGGTAGTAATACAGGGAAAGTCAGATAACCCGGTTTACCTTTTTATTGATAATGGCAAGACTAGCATTAATGATGCTTCTTCCTTATGGGGAAAAGGTAGCTATCAAGTCACAGATATTTTAGTTGATGAGATTGGTTCCCCTAAAGTAAGTGTGGCTGCTATTGGACCAGCAGGAGAGAAGATGCTGGAAATTGCTTGCCTGGTTACTGACAAACACAGTTATGCCGGAAGAGTTAGACTGGGAGCTGGTATAGGCTACAAGAATTTGAAAGCCATAGTAGCAAGAGGAGACCAAAAACCAAAGTTGGCTGACCCGGAAAAAGTAAACGAGTTGAATAAAGAAAACAGAAAAAAAATTGCAAAAAATGCTGCTTTTTTTCGTGATCATGGTACTCCCGGTGTTGTCGTTGATAGTGAGGCAGCTGGAGTGGTACCTATCAAGAATTGGGCAGGAGATACCTGGAAAGAAGGAGCAGCCAAGATTGGCGGTCCCCGTTTTACAGAGTATCTAAAGATTAAACCCCTTGCTTGTACGGATTGTCCTATTGGTTGTCACCGACAAGCTCCACCTAAAGATCCTCAATCTTCAACCTTATGGTTTGCCCAGGGAGGTGCTGCTCCTGAATACGAGACGCTTGCTCTTTTGGGAGCTTCTTGCATGGTGGATGACCTGGATGCGATATGTTTGGCCAATGATATATGCAATCGACAGGGAATTGATACTATTGCTGCCGGATCTTTCATAGCTTTTGCCATGGAATGTTTTGAAAAAGGTCTTATCAGTAAAGAGCAAATAGGAATGGAGTTGAAGTGGGGTGATGCTGATGCTATGGTAGAGGCTACTCGACAAATTGCCCAAAAAGAAGGCTACTTAGGAGAAATTTTCTCCCAAGGGATTGTGCAAGCTGCTCAGAAAATAGGGGGTAATTCTATAAAATTTGCTCAGCATGTAAGAAATATGGATATTCCTGCTCATGATCCCCGAGCCTGGTATACCATGGCCATAAACTATGCTACAGGTACAAGAGGAGCCTGCCATGAGAGAGCATTTGTTGAGGGTACTGAGGCCGGCATGGTTCTTTTTCCAGAGGTTGGTATCTCTGAGGTGCCTACCAGAGATACTATGG
This sequence comes from uncultured Clostridia bacterium, assembly GCA_964524965.1. GTDB lineage: Bacteria > Aerophobota > Aerophobia > Aerophobales > B3-G15 > Kmv34. The sequence continues at coordinate 2,077 of CAZGDY010000009.1, forward strand.
AAGGAAAAGAGATAATAACAGCTAAGGTGCAGAATATTTACGCTTTGTTTAATTCCCTGGTACAGTGCAACTTCATCTTGTTTGGAGGATACACCCTTCCAGATATGCTGGAGTATTTTAATGCAGTAACGGGCCTTAATTGGAGTATGGAACAGTTAATGGCGGCAGGGGAACGGGTATTCCAGTTGCAGCGAGCCTTAAATGTACTTTATGGATCAGATAAAAAAGATGATGTTCTTCCTGACAGAATGTTTGAGGCTGCTAAGGAAGGAGGCCGGGCTAATATGGCTCCCATAGGATTGGAGGATTCTTTAAAGAAGTACTATTCCTTTAGAGGGTGGGACGAGAATGGAAGACCTACAAAGGATAAATTAACGCAACTGGGACTTACAGATACAGTAAAAGGTTTGTCTTAATCTAAAACTGGTTTTAATTTTGAAAGCTCAAAGTATTCGGATTACACAGACGTTGATAGATGAATTTTAAACCCCCTGCTTGCTAGGAAAATTGTTAATTAGAATCCAGCAGAGCAGGGGGTTTAAATAAACCGCTTAAAAATTTTAATGTAATAAATCCCCTCCTTTTTTTGTCTTAGGAGACCTCTGAAAAATATCCTTTATTAAACTCAGCGAGTAAATTTTTCAAAGCTCTTCGGCGCCATTTTTTAACGTTTGAGGAATAATAGAGTATTTAAATAGTAGTGATTAAACTTCAGAGGAGAAAAAATGAGAACAAAATTTTTTTTATCGATTCCCCTTTCTATTTTTCTGGTAATGACTGTTTTATTTTCTTTGGTTGAGGCCGCAAATCTTGATCAGATAAAATTATATATTGAACAAGGAAAACTTGAGGAAGCTACGATTGAGTTAAAGGAAATTTTAATTAGCAATCCTGAGCTGGGAGAAGCCCATTTTCTTCTTGGTAAAATCTATAGCGAAAAAACCCGATTATTTCTGGATATGGCTATTAAGGAATATGAAGAGGCTCTGAAGGATGAAAGAGTCAGTTACATTGCTCGAGAACAACTGGCCAGGCTTTTTATAGATATAGGAAAATATGATAAGGCAATTACTGTACTTTCTCCCTTAGAGGAGAAGATGCAGCCTGAATTTGAAATCTTAAAACTTTTGGGTTTTGCTTATTTTAAGGAGAGTCTTTTAACTCAAGCCCTGGAAAGATTAGAAAAAGCTCGGATTTTAAATTCAAATGATGGGCAGGTAATATTTTATCTGGCTCAAATTTACGAGAGCAAGCAGCTTTTTGATGAAGCTCTTAATTGTTACCAAGAGATTACCTCGCTTTCTGACACTAATGGTTTATCTGAAAAGGCTGAGCAGAGAATTAAAAAAATTCAACAGGAAAGAGTTGGACTTACTGTAGAGAACATTAAAGACCCAGAAGTTAAAAGGTTAATTTTAACTTCTCCGGGAGTCGAGGATTATCCGGAGGCAGGAGCAATAATTCTTTTAAATAAACAGGAATATTTAATAAAAGAAGATAATACTATGGTTGAGCACATTCACAGGCTAATTAAGATTCTTAATGTGAGAGGCAGAGAAAAATATGGAGAAATCAACATTGATTACGATTCAACTTATCAGCAAGTAGAAGTAAGCTTTGCCAGAACTATTAAACCAGATGGCAATATAGTGAAAGTTGGCAAAAAAGACATAAAAGACATAGACAGATGGGCCGGTTTTTCTCTTTATAGTAATGCTAAGGTAAGAGTTATATCGATGCCTGAAGTGGTGGAAGGTTCTGTAATTGAATATAAAGCAGTTATTTATACTACTAAATTAATCAATGAAGATGATTTCCAATTTCGTTTTGGCATCCGCTACTTTGACCCCTGTCTCTACCATAGATTAAGATTGAATATGCCAGTGAACAGAAAAATCAATATTCATTATGTTCGATTGGAAACCGAAGAACCAGAGATTACCCGGGTAGCAGATTCATTAATTTATGAATGGGAAATTGATAACGTTTCTGAAATAATTTCTGAACCTAATATGCCTGCCTGGGCAGATATTTCTCCTCTTATCATGGTTTCTTCTTTTAAAAGTTGGGAAGAGTTTTCTTATTGGTGGAGAGATCTCAGTCAGGGAAGGCCTGAGCCTAACTCTCAAATTACTCAGAAGGTGGCAGAGCTTGTTAAGGGAAAAATAACTCCTGAAGAAAAAGCAAAAGCTATTTATCACTGGATTATCTCTAATATAAGGTATGTAGGATTGGAGTTTGGCATAGCTGGATTTAGACCTCATTCAGCTGAGGATATCTTTAATAATAAGTACGGTGATTGCAAGGATAAAGCTACTCTTCTTTTAGCCATGTATAAAGTAGCAGGAATACCTGCTTATTATGCTCTTGTGGGAACAAGAATAATGGGCAAATTGGAAGAAGATATCCCGATGTCTCAATTCAATCATGCTATTGTTCTTGCTGAGGTTGAGGGTGAGATGGTCTGGTTAGACCCTACGGTTGAAGTCGCTTCTTTCGGAGAAATTCCGGGAGAGGACCAGGAAAAATTAGCTTTAGTTTTTTTTCCTGAAAAAGCCAAATTTTTGAAAATTCCTCTCCAAGCTCCTGAAAAAAATGCGATAAAGACAAGTATGTTGATAAACATAAATTTAGACGCCGCTATTGATGTGCAAATACAGATTCTAACTTCTGGTGCTGTTGATATGGAGATGCGAGGCTTTAAATATTTGAAGCCTGCCGAACGCAGACAAATCGTTGAAAATTGGGTAAACTCTATGGCTCCCGGAGCGAAACTAAAAGACTACAGTTTTAGCGACCTGGAGAATTTCAATATTCCGGTTGAACTAAAGATTACCTTTTCTGCTCCTGATTATTTGAAAAAAGCCGGAGATGTTTGGATTTTTACTATCCCTGGCATTCAAATGGAAGCAAGTTTAGTGGGCAAAGAAAAAAGAGATTATCCCATCATTTTTTCCACCACTTCTTTGTCTATAGATAAGGTAGAGATTCATCTCCCTTCTCAATTTGAAGTTCAGTTTCTTCCTGAAAAAACTAATATAGAACTTCCCTATCTCTTTTTTAGCTCGAATTATGAAGCTGTTGGTAAGAGCATCTTTTATGAGGGTATTTTAAAAAGGAGTAAAAGCAAAATAGAGGTTTTGCAATATCCAGAGTACAAAACCTTTATGGAGGAAATATCAAGAAAATCACGGGAACAAATTATGATCAAGGTTAAAGAAGAAGCAGGTTAATTTTTACATTTTTCAGCCTTATTTTCTTATCTGATATTAGGATTAACATCCAAAAGATAAATAGGTTTATTTTTAGTTTTCCTCGTTAATAATTTTTACTTCGCCATCAATATAAATGGGTATTCCTTTTTCTGTTCTTCCTTCTTCCCACCAGCGCAAAATTTTCTCTCCCCCAACTTTATCGATATTTAAATTTACATCAATTGCATTGTTTTGGGCAGAAGCAGTAGCTTCCCTGGAAATAAACAGGGGTTTTAACATCATCACCGTTAAAGCTGCTGCTATGATGGTGAGTATCAATTTGGTATACCAATCCACTTTATGTAAAACTATCTGCATTTTAATCTCCCTTACCTTTTTTATAATTGTAACAGAATGCCTTAGGCTTACAAGTGAAAGATTAACAGATATCTGTGTGCGATAAAATAAAAAAAAGTCGAAGGATAAAGAAAAACTCTTTTTTATTCTCTATCCTCCGACTGGGGATATATTATACCAGCTCATCGATAGCTGGCTAATTAAACTGTTTAGTTTTTTTTGGTGAAAAGTATTTTTTTTGAGCAAGAAGGGCTACATGGGGTAGCCCTTCTTGTTATTCAATTTTAATTTCTTTTTTCTTTGTTTTAGTTTCCTCAACTTTAGGTAAAGTAATTTCCAGCACACCATTTTCACATTTAGCTTTAGCTGTTTCAGATTTTACTTTTACGGGAAGAGGAACAGTTCTTTGCCAGGAGTTGTATGCTCTTTCGGTGTAGTAGTAGTTTTCTTTTTTCTCTTCTTTAGTTTTTTCCACCTTTCCGGAAATAGTTACATCATCCTCAGTAATCGAGACTTTGATGTCTTCCTTTTTTACTCCGGGTATCTCTGAACGTAAGATAAGGTGGTTATTCTTGTTAATCAGGTCAATAGCTGGAGTACCAGTTAAGCCATTTCCTCTTTCTGTCGGGACCTCACTTTGGCTTAGGCGGGGAAGAAAACTCCATCCTTTTCTCTCACCCCAGAAATCATCAAACATCCTCGTTAACTCTCGTTCTATTCGAGAAAACTCTCTTAAGGGATATCTTATAGTCATCTTTGTGTCTCCTTGTTTTTATTTATTTAAAACTTTTGGTTATTTCACATACCTTTTTGAGAATAAAACTTATATTTTCATTACTCAGAGAATAGTAGACATATAGGGCCTTTTTTTTCTTTGTTATCCACCCATAATTTCTTAAAAGACTAAGATGTTGGGAAATATTAGTTTGAGCAACCCCAACTATTTCTGTAAGCTCACTCACACATTTTCTTCCGGTTTTTAATTCTTGCAGTATCCGTATTCTAACCGGGTGAGTGAGAGCTTTAATACATTCAGCCGCCTGTTCCAGCTGTTCTAACTTTTCCTCAATTGTTTTTATTTTATTTAAGTTCATTTGCTAACTTTTGAATATTATTATATTCGAATATAATAAAATGTCAACCCCTCTTAAATTAAAAAAGCCCTCAGCCTCTTTAGAGCTTTTATCTTTTCGTTTCTTCCTACTTTAGCTTCTTGTAGAGCTTTATGGATGGTAGAAATAGTTTCCTGGTAAGTTTTATTTTCGACAGGGTAGGGATAACCATCTTTTCCTCCGTGAGCAAAACTATAAGTGGCAGGATCTTTGAAGCTGGGTTTTATTCCGTAAATTAAGTCAGAGACAAGAGCAAGAGCTCTTATTGTTTTTGCTCCTACACCCCTTATTCCCAAAAGTTCCTGGAAATTTTGGGGAGATCTTTCATATGTAGCTTGCAGCGCTTTCTCTAATCGATTAGGCCGAACCTTTTCAAGAGAAAAACTGTGGTTAGAAGGCATCTTTAAACTATTTATATTCTTTAGTTCTTTGATTATTTTGTCAGGTTTTTCCTGGGAAAGTTTTGCACAAATTGATCTTGCCCTCTCACTTTCCTTGGAGATCATATTTAACCCTTTCCCTTTCCATCCAGAACATATGGCAGAATGTGGCTCACAAACAAAGCTTTCTACCTCCTCACCTATCCAGTGATAACGGCGAGCGTAGTGGTTAAGTTCATTCATTCCCTGTTGTACTACCGCCCATTTTCCTGAAGAAGAAAAGATGAAACAATGATGATAAAGTTGAAATCCATCTTGAAGGGCTGCTGTATCTACTTTAGCCACCATTTTACTGGCATAGATAAGGGAATTAGATTTAACTTTTGCTATATCTTCCCACTGGAGAATTTCCTGGGGAGTTTGTAGCGATACTCTTCCTTTACCTCCGGCTACAAATAAGCCGAGCTGTTTTTCTAGCCCTTTAATGCCTTCTTTTATCGCCCCACACACAGTAGTTGTTACTCCCGAGCTATGCCAGTCAAATCCAAGAACGCAGCCTAAGGCTTGGAACCATACAGGATCGGACATTTTCCTCAAAAATTCCTCAGGGGTGGAATGTGAGATAATACTTATAACTATCTCCCTTGATAAAAGTTTCATTTTTTCGAAAAGCCAGCGAGGAGATTTTCCATAATGGAGGGGAAGATCAGCGGTACCTGTTTTTTGCATCTTTATCTACCAGTTTTTTTAGATAATTTTTGTATATTGCTTCCCAACTGTAAAGTGAAATCACTCTTTTAAACATGGAAAAAGTAGATAATTTATCAAGGTAATTCAAAATTTTAGTAGTTATTTTAGGAATATCGTCTTTTAAATTTATCTTTAGGGCATAATCTTTTACTACTTCGCCAAGAGGTTCTACGTTAGTGCATACGATGGGTACTCGTTTTGCTCCTGCTTCAAGAAGAGGTATGCCAAATCCTTCTTGTATTGAGGTAACAAATAAAGCATCGCAGATGGAATAAAACTCTTTTATCTGTTTATAATTTAATTTTAAATTATAAGTTTTTTTCCAGTCAGAAAGAAATATAACTTCTTTTTCTATTTTAAGATCACGGCAAAGTTTATGAAGATAATCGAAATATTGGATTGTTTCAGGGTTATGAGGATCAGGGGGTGCTGTAATCATAAATTTGCATTTTTTACCTCTTTTTTCCATCTCCTTAGCCACTTTTATTCCCAATTCATAATTTTTTCGTTTGAGAATCCTGGAGGGAAAAAACATTACTATATCAGATTCAAAGATACCCTTATCCCAGACAAACTTCCAAACCGAGTCAGAAATTTCTAAAAAGGATTTTAAATCTATTCCTCCCGGTATTACCTGAATGAGTTCAGGGTTTACGGAAAAAAGCTTAGATAATTGTTTCTGGCGAAGTTTAGAAACAGCTATGTAAGTTGCCTTAGAGTTGAACTTAGCTAAAATATTCCAGGGGTATTGATCTGGTTTTGGTATATCTTTTTGATAGGCGGGATTAAGGAAAGTAGAATCATGACACCACAGATAAAATGTAATTTTAGAAGATAATTTTTCCATTATCTGTTTTAAAGCACAGCTAAAAGGGAGATTAAAATGCATAGTCATCACATTGTGAATTATGCATATTTCTACATCAGCAAGCTCTTTTTCCATTTTGGAAAAAATTTTCTCTTTTAATTGCTCAAATTTTTTTGGGACCTGTCCTTTTTTTAATTTTCCACTTAGGTCTTGTTCAAATAATGTCAGAGAGCTTAACTCAGGTATTACCTTTACTTGAATTTCATTTTCCGCCTCACCGCTTCCACTAATTATCTTTATCCTGTAACCATTTTTAGATAAAATCCTAGCGTGAGCCTGGATTATAATTTCTACTCCACCAATTACAGGGGGATAGCTATAATGGAGGATAGCTATTTTTCGATTGTGCATCATCTTGTCTGTTTGCCTAAAAGATTTTTTAGAGAAGATTTCTTTTTTTTCTATACTCTTCTATTTTTACCATGGGTTGTCTTTCTTTGAGGGTAAACTTTTCTCGCAGAAGAAAAATTTCTTCGCCTTTTGCTTTTACCAGATTGAAGTAATTTTCAATTTTTTTATTTATGGAAATGGTTTCCTGTTGTTGCAGGCGGGTAAAGAAAGTGTGGAGTATCGCAAAAGACATTCTACTTAAGTCCTCTAATCTACGGTTTCTGTGTATTCTTTTGTCAAGGTCCACTTGAGCCAGGGAAAAAAGGCCGTATTGTTCATATATATCAATTAAAAGTCCCACTTCTACACCGTATCCTACCCTGAAAGGTACGTTTTCCAAAATTTTTCTGCGTCCTGCGTACTCTCCTGAGAGAGGCTGGAGAAAACCTGATAGTTCCGGGAAAAAATTAGAAAGAAGAGGACGAACCAGTATTTCGGTAACTCTTCCTCCCCCAGAACGCCTCCTTCTACTACCCATTTTTATGGGGCGCTCATAGAATCCTTTTACATAACAAATTTCATCAAATTCAAGCAAGGGCCCCAAAACCCCGTAGGCGAATTTGGGATGAAGATTCTTAATGTCTGCATCCAGCCAGAGAATTATATCACCTTCTAGAAGATAAAGACTTTTCCAGAGATTCTCTCCTTTACCTTGTGCCTGCCCACAACCAGGAAGACAATCTGCTGCTGCGTATGTTTTTGCTCCGGCTTTTTGGGCAATATTTAAGGTGTCGTCAGTTGATCCACTGTCTACAATTGCTATTTCATCTATGAGAGGATAGTTTATTTGGAGCTCATTCTTCATAATCTCAATTTCTTTTCCTATGGTTGCTTGTTCGTTTAAAGTAGGAAAAACAAGGCTTATTTTTATTCCTTTTTTTTCTTTTAACCTTACCAGATTTTTTATATCCGAGAAACGACTGTGGTGAAAAGTATGGGTTTTAATCCAGCGATCTAAATTTTCTTGCCAAACCAAAGTTACCACCTCCTTAAACTTTATTATTTATATTATTTCATTATAAGGGAATAATAAAATAGCGTCAATTTATTATTCACCTCATTTATTAAAAAATCCTCTTGGTCTTTACCACTCACCGACGTATTTTTTAACGTTTCTCTGGTGAATATAGACTAACACTGAATATTGATTCCCCTGAATAAATGATGCCATTTTGGAAAACATAGAAATTTTAAGAGGTAACAAAAGGATGGTTAGAATGGAAATTTTCATTGTGGACAATACGGCTTTTAAACTAACTGTTCTAGGTTACTATTTTAGTTAAATCTAGATTTTTTCCTTAATTAGGACAGAATTTTGTTGGAAATTCTATCCACTTGGAATTTCCCATAGATTAATTTCGAAAAACGCTCAGAAGCTATACGTGAACTGCAGAGAAATAACTTCAGTGCTTTCAGTTTCTTTTCTTTGTGTTTTTCTATAGTGAAGCAATAAATCAAGAGTCTCGGATATTTTTTGTTCTATCGAGAGAAAGTAAGATAGACTCTTGCTGTCCTTTTTTAAAACAGAGGGTGCGATATATCGTTTAGTTATATAATCGCTACCAACATTACAAAATGTATCAGCCCATAAATTGTGTTTCATCTCTAAATTGAGAGTATTATATGTAAAATTATTGTCAGAATTATTCTGGTACTGTTTAAACGAGTATGTATTTTTTAGAATTACCTTAGTGGTGCAGAATGGTTTTGTTTTAAAACCAATCTTAACGGAGTATTTATCGAAATTGTTGTCTACGTCAAAAGCGAATTTCTTTGCCAGGTATTCGCATTTCAGTTCCAGCCAATTGTTTTGACCAAATGTATGTTCTAATTTTCCACACACAGTGTTTTGTATATAGCTATTTGTGCCAGAGCTAAGATAGTTCTTTGTTATATAGGTATCTTTAAAAATGAATTTGGTCTGTGCAGATAATTTCCATCCTAAATCAGCTATGATATGATTGTCAAAATAGTTATTATTGCTATTTTTTATGAAATGAACGCCGGTGAAGTGGTTACTCAATGTTAAGCGAAGAATTTGCGAAAGCGTGTGATTAATAGTAGTCCTGGTAATATTTTTTTGATAACTTCGATTAAAATCCCCAGGATAGTTCCTTGTGTCATAGGTGCCAGCGAGAACAAGATTAGTCTTTTCGCTAAGGTGATGGGTTAATAAAAACTCAGCTTTAATTTGATTAAGATCTTTGTTTGTACTGTCAGGGTATATCCGACTCATAAGTTTTGTTTTCATGTTAAGATTTGTTTTCCTACTAAATTTATGCCTAAATCCTAACTTTGTTATGTTTTCACCATTATTATCTTCACTGCTCCCGGGATAATTGACATAAGAAGAAATATTGGAAATCTTTAGTGCGGTAATTGAAGAAACTTGGTAGTCAAGCGCGATGTGGGTGGAGTTCTGCAGATTATTGTTTTCGGTATCGATTTGATTCTCGTCGATGTAATAATTATGATCTATTGTAAGGTTGATGTTATCTCTAAGGTTGTACCGGAGATGACCGGAAAAATATTGTTCTGAGAAATTATCTTCACCTGTAGTGTAAGATAGATTAGCTTCAAGACCAGCATTAGTTTTAGGAGCGAGTTCGGCATTAAGACCAGTTATTACACTCCTAGAAATGAATTGTTTTTTACTTGAACTTCTGGTTTGCAATATGCTGGTGACTACAGATAGATAGCCAGTTAGAATTAAGATGGGTTTTGTATTTTTGATGATATATCCATAAGATACGTAAGTATTGTTAGTTTCCCCCACAGTTTTCTGAATCTCCACCCAGAGCTCCTCTATGTCCGATAAGATACTTTCCAATTCAAAAAAGATATCCCTTGATTCTGGTAATTTTCCCCCCGATGTATCATATTTGTCTTTGGTGTCGTTATAGATCATCTGAGCTAAATTATAGAGATTTTGCATTTCCTCTAACGTATTAGCGAATAGGAAGAGATATTTTGCTGTCTCAAGATAGATTTTTTGTGCTTCTTTGGTTTGGCCGGTGATATATGTCTTTTTTACCTTTTCCATTGCTTCTTCCATCGAGAACTTGTTTTGCTGTAAGTTTAATTCCAAAATTTTCATTTCAGAAAATATGAGAGTGAGACGTTCAGTTGCTTCTTGAACATATTGATTTATTGAATTATCAGGAACTTCAAAAGAAATGGCAATTCCAGAAGTAGTAATTAATATAAGCATAAATGGTAATATGAAAGCCAGGATTATTGTTGGGATTTTCTGAATAGTTTTCATTTGTCATCACGGGTAGATTGGGACCAAAAGTTCTTTTCGTCTACCCGAATTATCCTGAGTCAATTGTATATACTCAATCAGAGCCTTCTGAAGAGGTAGTTATTTGGTGTAGGTTTTTGCGGAAGTTATAATGATTGCAACGCAATCTAAGAACATAAAGGGGGAGCAATAGACAAAACGAAATATTATCCATCGCTCCCCTTTTGTCTATTAGATTGTAATTCTACCTCTAATTCTATTTTTCCTACACAAGTTACTCTCCTGCCACCGGGATTGTGTAACTGAAGTACATGGCCCAGTTCTTGCTTGGCGGAATTTGGTTATCACCCTCGGCCCAGCCAGTTTCTTCCCAATAGATAGTCTCGATTACTTGGCCGCTATCATCCACAATTTCTTCTACAATTACATCAGGGTTCATTAATTCCGCGTGTGCAGCAATATATAGAATATCACCTGCTTCTGCGCCAAGTTCTTCCAATGAGATAATGTATTCGCTTCCTTCCCCTTTGAATGGAAATCGCCCTGGTGCGCTTTTCAATGGTTCCTTTTTGCTCACGTAGAGATGAGTCTCTATCAACACCCAAGGGTCATTGGTTGTGTACGTAACAGTTAAGTTTTCGCCATCGTCACTGACGGTGACCTCACCTGCATCGATGGTTTTACCTGCCAACAAGGGTACTGAATCAGCTGCACATGGTAGTGCAACCAGTGTGAAAGCTATGGCCAATAGTAAGGGAACTAATTTTTTCATAATAATTTTCTCCTTTTTAATCTCCTGTGATCAATTTGATCACATCCCTGAGGTACGATCATTCACTGACACGGAAAACTCTTCCCCATTTCTCCTTTGGATATTTTTTTCTCATCACCTCCTTTTGGTCGTTGAAATAAATGCGGTCTTATGGTAGATTTGATAACTATCATCTTTGGGTTGTGATAGATGCACAAGAGTCTATCTTTAATTTAATAGGAGATTAGCGCAGAGGACCTGAAAATGATAATGAGATAACTGGGGTGAGTTTAGAATTAGGAGAAGCAATGAAAGGTAGTGTAAGAGGTAAAAAATAGGTTGTAAGTAAAAAAGCTCATTTTTTCCTTAGAAGGGGAGTCTTTTACGTTAAAGAGCTTTGGCAGCCTGGCAATCACTCATTAATGACCCATAGCTTTGCGTTCCTACCTTTGCAGGTGGTTTGCCTTTGTCGGCTCTTGGATAATATAATATTTTCAATTATTTTCTATTATTAAATAATATACGCTCTAAAAAAAATTTTGTCAAGGGTATGTTTTATTTATCCCTTCTTGTTTTCCCCAAAAACTGAAATTACAAGAATGATAACTTATTGTTTTTTTTGCTTGATAAAGAATTCCTGAATAATATCGGATTACTCCCCGGTAATGTTTTACCGGAGTGGCTTAGCTATATTGGCCTGTTCCTTAAACAAATTTTTTCCCTTTTAGTATTTAGCTAAGGTACTTTTTTTTGATTCCGAATAATGTATAATCAATTATTAAATTAACAAAATCTCGGAAAGAGAATGCCTGGTAAGATAAGTATTGACATTTGAGCTTTTTCATTATACCATTGCGCTATGTACTGGGAGGTTGAGATGCAGTTAAGTATTTATTACACAGAGGGAGATAACTGGCTCCTGGAAAAGACGCAGGAGAAAGCCCAGACCGAGAGAAGAAGTAGAAGTGCCGTAATTCTGACCATTTTAGAGGAGTATTTTAGCAGAGGGAGAAAAATTGGAGAAATTCTTTATAACATGGGGCATCTCTCTCAGGAAGATTTAATCAAGGCATTAGAACTTAAAGAACAGGAAAAAGACCAACTTTTAGGAGAAATTCTCATTTTCCACAATTTCATTAGCAGAAGGAATCTCAAAAAAGCACTAGCTGTTCAGCAAAAAGTCAGTTTTAGTAACTAAGGATGATTGTTTTTGGGAAAGTCCATAGTTTAAAAGTCTTATTGTTGATGGGAGTTGTCTGATTCTTAAAGCGCAGGGTCAGGTTTTTAATATTTGGGATTAAGCATCTGGTTTGTTAGCCTACCAGGTAGATGTGACCTGTGCTTGATTCAAGAAGGGTTAGTCTTATAATTTCTATTTGTGATACTATCCGGGGCGTAGCGCAGTCTGGTTTAGCGCGCTTGCTTTGGGAGCAAGAGGTCGTCGGTTCGAATCCGACCGCCCCGATTATACCGGGTTTTAAGAGTTTTGAGAGTGATGAAATAATTTGGTTATTTTAAGTTATCTGAAATTACTCGGACGCTAAAAAGAGATTAAAGTTAAAATATTAAGTTATTGCGATGAGACATTCACTAAAAACAGGATTTAGCTTTGGTTTAACCTCTGGAATAATTACAACAGTTGGGTTGATGGTGGGTTTGAATTCTAGTACTCACTCTAAGGTTGTGGTTGTCGGTGGCATATTAGCAATAGCAATAGCAGATGCATTCTCAGATGCCTTGGGCATTCATGTTTCTGAGGAATCAGAGGGTAAGCATACTGTAAAAGAGATATGGGAATCAACAATCTCTACTTTTTTGACTAAATTTGTTTTTGCATTGACCTTTATTATTCCTCTTTTACTACTTCAACTCTCAACAGCAATTGTGGTAAGTGTAATCTGGGGTTTATTTTTGTTGAGTATTTTTAGCTTTTATATTGCCAGAGAGCAAAAAGTAAAACCCTGGAAAGTGATTACGGAACACGCGACTATTGCATTAGTAGTCATAGTTATAACTCATTACGTTGGTGATTGGATTGGGTTAACATTTAGTTAAGTGTCTTCGTAGCTCTCGTTTACTGCCGTTCACTTGGTTATAAACAAGCAGATAAGAAAAAATCGAAAAAAGAGGTTGGAGAAGCAATAAATTATGAATAAAAAAAAGACCCCCTCTCAATCAGTTGCTATTATTTCCCAGGTGATGATGCCTCAGCATGCCAATCAATACGGTAATGTTCATGGTGGCGTGATTATGAAGCTTGTAGATGAGGTGACTTACGTTGCAGCTTCCCGACATGCCCGTTGTAACGTAGTTACAGCTTCTATAGATTCCTTACACTTCCAAAATCCAGTGCATATTGGCGATGTAGTGATCTTAAAAGCTCAACTTACATTTGTGGGAAAAACCAGTATGGAAATTGAGGTTTGCGTTGATACAGAAAGGATAAAAACTGGTGAGAAACTTTCCGTAGCAACAGCTCATCTTACTATGGTCGCCTTAAATGATGCTGGAGACCCTACACTTGTTCCTCAGCTTTTACCTGAAACGAAAGAAGAAAAGAAAAAATATCAACAAGCAAAACTGCGTCGTGAACAAAGATTAAAGTAGCTCCCGCTACTTTTGAGTTAACCTTATTTTTTACTTAATTATGGCGATTTTACCAATTTTCTTATATCCGCTAGGGGTAGTAACTATATATAGATAAATTCCTCGGGCTACATTCTCACCCGTATCATTTTTGCCGTTCCAAATCCATTGTATTTCTCCTGTTACATCAACTTCTCGCACCAGTTCTCCAGAGAGAGTAAAGATACGAATGTGTGCTGTCCCATCGAATCCCCCAAAAATCATTTCGTTGTGTTCTAAAGGTTTGAAAGGGTTAGGATATGTTATCACATCCTGGGTCATAGCCTTGATACATACATTGGTATTGTTAAGATTAGGGAATTCAGGGTCAATTACGGTGGTAATATCTGTCCAGTTTGCCCCATCGCTACTGATATAACTTTCCCCTGGATTAGCTTTTGCAGCAGAAGAATACCCGAGCTCAGGATACTCTATGGGAATGGGGTAATTATATTCCGGAGTAGTGAGCTTAACCGCTACAATAAAATCATCTTTACTGGTAAGAATAACTGAGGAGTCTAAGTAAATTGTGTGGTAACCGGGAGAGGTTACTGTCCCGGTTTTATTTGCTAAAAGGTCCGAAAAACTACTTCCCTCAAAGATATCATAAATATAAATCTCATAGGAGGTATCTACCGTTAAAGCATAAAAGCTAACCGCAATTAATTTTTGGCCGGATGTAGCAGTAAAAATGTTTGCTCCCCAGGCACTGTTAGCACTATATCCAAAATTTCTGACGCAACCCAGTGAGTCGTACTGATAAATGCTAAAATTATCATAAGGTTTTTTAGCATTGATAAAGGAAACATTTTCTTTCCCGATGTTACGGTCATAGTAGGAAACATAAAAGTATCCTTCATCGCCCCACCCCGTACCCCAACTATTTCGGACAATCCAAGCGCCATTATCCGGGGGAATAGTATTAAACTTGTCTTTATCAAAGTCATCTTCCCATCCTACAATAGCTACAGCATGATTGCTGGAACTTAGCCCATTATAGTAATAAGCATGATAGTTGGAGTTATAATAGGTAGGATTCATGTGCATAGCAGTATACATTGCCCCGTAGTCGATTACTACTTGCTTAATATTATCATTATCGGTGAAGTCTTCTCGCTCAGGAATCATAAGAACTGTTTCAAGATGCTTTACCACTGGCAGTCCAGGAATACAGTTTTCTTCCGTAGGTTTGTAAGGGTCATCAGCTTCATTTATTGGTCCATCCCAGCGGGCAAGATAAGCTGTGCTCATCCAGCGATTTCCACCATCGCATCCTCCTAGGTCAAAACCATGACAGTCTTTAAGGTTATTTTCAGAGAAATCCCAGATTTCATCTTCTTCTCCTAAAAGCCAGGATTCAAGGGAACCATAACTGGCAAAAGCCCAGCAGGAACCGCACTGTCCTTGATTTTTTACCGGGGTTAGACGATCCAGTTCCCTCAAGTCATAGGATGAGGGATAAAATAATCGCTCAATTTCTGGAACAATACTTAATCCTTTGGTATGATTCATATCTAAGGGAGAGGGAACAAGACCTAAAGCCTGTCCCTCGGTAGTTAACATCTCTGATACTTTTTTACTCTGAGTCAGATCCATATATTTCTGGAACTGGGGATTAATTGGAGAGAGAATAATCTTGGTTTCACTGCTAAAAACTGGTCTTACGGCCAGAGTTAACAAAAACACACCTAAAACTATCAAAAGTGTTTTGTTATTTAGAATTATTTTTTTCTCTTTTATTTTTATTAAATGGTTTAGTTTTTTCCACCTCATTTTCTTTTTATCTCCTTATTACTCGGTAAAAATTTGAGTCACTACCTACCAATTACAAGAGAATTCTATGTTTAAAATAAATCCTTGTCAATAATTTTTTCAATTTTTTTTTGTTTCTATCCTAACAATTTGACACTCCTCGGGTGTATGATAAAATTCTTTTTGAGTCTTCAATAAAAATTATTTTTTATTGATAAAGTGAGTTATCCAAAACAATATGAACGACAAAATAAATAGTCAGATAGAACTTCAGGTTATTCAGTTGGAAAAAGATCTTCCTCTGCCCTGTTACATGAGCCGGGGAGCAGTAGGGATGGATCTTTATGCTGCAAAAAAGGTCTATCTTGCCTCAGGTAAGATAAAGCTAATACCTGCGGGCATAAAAGTAGCTATTCCCTTTGGATACGAGCTTCAAATAAGACCGAGAAGTGGTCTTGCCGTAAGAGGTATCGGAATGGTTAACTCCCCTGGTACTATAGATAATGACTATCGGGGAGAGATAAAAATTTGTCTTATTAACCATAGCAAATCCCCAATCACAATAAATAAAGGGGATAGAATTGCTCAGGCAATTCTATCGCCAGTTGTTCGCGCAAGAATAAAATGTGTTAGCATCCTTGATTCTACGCTCAGAGGTGAAGGAGGATTTGGACATACGGGGAGATAATTAAAGACATGACAGATCAAATTCTTAGAAAAAGAAAAAAAGATGTTGTTTGGGGCATTCTTTTGGTTATAATCGGTTTTTTTGTTTTAATTAGCCTCTTTTTTTATCATCCCAGTAAATCTGCTTTTTTTACTTTTCCCCCCAAAGTATCTCCCGATAACTACGTGGGGGGAGTGGGCATTGGTATCGCCACTTATCTTTTTTTGGGGTTGGGAATACCCGCTTTTTTTCTACCAATTGCCTTGATCTGGTTTGGCATAAAAAAAGTCCGAAAAGGACATATAGAGAATTTTTTTTCTCGAGGAATAAGCCTCATCATTGGTTTTGTAGCATTGTGCAGTCTTCTTTATCTTTTTGGATTGGATATTACTTTTCTCTGGTATGGAGGGGGTTTGGTAGGTCTTATTTTTTCCTGGTTAACGATTTCATTTTTCGGTCAGCTGGGAAGTTTAGTTATAATGGGTGGGCTTTTGTTCATTTCTTTATTTTTAACTATAGATTTTTCTATTTTTAAAAGAAAAAAAGAAATTAAAAGGAGGATATCCTCCCAGAAAAATCTTATTTTAAAAAAAATACCAACAGAATATAATTTGACAAAAGAAAAAAAAGAAGATTTTCAAAGATTTTCTTCTTCCGAAGATTACCAATTTCCACCTTTGAGTTTACTTGATTTACCCAAGTCTCAACACTTCTCGTCCAAGGAGGTGGGAGAAGCAGGTAAAAGACTTCAACAAACTCTGAAAGATTTTGGGGTAGAAATTGAAATAGAACAGATAAAGGAAGGACCGGTTATTACTCGTTACGAGGTTAAACTTGCTCCTGGAATCAGAGTGAGCAAGCTCATGAATTTATCCAGCGATCTTGCTTTAGCTTTAGCTGTTGCTAATGTGAGAATAGAGGTACCTGTAAGTGGTAAATCTTTGGTGGGGGTGGAGGTTCCTAAAAAGAAGGTTAATTTTGTTTATTTACGCCAACTTTTAGGAGAAGTTGAATTTAAGAGGACAGAAGAAAAACTTTTCTTCCCCTTAGGGAAAGATATTGCCGGAGAAACAATATGGGTAAATCTGGAGAAATTACCTCATCTTTTAATAGGAGGATCAACTGGTTCCGGAAAAAGCGTTTGCGTGAATTCTATTTTAATAAGTTTGCTTTACAGAACTACCCCTTGGGAGGTTAAATTTTTACTTATTGATCCCAAAACAGTTGAACTTATTGATTATGCAGAGATTCCTCATTTGATTTTTCCTCCGGTAAAAGATTTTAAAACAGCCGTCAAAGCTTTAGATTGGGTGGTTCAGGAGATGATGCATCGCTATGAAAGGTTTAACAGGGAAGGTGTCCGTAATATCGCGGGGTTTAACCAGGACAAAGAAAAGGAAGAGCTTATGCCCTATCTGGTGGTGGTCATTGATGAGCTGGCTGATCTTATGATGCTTGCCGGGGCTCGATTAGAGAAAACTCTTTGTCGAATTGCTCAATTAGGAAGAGCTACCGGTATTCATCTGGTAGTTGCTACCCAAAGACCTTCAGTTGATGTTATTACTGGTTTAATTAAGGCAAACTTTCCTTCTCGCCTCTCCTTTGCTGTCGCCTCACAGATTGATTCTCGTACTATTCTTGATGCTACTGGGGCTGAGAAGTTAGTTGGGAATGGTGATCTGCTTTTCTCGCCCGTAGAGGCATCAAGGTCTTTAAGAATTCAAGGAGGCTATATTTCACCTAGCGAAGTGAAAAAGGTTGTTCGTTTCATTAGACAGCAGAAAAGCCCCATTTATACGGATATAATAAGTGCGGTTGAAAAAGAAAAAGAAGAAGGGGAAAAAGAAGAAGAAATTCAAGATGATCTTTACCAAGAAGCAAAGCAGCTTGTTTTAACAAGAGGGAGGGCATCTACTTCCTATCTTCAAAGGAGATTGGCTATTGGATATAATCGAGCTGCAAGAATTATGGAGCAATTGGAAGAAGAGGGAATAGTGGGACCGGCCCGAGGTAGTAAAGCCAGGGAAGTGGTAGTAGAAAGAGAACTTTCAAAAGATGAAAAGAAAAATAGCGAAAATGAACACAGCTAATAAAATAACCTTTTTTCGGATAGTTCTAATTCCATTTTTTATTTTATTCTTATTTGTTCTGGGGAAAAAAGGAATAGTTATTTCTCTGGTTATTTTTGTCGTAGCCTCTTTTTCTGATTGGCTTGATGGATATGTAGCCAGAAAGAAAAATCAGATCACTACCATGGGAAAGATAATTGACCCTGTTGCTGATAAAATTCTCACCTATAGCGCTTTTATTTGTTTTATTTATTTTCATATCATTCCTTTTTGGATGGTAATAATCATTATGGCCCGGGATTTTTTAGTAATGGCTCTTAGAGTACAATTAGCTGCTCAGGGAACTGTTCTTGCTGCAAGCTCGGTGGCTAAATTTAAAACGGTGCTGGAATATGGGGCTATTCTTTTTGTCTTTATTTATTTGCTTTCTACGTCAGCTTTAGTCCGAGGAGTATTAGGAATATCTATTTATTTTCTTATGGGTTTGGTTACTGTTTTTGCTCTTATCTCAGGTATTCAGTATTTATTAAAGGGAAGAAGGAAATTAATAAGATGAAAAAAGTAATTTTAGCCATTGGAACAGGGTTGGGAGCTGGTTATTTTCCTTTTTTCCCTGGGACAGTGGGAAGCCTATGGGGGGTTTTGATTTATCTTTTGCTGAGATTGTTTACGATAAATATCTGGTGGCATTTAAGCGTAGCTATCGGTGTTCTTCTTTTGGGGGTATGGGTTTCTAAAAAATGCGAAAAGATTTTTAGAAAAAAAGATCACCCATCCATTGTTATTGATGAGATAGGTGGTTTTTTGGTATGTTTGATCGGAATACCTTTTTCTCCTATCTTTTTAATCTTGGGGTTTGTACTTTTCCGCTTATTTGATATAGTAAAGCCTTTCCATATAGATAAACTTCAGAGTTTACCGGGAGGTTGGGGAATAGTTATCGATGATCTAGCTGCAGGTTTACTTACTAATTTATTCTTGTGGGCTTTAATTTCTATGGTGGGTTGGATGGTATTTGGTTTGATTTTGTAACTGGGAAGACCTTTAACATTAAAAAATTTAAATTTGACAGTTGTTATTATTTTGCGTACAATATTATGATTTTTTGTTTATAATTTATAAGGTGAGATAGTGCCAGATAAATAACGAAAGATTATTGTAAAAATAAAAAAAACACACCCTTCACCCTAACTCTCTTTCCAAGAGGAGAGGGAGAGAGGGAGGCAGTTAATTGTCTTTTTCTTGAGAGGGGGGTTTGGATTTCTTTCTTTTCTCCTCCCTTTGAGGGGGAGGATTAAGGTGGGGGTGTATAAAAAGGGGAATACTATGAAGAAAATTAGTGAGGTTAGATGGCATGGACGGGCTGGCCAAGGGGCTAAAACGGCGGCTATTCTTTTAGCAGAGACTGCTTTGAATGAGGGAAAATATATCCAGGGATTTCCCGAGTATGGTCCGGAGCGAGAGGGAGCACCTATAAAAGCTTTTACCAGAATAAGCGATACTCCTATTTTTATTCATTCCGGAGTCACAAATCCTGATGCTGTTGTTGTTCTTGACTTTACTCTTCTGGATTCGGTGGATGTCATCGAAGGTTTGCCGGAGGAGGGAGTGATCCTGGTTAATACTGATGCTAACCCTGAGGATATTCGTAAGAAATTAAATTTAACCAGAGGTAAAGTTTATACGGTTGATGCTACATCTATTTCCCTAGGACTTTTAGGCAGAAATCTTCCCAATATGCCTATGATAGGTGCTCTAATAAAGGTTGTTCCACTTTTAAGTCTGGATAATCTCTTAAAAGGTGTGAACAAAAAATTTGGAAAGAAATTTAGTTCTAAAATAGTTGAAGGGAATGTGTCTGCAATAAAGAAGGCGTATGAGGAGGTTAACTCAGAATGAAGGAAAAAAGTTGGAAGGAAATTCCTATAGGAGGACTAATTTTAGAGGCAGGAAACGCTGAAAAATACTTAACTGGAGATTGGAGAACTTTTCGTCCATTAGTTGATGAAGAAAAATGTACTAACTGTCTTTTGTGTTGGATATATTGCCCGGATGCTTCTGTAATAGTGGAAGAAGAACAAATGAAAGGTTTTCACTATGAACATTGCAAAGGTTGTGGTATATGCAAAAGTGTTTGTCCCTTTAAAGCCATTCAGATGGTAGAAGAATCTAAATATCGAGAGGGGCAAATTGACCAGAAAGAAGGGAGTAAATAAATGGTAAGAATAGAAGCAATGACCGGTGATGAAGTTGCTGCTGAAGCTATACGACAGATAAATCCAGATGTTATGGCTGCTTATCCTATAACACCTCAAACCGAAATAGTACAAAATTTTTCCCAGCTTGTGGCAGACGGTAAGGTGGATACAGAGATGATCCGGGTAGAAAGTGAACATTCGGCTATGAGTGCTTGCGTTGGTGCAGCAGCAAGTGGAGCAAGAGCTATGACCGCTACCTGCGCTAATGGTCTTGCTCTTATGTGGGAGGTGGTATATATAGCTGCATCATATCGTCTTCCTATAGTGATGCCAGTAGTTAACAGGGCTTTAAGTGGCCCTATAAATATTCACTGCGATCATTCTGATTCAATGGGAGCAAGAGATTCAGGATGGATACAGCTTTATAGTGAAAATTGCCAGGAAGTTTATGATAATTTGTTTCAGGCGATAAAGATAGGGGAAAACAAAAATGTTCTTCTTCCGGTAATGGTGTGCTTTGATGGATTTATTATATCTCATGGTACAGAAAGAGTGGAGCTTCTGGGGGATGAGAAGATCAAAAATTTTATAGGGAGTTTTAAAGCAGAGCATCCTCTTTTGGATTTAAAACATCCTGTAACCTATGGTCCACTTGATCTTTTTGATTACTATTTCGAACATAAGAAACAGCAAGTTGAGGCTATTAAGAACTCTCTTCCTGTTATCAAACAGGTGGGAGAAGAATACGCTAAACTCTCTGGCCGAAGTTATGGGTTCGTAGAAAAATTTAATGTAGAAGACTCCGATCTAGTAATAATAGCTGCTGGTTCTGCCGCAGGTACTGTTAAGGCTACCATAGAGGAACTTAAGGAAAGTGGTGTAAATGTTGGGCTTGTAAAGATAAGGACTTTTCGTCCCTTTCCCCAGAAGCAAATCCAGGAAATTCTTGCTACTAAAACTGTCGTAGCAGTGATGGATCGCTCAGCTTCTTTTGGAGCTGTAGGTGGTCCTATTTTTTTAGAAGTACGATCTGCCTTGTATGAAGAGACTAAAAAACCGACAGTAGTAAGTTATATTTATGGCTTAGGAGGTAGAGAAGTTACTGTAGAGCATATCAAGAAAATTGCCAGTGACCTTCTTGAGGTAAAAAAAACAGGAAAACCAAAAAAGTTAATAACTTATTTAGGTGTAAGAGAATAATAAGGAGAAATTAAATGCCCTCTCTTAAACAACTTTCACATAAAAAAGAGACTTTATCTCGCGGACACAGATTGTGTCCGGGGTGCGGAGCCTCAATAATAGTTAGACAGGTACTTTTAACTGCAGATACGCCAGTAGTAGTTGCTTGCCCTACAGGGTGCCTGGAAGTAGCAACTACTATTTATCCCTTTACTGCCTGGAAATGTCCTTTTATCCATTGTGCTTTTGAAAATGCTGCTGCTACTCTTTCTGGGGTAGAAACTACTTATCGTTTCTTAAAAAAACAGGGAAAAATTACAGAAGATGTTAGATTTATTGTTTTTGGTGGCGACGGGGGAACTTACGATATTGGTTTGCAGTCTTTATCCGGAATGCTGGAGCGAGGACATAGAATACTCTATGTGTGTTATGATAATGAAGCGTACATGAACACCGGGATTCAGCGCTCTAGTGCTAGTCCTAAGGGAGCTCATACCACTACTACACCTTCTGGTAAGGCTATTCCTGAGGGGAAAACAGAATTTAGAAAAAATCTTACCCAAATTGCCGCTGCTCATCATATTCCTTATGCTGCTCAAGCCTCTCCTGCCTATCATATGGACCTTATGAGGAAAGTTCAAAAAGCATTGGCGGTAAATGGCCCAAGTTTTATTAATGTTTTTTCTTTTTGTCCTCGAGGGTGGAGATATCCGGCTGATAAGGGTATAGAAATTGCTAAATTGGCTGTTTCTACCGGGTTTTGGCCTCTTTATGAAATAGAAAACGGTCAATATAAAATTACTTACCAGCCAAAGAAAAAAAAGCCTTTGAAAGATTTTCTCCAGCTACAGGGAAGGTTTAAACATCTTTTTAAGGAAGAAAATCAACATGTAATAGAGGAGTTGGAGAAAGAAGTTGAAATGCGGGAAAAAGAACTTGCTATACGCGCTGGAGAAAGTGTAAGTGAAGAACAGGAAACAGAAGATAAAAAATAAAGATTAAATTTTTGGGAAAAACCACTTTAAGGTTTTTTTAAGTCCCATTTCTAAAGGGGTTTTTGCTTCCCAGCTAAGTTCTTTTTTTGCTTTACCAGAATTAAGACATATTCTTCTTACCTCGCCTTTTTTGGGTTTATCATAAAAGGGAGGTTTCTGAAATTCAGTAATGGTAGCTAATTTTTGGTAGAGGCTATTTACTGATGTTTCTTTATCAGTACTTATATTATAGGCAAGATCATCAATAGAGAAAATATTTTTGCAGTTGATTTTTTCTATTTTGTGAGTTGCTAGAAGGTTAGCTTCAACTACGTCCTCTACAAATACGTAATCTCTTGTTTGTTCTCCATCCCCGAAGATTGTAGGTGTCTTTTCTTTTAACATCTTACTGGAAAAAATAGCTATCACACCCGCCTCACCAAAAGGGTCCTGCCTGGGTCCATAGACATTGGCGTATCTTAATGATATGTAATTAAGTCCGAAAACCTTTTTATAAAAATAAAGGTAAAATTCCAGGGCTAATTTATTAATCCCGTAAGGAGAAAGAGGTGATTTAGCAATAATTTCCTTGGTCGGCAAAAAGGATGGTTACCCATATATTGCACCCCCAGAGCTTATAAGTATAAAGTTTTTCACTCCAAATTTTTTACAGTTTTCAAGAAGGTTGAGAGTCCCCAGCACGTTTTTTTTTGCATCAAAGGAAGGATTTTCTATGGAAGATCGCACATTTATCTGTGCAGCATGGTGATTAACAAGGTCAAATTCTTCCTTTTTAAAAAGTTCGGTTAGTTTTTTATCAAGGATATTTAAATTGTAAAAATTTGCTTGGGAGTTAACCTGCTCTTTTTTCCCGCTGGAAAGATCATCATAAGGCATATGGCAAGGTCAAAAAGAAACCGGTGCTTTTCATTATGGCCGAAAACACACGGGATGCCGATGATATTAATGCATCATTAAAATCCAAAGCAGAATTTAAAGGAGACGGTCAACTCCTTTTAATCCATACGGATAAAAAAGGTGAAATTCAGAAGCGAGACTTGGAAAAAGCCAGGGAAGCGGCACGGCTAATCGACAAACCGGAGAATAAAATAAGAGCCATAGTCAGTGTCATGATGCTGCGTGAAGGATGGGATGTGCGCGGTGTTTCGGTTATATTAGGCTTAAGACCTTTTACCGCCAAGGCAAATATTCTTCCGGAACAGGCTGTTGGTCGTGGGCTTCGTTTGATGAAAGAAGTTGGCCCGGATTATATTCAAATTGTGGAAGTTGTCGGCACCCAGAAATTTGAGGAATTTGTCAAACAACTGGAAGTGGAAGGTGTCGGGGTTGGCTATACGCG